>CAYFYO010000005.1:0-67659 GCA_964347335.1 uncultured Thermodesulfobacteriota bacterium
CCGGACTCCAAATCCGGATGTTGGGGGTTCTAATCCCTCCTGGCCTGTCAGTATTTTTTACAGGGAAGCAACAATGAGTCGATTCGATGTCGTCCTTCAGTTTCTCAGAGAGGTCAAAGTTGAGCTAAAGAAGGTCAATTGGCCCTCCCGAAGGGATACCATATACGCTACGATTATTGTTTTGATTTCAGTCTTCATCTTCGGTTTTTTCCTAGGAGTTGTCGATGTGGGGTTGTCCCGTCTGATTCGGTTGGTCTTGTAGCTCTTTTTCTATCAATGCAATTCTGAGGCGTCTCGAGAGCAATATGGCAAAAAAGTGGTACGTCATCCACACTTATTCAGGTTATGAGAACAAGGCCAAGGTAAGCCTTGAGGAACGAATCAAGAATCTTGGGAAATCCGATCTTTTCGACGAAATCTTGGTCCCCACCGAGACGGTCGTGGAACTCGTGAAAGGAAAGCGGCGAACTTCGCAAAGGAAGATCTTTCCAGGATATATCCTCGCAAAAATGGAAATGAACGACGAAACTTGGCACATCGTGAAGGGTACCCCGAAAGTCACTGGCTTTGCCGGTCACAGCACTCGGCCGACGCCGATTTCCGAAGACGAGGTGGAGGGAGTCATCGCCCAAATCAAAGAAGGTGTATCAAAGCCAAAGCCAAAGGTCTCTTTCTCAGCAGGCGATACTGTACGGGTGATCGACGGGCCTTTCGTTAACTTTGTTGGCACGGTAGAAGAGGTGAGACCAGAGAAGAGAAAAGTCAAAGTCCTGGTCTCCATCTTTGGAAGGGCCACCCCTGTCGAACTCGATTTCGTCCAAATCGAGAAGGGATAGAGGTTGCCTGGAGATTCATCATGGCAAAAAAAGTCATTGGCATTATCAAGTTGCAAATCCCTGCAGGCCAGGCAAATCCATCTCCTCCTGTAGGGCCTGCCCTGGGCCAGCACGGCGTCAACATTATGGAGTTCTGCAAGGCTTTCAATGCAAAGACGCAGGGACAGGAGGGAACAATTATTCCCGCAGTCATCACGGTCTACGCCGACCGATCCTTCACGTTCATTACCAAGACACCTCCAACTTCTATCCTTCTCAAAAAGGCAGCCCAAATTGCAAAGGGATCGGGCGAGCCCCACCTAGAAAAGGTCGGCAAGGTAACGAAGAGCCAGGTGGAAGAGATCGCAAAGATCAAACTCCCCGATTTGAATGTCGTTGACATGGATGGAGCGATCCGAACGGTCGAGGGGACGGCCAGAAGCATGGGCATCGAGATTGAGTAGGGACACATGGGGAAAAGGGGAAAGAAGTACATTGATGCAAGAAAGAAGGTAGACCGGACACAGAAGTACGGACTCGAGGAGGCAGTTCGGCTGGTCACCGAAACCGGCTGTGCCCGATTTGATGAAACCGTCGATATGGCCATCCGCCTCGGCGTCGATCCCAAAAAGGCGGACCAAATGGTCCGGGGCTCGGTGGTGCTCCCTCACGGCACGGGAAAGACGAGTCGGGTGCTCGTCTTTGCGAAAGGAGAGAAGGCCAAAGAGGCTGAAGATGCCGGGGCCGACCACATTGGAGCTGAGGATCTGGTCGCAAAAATCGAAGGAGGATGGCTTGATTTTGATAAGGCGGTCGCCACACCCGACATGATGGGGCAAGTCGGAAAACTGGGAAAGATCCTCGGCCCGAGAGGACTCATGCCCAATCCGAAAGTTGGGACCGTAACGTTTGATGTTGCCAGGGCGGTCAAAGAGATCAAGGGCGGGAAGGTTGAATTCCGGGTGGAAAAGGCCGGTATCGTCCATGCTCCAGTCGGGAAGCTCTCTTTTGGAGTTGAAAAGCTCACCGAGAACGCTCGATCTCTTCTGGAAGTTGTTCTGCGGGCAAAACCACCCACAAGCAAGGGTATCTACCTGAGGGGAATTGCCTTATCGACCACCATGGGACCGGGGATTAAAGTCGATCCGCTGGAGGTTCGGAGCCTAATCAAATGACGTGGGAGCGAGGAGGTTACGTCGTTGCTGAGAAAAGATAAGGAGCAGATTGTCTCGGAGATCCAGGGCTCGATCGAAGGCATTCGGGCCGCCATATTGACCGACTACCGCGGGTTGAACGTGGAGGAGATAACACTTCTTCGGGATCAGCTTCGGCAAGCCTCGGTCAAGTATCGGGTGGTTAAGAACGCATTGGTCAAACTGGCACTGAAAGATACCCATCTGGAGCCCCTCGTTGACCACATCAACGGACCGACAGCGCTCGCTATCTCTTACGATGATCCGTTAACCCCTGCAAAGATCCTCGGAGAATTTAGGAAGAAGCAGCCGAAACTCGAAATCAAGGGGGGATTGGTTGAAGGCAAACTCGTTGATCAGGAGGGCATTAAGAGACTCGCAGAGATTCCGAGTCGAGAAGTGCTGTTAGGGCGTCTGTTGTCGGTCCTCGCGGCTGGACCAACACAACTGATCGGTGTCCTGTCCGCAAATCTGCACAGACTCCTGCAAGTATTGTCTGCGTTCCGACAGCAAAAGGGCGAGTAACCTTTTTGCATTCAAGCGTTGATGAAAGAAACCCATTGTCGATTCGGCAGACTGAAACGATAAGTTCAAAAGAAGGAGAAGGAGAGAGAAATGGCGCAGCTGAAAAGAGAGGATGTCAAGAACTTCATAAAAAACATGACCGTTCTTGAACTCGCAGAGTTTGTCAAGGAATTGGAAGAAGAGTTCGGTGTTACGGCCGTGGCACCCGTGGCTCCAGCCGCCGCAGCGGGACCTGGGGCAGCTGAGACGGGACCTAAAGAGGAGAAAACCGATTTCGAGGTGGTTCTGACAGGGTTCGGGGATAAGAAGATCCAGGTGATCAAGGCGGTCAGAGAACTCACCGGCCTCGGTCTGAAAGAGGCGAAGGATTTGGTGGAAGGCGTTCCAAAGACGGTGAAGGAGAGTATCTCCAAGGAAGAGTCAGAGGCTGTCAAGAAAAAACTCGAAGAGGCCGGGGGCACGGTAGAAGTCAAATAGTCTCTGATCGAATCCCTTTTAGAAGACAGATTGAAAATTCATGTCTGAAACGGGGAGAAAGGGGTTGATAGATCTCTATGTGGCCACAGAATAACCAGAGGTATAGAAAAGACTACTCAAAAATCAAAGAGGTTGCGAGTATCTCCAATCTCATTGATATCCAAGTCCAGTCCTATAACCGGTTCTTGCAACACGACCTGGCTCCTGAAGAGAGGGACGACACGGGACTCCAGGGGGTTTTCAAGAGTGTCTTTCCCATCACTGATTTCTATGATACGGCCTCCCTGGAGTTTGTCAGTTTTCGTCTCGGAGACCCCAAGTACGACGTGGATGAATGCGTACTCAAAGGAGCCACGTATGCCGCACCCATCAAAGTCACCCTCCGACTGGTCCTCTATGACATCGACGATGAGACGGGAAGGCGGGACATCAAAGCGATGAAGGAGCAAGAGGTATATTTCGGTGAAATTCCTCTGATGACAACGAATGGTACCTTCATCATCAACGGAACGGAAAGGGTCATCGTCAGCCAACTGCACCGATCTCCTGGCGTATTCTTCGATTCTGATCAAGGAAAGGGAGGAGGCAAGACAATTTACTTCGCCCGGATCATTCCTTATCGGGGTTCCTGGATCGATTTTGAATTTGATAGCAAGGACATTCTCCACGTCCGAATCGACCGGAGGAGAAAGCTCGCGGTGACAGTCCTTCTTAAGGCGCTGGGGTATTCGACACAGGAGTTGCTCGACTATTTCTACCTTCGCGAAAAAGTCTCTCGCCGAAACGGCCGGTTTGTGAAGGAGGTCCCCTTTGATCTGCTTGAAGGCCAGAGATCACTGGAAGATATCGTCGACCCGAAGAACAAGCAGGTCATCGTAAAAAAACTGAGAAAGATCAATAACGCGATGATCAAACGGCTGAAAGCCGCCGGTATCAATACCTTGGTGGTGAACGAGTCGGATCTTCTCGACCATTACCTAGCCGAGGAACTCGTGGACCGAGAGACAGGTGAGGTCATTGCTGAGTGTAACGAGATGATTACGGAGGAACTTCTCCGGGAAATCAAGAAACGTAAGATTCCGGGGTTTGATCTTCTATTCATCGATAACATCACGGTGAGTTCTTCCTTGAGAGACACCCTGGTCGTGGACAAAATCTCATTGACAAAGGAGGAAAAGGAGAGGCTTGCCCAGAGCGAACCAAGTAAACTCCCACAGCAGAAAGAGACTGAGAAGGCCATCGTCGAAATCTACCGGCGCCTGCGACCCGGCGATCCTCCCACTCTGGAGACAGCGACCAACCTTTTCTACAACCTGTTTTTCAACCCAGAACGATATGACCTTTCCCGGGTGGGGAGGATGAAGCTTAACTATAAGCTTAAACTGAAAGACGTCCCGGAGGATGAGACGGTCCTGAGACGTGAGGATATTCTCGAAGTTGTCCGCTACCTGATAAACCTCAAAGACGGCCGTGGAACAGTCGATGATATCGACCACTTGGGTAACCGAAGAGTACGGACAGTCGGTGAACTTTTGGAGAATCAGTATCATATAGGCCTGGTGCGAATTGAAAGGGCCATTCGCGAGCGAATGAGCCTCCAGGAAATTGAGACCCTGATGCCTCATGATTTGATTAACTCGAAGCCGTTGTCAGCTGTCATAAAGGAATTCTTCGGAAGCAGTCAGCTCTCTCAGTTCATGGATCAGACCAACCCGCTGTCAGAGATCACCCATAAAAGAAGACTAAGCGCTCTAGGGCCTGGGGGGCTGACCAGAGAGAGGGCCGGATTTGAGGTTCGTGACGTCCATCCGACACATTACGGGAGAATCTGTCCCATTGAGACCCCTGAAGGACCCAATATTGGACTGATCACCTCGCTCAGTACCCATGCCAGGATCAATGAGTACGGTTTCATAGAGACACCCTACCGGGAGGTGACCAACGGCCGTGTGACGGATCGAATCCGGTACTTGTTTGCCCTCGATGAAGAGGATGCCGTTATCGCTCAGGCGAATGCCCCCTTGGACGGAAGGGGACGCTTTGTCAATTCCCTCGTCTCTGCCAGAAAGGGAGGGGAATTCGTCATGGTGAAGCCTGAGGAAATCCAATTTATGGACGTCTCTCCAAAGCAGCTTGTCAGTGTTGCGACATCGCTGATCCCATTTCTCGAACACGACGACGCCAACAGAGCGCTCATGGGATCAAACATGCAGCGGCAGGCTGTCCCTCTTCTCATAACCGACGCACCCCTTGTGGGAACGGGGATGGAAACGATCGTCGCAAAGGACTCAGGCGTAACGGTGGTGGCCAGGAGGGACGGAATTGTTGAAGAGGTTGACGCTTCAAGGATCGTTGTGCGTTGCGACCAGGTTCATGACGACACCGATCCAGGTGTGGACAATTACAACCTCGTGAAATATCAACGATCCAACCAGAACACCTGCATCAATCAGAAGCCAATCGTCTCCAAGGGAGAACGCGTCAAAGCTGGACAGATTATCGCGGACGGCCCAGCGACTCACATGGGTGAACTCGCTCTGGGTCGCAACGTCCTGGTGGCCTTTATGCCATGGGGAGGTTACAATTTCGAAGATTCGATCCTCATCAGCGAGAAGCTCTTGAAAGATGATGCTTACACATCCATCCATATCGAAGAGCTGGAGTGCACAGCCAGGGATACTAAACTCGGCAAAGAGGAAATCACTCGGGATATCCCCAATGTGGGTGAGGAAGCCCTGAAGGATTTGGACGAAAGCGGGATTGTCCGGATAGGTGCTGAGGTGGCACCGGGAGACATCCTGGTGGGCAAGGTCACACCGAAGGGAGAGACCCAGCTTTCTCCTGAGGAAAAACTCCTCCGGGCGATATTTGGAGAGAAGGCAGGTGATGTCAGGGATACATCCCTTCGGGCCCCACACGGTATCGAGGGCATCGTTATCGACGCGAAGGTTTTCTCACGAAAAGGTGTCGAGAAGGATGAGAGAAGCAAGGCTATTGAGGATCAAGAACGAGCACGGTTATTGAAGAATCAGTCTGATGAGATTCGGATCATTAATGAGAGCGCTCGACGAAAGATGGAAAGACTACTGCTGGGGAAAAAGCTGGCGGCGCCTTTGACGGAACACAAGAGGAAGACCGTTCTCTTAGAGGCTGGCAAGAAGATCACGGCCGAGGCCCTTAAGTCTATCCCCACAACGAGGTTGGTTGATGTGCCGGTCAGTAACGAGATGGTCGAGCTGAGGCTTAGGGACATACTGGAAGGCGCTGAAGCTCAAATGGATCGAGTGAGGGAGAAATTTGAAGAGAAGATCGCTAAACTCCGGATGGGCGATGAACTTCCTCCTGGAGTGATTAAGACGGTCAAGGTCTATGTGGCCATCAAGCGGCACCTTTCAGTCGGCGACAAGATGTCCGGAAGGCACGGTAACAAAGGGATCATCTCGCGAATCCTACCAGAAGAGGATATGCCCTACACAGAGGATGGCACCCCCGTTGAGGTGGTCCTGAATCCTCTGGGTGTCCCCTCGAGAATGAATGTGGGGCAGATCCTGGAGACTCATCTGGGCTGGGCAGCCAAAGGACTGGGAGCGCAGATTCAGCGGTTCTTGGAGAGGAATTACAGTCCGACTTCCCTGAGAAAGCAGATCAAGTCCATTTATAAATCCAAGGACGTGGACAAATACGTCAATGGGTGTAGTGATAAGGAAATTGTTGAACTTGCGAAGAAGATAAGCCAGGGAGTCTATATGGCAGTCCCCGTCTTTGATGGCGCTTCGGAGCAAGAAATTAAAGAGACACTCGAGAAAGCCAACCTTCCGATTACTGGCCAGACAGCCCTTTATGACGGAAGGAATGGAGAGGCCTTTGATCATAAAGTGACCATCGGCTACATGTATCTCCTGAAGCTGCACCATCTCGTGGACGAGAAGATCCATGCCAGGTCGATTGGTCCCTATTCGCTGGTCACACAGCAGCCTCTTGGCGGAAAGGCCCAATTCGGTGGACAGCGATTAGGAGAGATGGAAGTCTGGGCCCTCGAGGCCTATGGAGCAGCCCACTCTCTCCAGGAATTCCTGACCGTCAAATCCGACGATGTGGGGGGGAGGACCAGGGCTTACGAGGCAATTGTTCGAGGCGAACACGTGCTGGAACCAGGATTACCGGAATCGTTCAATGTCCTCGTCAAAGAGCTTCAAAGCTTGGGCCTCGATGTGGAACTCCTTGAGGACAAAAGCACTCGTCGTCAATAACAAGCTATCCATACCACAGAGGAAACAATAGGGAGGACGTTTTGGAAGACTATCTCAACTTTCTCGAAAAGCCGAAAAGTCCTTTAAGCTTCAATGCGATTCGAATCTCTATCGCCTCTCCTGAAAAGATTGAGTCGTGGTCTCATGGAGAGGTGAAAAAACCAGAAACCATCAACTATCGAACCTTCAAACCCGAAAAAGATGGCCTCTTCTGTGCCAAGATCTTTGGCCCTGTCAAAGACTATGAGTGTAACTGTGGCAAGTACAAGCGCATGAAACACCGCGGCATCGTCTGCGAGAAATGTGGTGTCGAGGTGATCCAGTCCAAGGTCCGCCGTGAAAGAATGGGCCACATTCGACTCGCCACTCCGGTCGCTCACATCTGGTTTCTCAAGAGCATTCCAAGCAAAATCGGTGTTCTTCTCGACATCACCTTGAGGGATCTGGAACGGGTCTTGTATTTTGAGGCCTACGTTGTGATTGACCCGGGAAGCTCCCCACTCAAGAAGAGTGAACTACTCTCAGAGGATAAGTGTCGGGACGCCACTCGAAAGTTTCCTGATCTCGTTGTTGGACAAGGGGCGGAGGCTGTGAGAAATCTTCTGGCTTCAACAGAGGTGAAGGAGCTTTCTGAACAACTCCGTCTCGACATGCGAGAAACCACCTCAGAAGCCAAAAAGAAGAAACTTGCAAAGCGTCTCAGAATCCTCGAGGCATTCAGAGATTCAGACAACAAGCCGGAATGGATGATCATGGAAGTCATTCCAGTGATTCCACCGGACCTGAGGCCCCTGGTACCGCTCGATGGAGGCAGGTTTGCCACATCTGACCTGAATGACCTCTATCGCAGGGTCATTAACCGAAACAACCGGCTCAAGAGGCTGTTGGAACTCAATGCCCCGGATATTATCATCAGAAACGAGAAAAGAATGCTCCAGGAGGCGGTTGATGCCCTTTTTGACAACGGGAAGAGAGGTCGCACCATCCTCGGGGCCAACAAGAAACCACTCAAGTCTCTGAGCGACATGCTCCGGGGAAAACAGGGACGGTTTCGCCAGAACCTCCTCGGCAAGCGTGTGGACTATTCAGGGCGTTCTGTCATTGTCGTGGGTCCGGAGCTGAAACTCCATCAGTGCGGCCTTCCGAAGAAGATGGCACTGGAGCTCTTCAAGCCATTTATTTACAACAAGCTAGAAACAAAGAGCCTTGTATCGACCATCAAGAGCGCGAAGAAGATGGTGGAGAAAGAAAAGCCCGAGGTTTGGGATGTCCTCGATGAGGTCATTCGCGAGCACCCGGTGCTACTCAACCGAGCTCCGACCTTGCATCGGCTCGGCATCCAGGCCTTTGAACCAGTTCTGATTGAAGGAAAGGCCATCCAACTCCATCCCCTTGTTTGCTCCGCCTTTAACGCCGATTTTGACGGGGATCAGATGGCCGTTCATGTCCCAGTCTCGGTCGAATCCCAAGCCGAGGCTCGAATCCTCATGATGTCCACCAACAATATCCTTTCTCCAGCTCACGGAAAACCCATCATTGTACCGACACAGGATATTGTCCTGGGGATTTATTATATGACGAAGGAAAGGCCCGAGTCCAAGGGAGAAGGGAAGGCTTTCACGAATCCTGAAGAGGTTCGTGTGGCGTTCGATGCCGGGGCCATCGATCTCCATGCAGGGATAAAGGTGCGCGTGAACGGTGAAATGTATCAGACGACGGTGGGCCGAGTCCTGTTGAAAGAGATCGTCCCAAAAGAGGTCCCATTCTCGATCATCAACAAGGTCATGAATAAGGGGGAATTGGGTAACCTCATCGACTATACCTATCGAGTGGCGGGAGAGAAAGAAACCGTCATTCTGGCTGACCGTGTTAAGAACCTCGGGTATCAATATGCAACTCAGGCCGGGATCTCGATGTGTATTGACAATATGCTCATTCCACCGAACAAAGAGAGGTTTCTTGACGAAGCCAACAAAGAGGTTCAGGAGGTGAGGGAACAGTACACAGAAGGACTCATTACCGATGGTGAGCGCTACAATAAAGTCATCGACATCTGGTCCCAGGTGACGGAGAAAATTGCCGATGTGATGCTTGGAGAGCTGGGCACAGAGGAGCTGACGACCAAGGATGGGAAGAAGGTTCGTGTACCGAGTATGAACCCGATATTCATCATGGCCGACTCCGGAGCCAGGGGCAGCGCCCAGCAGATCAGGCAGTTGGCAGGAATGAGGGGTCTGATGGCAAAGCCCTCAGGAGAGATCATCGAGACTCCGATTACCGCAAATTTCAGGGAGGGGCTTACCGTCTTGCAGTATTTCATCTCGACTCACGGCGCCAGAAAGGGATTGGCGGATACAGCTTTGAAAACAGCCAATTCCGGTTACCTGACCCGGCGGTTGGTCGATGTGGCGCAGGACGTCATTATTACCGAATATGACTGCGAGACCCTCGATGGGATAGAAGCCACTGCCTTGATTGAGGGTGGGGAAATCATCGAGACCCTGGCAGGTCGAATTCTCGGCCGTGTGGCGCTCGAAGGCATCAAGGACCCCTTTACGGGCGAGGTCTTGGTAAACGGCAATGAGGAGATTGACGAGGAGGTAGCGACGCGGATCGTTGACGCCGGTATAGATCGGGTTAAGATTCGGTCTGTTTTGACCTGCAAATCGAGACGCGGTGTTTGTGCACTCTGCTATGGAAGGGATCTTGCCAGAGGCCGACTGGTTAACGTGGGGGAGGCCATCGGGATTATCGCTGCCCAGTCTATTGGGGAGCCTGGGACGCAGCTGACGATGAGAACCTTCCACATCGGCGGGACGGCCAGTCGTCGTGCCGAGCAGACGGCTCTGGAGACGAGGATTCCTGGGAAGGTTAAGTTTGAGAACGTAAAAACCGTGCGGAATAGAGATGGGGATCTCATCGTTATGAACCGGAACGGCGAAATCGCTATACTCGATGAAGACAACCGGGAGAGACGTCGCTATTCGGTCATCTACGGGGCAAAGCTGAAAGTCAAAGATGGTCAAAAGATCAAAGAAGGACAGATGCTTGCCGAATGGGATCCCTATTCGATTCCGATTTTGACAGAATTGCCGGGACGTGTGAAGTTCGGGGATATCATCGAAGGGGTCACGATGCAGGAAAAGGTCGATGACTTCACAGGTCTGTCGCGAAAGGTGATCATAGAACCGAAAGATTCGAATCTCCGCCCGAGGATTTCTATCAAAGACGACACAGGGAGGACCCTTCAAATACCGGAATCGGCTTCAGCTGCCCGATACCTTCTTTCGGTCGGATCGAATATCCTCGTGGCAGAGGGAGACATGGTTGAGGCCGGTGATGTGCTCGTCAAAATCCCGAGAGAAACGACAAAAACAAAAGACATTACGGGCGGCCTGCCTCGTGTGGCGGAACTCTTCGAAGCACGCCGACCCAAGGAGTTTGCCGTTATCAGTGAGATCAATGGGACGGTCTCCTTTGGTAAAGATGTGAAAGGGAAGCGGAAGGTCATCATCACCCCCGAGGTGGGTGACCCTCGAGAATACTCCTTCTCTCGGGACAAACATATCAGTGTCCATGAAGGAGATTATGTGAAGGCTGGGGAGCCCTTGATGGATGGACCTGCGAATCCCCACGATATCCTTCGGGTTCTGGGAGACAAAGAGTTGGCGAAGTACCTTGTCGATGAGATCCAAGAAGTCTATAAACTCCAGGGCGTCAGGATCAATGACAAGCACATCGAGGTTATCGTCCGCCAGATGCTGAAACGGGTCCGCATCAAAGAAGTTGGCGATACCAGCTTCCTGGTGGATGATCAGGTCGAGAAAACCGCCTTCGAAGAAGAAAATGCACGAGTCCTTGCCCAAGGGGGAAAGCCCGCGATCGCAGAGCCTTTGTTTCTGGGAATTACCAAGGCCTCGCTCATTACCGACAGTTTCATATCGGCTGCCTCTTTCCAGGAAACCACCAAGGTTCTCACCCAGGCAGCTGTGGCTGCGAAGACTGATTTTCTCAGGGGCCTCAAAGAGAATGTGATCATGGGCCGTTTGATCCCAGCTGGCAGCGGCCTGGATAAATACACCGGTCTGAGAATCCACGTAGAAGGGTATGAACAAGAGGAACCGCAAGAACTCTATGGTGAGACGGAAGAACTTCAGATAGCAGAGTCGTAGCGGAACCAATCGAAGATACCAGGAACGGAAACCCCGCCAAGATTTAAGAGACCATGGCGGGGTTTTCCATTATCTAGCCTGCATGATTCACGAATCTTTGGGATTCATGAATAATCCGGGCGAGGTTGTAGTATACTGAGAATCATGGTCCGTCGTCGCAAGGATAGCAATCAGAACCTCCAGCACATTGTGGCCGAGAGAACGGCCAAGTTGACGGAATCGGAAGCGAGGTATCGCAGGCTCTTCGAAGGCTCAAAAGACGCGATTTACATTTCCACCGTCGATGGCCGATTCCTAGACGTGAATCAGTCGGCCGTTGAAACATTTGGTTATGAAAGCAAGGAAGAACTTCTGACCATTGACATTCCCCACGATCTTTACGTGAATCCCGAAGACCGTGGGAAAATGAAGGAGGAGATTCAAAAGAAGGGCTTTGTCAAGGACTACGAACAGAGGCTAAAGAAGAAAGATGGGACGGAGATCTTCGTCCTCATCACATCTAATCTCATCCGTGATACTCTGGGTAACCCGATTGGGTATGAAGGCATCATCCGAGACATTACGGAACGAAAAACGCTCGATGCAGAATTGAGAAAGACCCAGAACTACCTCGTTCAGGCCGCCAAAATGAGAGCCCTCGGAGATCTGGTCGCCGGGGTTGCTCACGAGCTGAACAACCCATTGATGGCTTCTGATGCAGTCCTTCATGTCCTTTATGAAAGCCTCCATGAACATCCCGCCAATAGAAAGCGGGTGGAGTTGGTCCAGGAATGCAATCGAAGGATGGCGATGATCATCAATCATCTGAGAGAATTCTCTCGCCAAGCCGAGGCCAAGTCTGAGCCCCTGGATATCAATGTCCCCATCGAAAATGCACTAATGATTGTAGGGCAACAACTCCTCAACGATAACATCTCGACGATGAAGAACCTGACTTCTGATCTTCCGAAGATTCTCGGAGATTCCAGTCAGTTGGAACAGGTTTTCCTCAATCTGATCTCGAATGCTCGAGACGCCATGGAGACCGAAGAGGGCCGGAGGGAGCTGACCATTCAGACCAATCTCGTTGAGACTAAGGATCATCGAGAGATACGGGTCACGATAAGTGATACCGGGAAAGGCATCCCAAAAGGCATCCTAGAGAAAATCTACGAACCCTTCTTCACGACGAAGGATGTCAAGAAGGGAATGGGACTCGGTCTGTCCATATGTTATGGAATTATTGAAGGCCATGGAGGACGGATCGAGGTCGACAGCCAGGAAGGTCGGGAAACAACCTTTCGGATCTTCCTCCCGGTGCTCAAAGGAGGTCAACATGTCACAGAGAATCCTCGTCGTCGACGATGATGAACTCGTTCTTGCTGCCCTCGTCGAACTCTTTTCACCCAAGGGATGGACTGTCATGACCGCCTCCAGTGGACCTCAAGCTCTCAAGAAACTCGAGAGAGAACATTTTGATCTCCTCATCCTTGACATCATCATGCCTCGGATGGATGGGTATGAGCTCTGCCGAAAAATCAGGGCCATGGAGGGATACACGAAAATCCCCGTCATCATGCTCACTGCCAAAAACGGCGAAGAGGAGCACAATAGGGGATTGGATGCCGGAGCCAACCTTTTCCTCCCAAAACCGATCTCCCCTCAGCGCCTCCTCGAGTTGATCGAGGCGAGCCTTCCGAAGGAGTCAGGAAACAGAAGTCAGAATGAAGGCTAAGTCGCGTGCACTGAAAAACGTGAATTGGCCTTCTGGTCCTCATCCTATATGTATGCTGACTTCTGAGTTCCTGCATACAAAAAAAGGTCTGCCAGACCTCCTTTCTTGACAGAACTTTGGGAGTTGTTTAATATAAAGGGCTTAGAAAAAATGAGTTGTGTCCAGGTGGTTCCTTCGGGAGCCGAAGAGGGAAGACGGTGGAAATCCGTCGCGGACCCGCCGCTGTGATCCCGCCTTCACCGATATGGTGAGGGGAAAACAGGAGCCTTTTCTCGACGGAACTACGGATCAAGGGTCGAAGCCACTGTCCCGCCTCAGCCGGGATGGGAAGGCGAACAGGAGAATCGGGAGAGCCAGAAGACCTGCCTGGACATGCTTCACAGTTGTCTCCGAGGGTGAGACAGTGAAGGGTCTTGTCGACTGATGATCCGGTTGCCCTCTGGGGACCGGTTTTTTTGTTTGAGGATCTCATGTTCAACTTGATCGCGAGGGGGGGACCGATTATGTATCCCCTTCTCCTGTGTTCTATCACGTCTGTTGCCATTGTCGTAGAGCGTGCAATTTTCTGGTTCCGCATGAGCCGCATAAGTGACAGGGGCCTTATTGTTCGGATACTCGAGCTTGCTGAGCAAGGCGCATACGATGTCGCCTATGAGGTTGGGAAGGGGTCGAAGGACTACATTGTCAGAATGCTGATCAATGGAATCGCCCATCGACACTACTCCCTGCCGCGAGCTCTTGAAATGAGTGCCGATGAGGCAATAAAAAGAATGCGGCGCTACCTGAACATCCTAGATACCATTATCACCGTGGCCCCTCTTCTGGGCATCTTTGGTACGGTCCTGGGTATCATCAACTCATTCGACATCCTCGGGCTTGCTCAGATTGCCCAGCCCCAAGTGGTCACAAAAGGAATCGCACAGGCCTTGATCACCACTGCGGCAGGGTTGGCGGTCGCCATTGTTACCCTCATCCCTTACAACTACTTTCTGTCTCGAATTGACCATTTCTCGAAAGAGATGGAGAAATTCGCTAGCAGCCTTGAAATCACCTTTGAGAGAAACCAGAACCAGAAAGAGGGTTCCGGCCCTCAGGAGAGAATCTAGAGATGCGACTCGCCCAGAGACCTCAAAAGCGCGCCCGAATCGAGATCATCCCTCTCATCGATTGTATGTTCCTTCTTCTGGTATTCTTTATCTATTCCATGCTCTCTATGACAGTCCACCGCGGCATTCAAGTGAATCTGCCTTCCGCTCAGACAGGACAGGCCGACAAACAGAACTATATCTCCGTCAGCATAACCGAGGATGAGAGGATATTTGTCAATGAGCGAGAGGTGTCTCTTACCCATCTCTTGGACCATCTCACGGGAGAAAGGAATAACGATCCTGACCAACCTGTTTTCATCAACGCTGACCAGGCCGTCCGTTATCAGATGATCATCGATGTTTTGGATAGTGTCAGGGCTGCAGGACTGAGCAGAGTATCCCTGGCTACCCGAAGAAAGTCCGATGAATCGTAATATCCTTTTAGGCGTCATATGTTCCTTGGTGTTCCATGGCTCTCTTCTCTGGGTCGGATCCCATCTTCCCCGGGGTACGATCCCAGTCGGGTCTCAATCTGCGACACTTAATCTTTCAATTGTCACGCTCCATTCGGCACGCCAGGATTCAGCCGACTTGAGCTTTGAAGAAGAGACCCGCCGAAGGGTACCGGGGCCAAGGCCTTCTCCCCCCCACCCTCGCCCTGTATTTGCGGAAATAGAACCCATGTTGTCAAGGGAAGTCTCGGACGATAGGGTGAAAACGGTCCAACCGCTCGTCATGGCTTATGCGGTGGCCCAGGAAAAAAACGCCCTGGATCCCATACCAGACCCTCAACCGATCTGGAATGCGAGGGTGATCGTCAAGGACGCTCTTGGAAAGAGCGAACCGTCTTCAGGACAAGCCCTCAGCATATCAAGAGGACCTTCAGACAAAGGAGAGGGTGCTTCTGGCACCGTCGGTGGGGACGCTCAGGTCATTGAGGCCGTCCCGGACTACGCCGTCAATCCGAGGCCCTTTTACCCGAGGCGGGCAGTTCTGAGAGGCCAGGAGGGAACGGTTACGCTCTTGGTTGAGGTTCTGCCTGATGGCTCTGCGGGGGAGGTGGATATTTTTGCATCGTCCGGCCATATCATCCTCGATCGTTCCGCCCTGAAAGCCGTCCGGAAGTGGCGCTTCAAGCCCGGAACAAAGATGGGAAAACCTCTAACCATGAGAGTCAAGGTCCCAGTAGTCTATAGACTCCAGGGGGATTCGAATGGTTAAGATCCATTCGCGATTCACGAGAATTGCCATCGGCCTCGCAGCCGTTCATGCGATTTGTGGAGGTTTACGAGTCCCATCAGGTTTCGTTCATGGTGAGGAGCGTACCTTTAGGGACGCCATCGGGAGAAATGTCAGGATTCTCCACCCTCCAAAAAGGATTGTCTCTCTTGCGCCTGATATTACGGAAACCCTATTTGCGCTTGGCCTTGATCGCGAGATTGTCGGCGTCACCCGTTTCAGCAATTTTCCACCAGCTGCCAAAAAGAAACCCAAGGTCGGGTCCTATGTTGCGATCAACACGGAGGCAATCATCGATCTTCGACCTGATCTCGTTCTCGGTACTGCCGCGGGTAACTCGAGGCGCCAGGTTGAGAAGCTCTCCCGCATGAGCCTCGCCGTGTTTGTCGTCTATCCAAGAGACTTCTCCGACATTCTCGAAACGATTCACCTCATTGGAGAGGTCGTTGGACGAGAAAAAAAGGCAAACCGTATTGTCAAACAGATGAACCTGAGAATAGAGAAAGTCCGCCAACGGATCAGAGAGCGAAAAAGGCCTCGGGTGTTTCTCCAGATTGGCAGGGACCCTATCTTCACGGTTTCGAAGGGGAGTTTTGCCGACGATCTCATTGCCATAGCTGGAGGCGAAAACATTGCGAGGGATGAGAAAGTCCCCTATCCGAGCTACAACCTGGAGGAAGTTATCCTCAAGTCTCCAGACGTGATTATCATCAGTTCCATGTATACCGACAGCGATCATTCTCGATGGCTTGATGACTGGAGGAAATGGACGGTCCTTCCTGCGGTAAAGAACAACAGGCTTTACGTTATTGATTCAGACTTAATCGATCGTCCCTCTCCGAGGATCGTCGAGGGCCTGGAACAGATGGCCCGGATGATCCATCCCGGAGCTTTCAAAGAATAGGATGTGAATAAATCTAATCGGTTGTCCACGGCAATTTTTCACGGGAGGACTTAGCTCGGGTGATTGCCACCTTCAGACGGTTTGTCGCTGTCAATCTGGTGCTACTATTCGTCCTATTGGCAGTCATGTTGATCTGCCTTTCCTTCGGAACTGTCCGTATCGGGCTGGCCGAGGTGCTGCGGTCCCTCATCTGGGGAATAAAGGGGATAGGCCAAGAAGAAGGACAGCGTCTTTCCACGATCATTCTTTCGATCCGACTTCCCAGAATTCTCTTGGCCGCCATCGTCGGAGGTGCTCTCTCCGTCGCGGGATCAATGTTTCAAGCCCTTTTGAGAAACCCACTGGCCGATCCTTACATTCTCGGTGTCTCAAGTGGTTCGGCCGTTGGTGCGGTGCTCGCTATGATGCTCGGACTCGCGGCAACCTCCCTCGGCCTCCCTCTCGCTTCCTTTGTCGGAGCGATTGGAACGGTGCTGATTGTTTTCAACGTGGGCAGAATGGGACGGAGAGTGCATACCAACACCCTCCTTTTGGCTGGGGTCATCATCAATGCTTTCTTCGGTGCAATTCTCATGTTTCTGATTTCTATTTCAAGGACCGAAGCGCTTCACAGCATCATTTTCTGGCTGATGGGTGACTTTAGTTTCGCCGATTACCGAAAGGTGGCTTTGGCCTTTCCATATATCTTTTCGGGAATAGTCCTGGCCTACTTTCTCGCGCGCCGGTTGAACTTGATTGTGGCGGGGGAAGACGAGGCCTTGCAACTCGGAGTTGACGTAGAAAGGGTCAAAAAATATGCCTATGCCTTGGCCTCTCTGGTCACCGCCGCGGCGGTTTCAGTGTGTGGGTTGATCGGGTTTGTGGGGCTCATGATTCCCCACATGATCCGGTTGATCTTGGGATCTGATCACAGACTCCTGATTCCTGCGACTGGTCTTTGGGGGGCAGCGTTTCTGGTGATTTGCGACACACTCGCTCGATCGATTCTGGCACCCATGGAACTGCCCGTTGGCGTGGTAACCGCAGCCTTCGGCGCCCCATTCTTCATCTATCTTCTCAAAACCAGAAGTATGTGACAAAAAAGACGGAATTCAGGATCCAGGAGTCAGAATTCAGAATTAAAGACCAGGGAGCAGAGTTCGGGAGTCAGTCATCGGAATGAAAGACCAGGGGGCAGGGTTCAGGAGATAGTCGTCAGAATGAGAGCTGAACCTATGCTGACTTCTGACTCCTGACGACTGGTTTTTTATGATTCAGACAGAAGACCTATCATTCCGCTACAATGGCGATTGGGTTCTGCGCAATCTCACCTTTGGCGTTGCGAAAGGTGACTTCCTGGGGATTGTCGGCCCGAATGGAACCGGCAAGACGACTCTCCTGAAACTGCTCTACCGGTTGATGTCTCCCCAGGAAGGTCGGGTTCTTATCGACGGGAGAGATTTGGCCCAGATGACCCGGGGGGAGATATCGAAGAGGATTGCTGTGGTTTCCCAAGAAACCCAGATCAATTTCCCCTTCGTTGCCCTTGAGATTGTGTTGATGGGACGATCTCCCCATTTGAAGGGGCTTCAATTTGAGCGGAAGAGGGATTTCGAAATTGCCCAAAGAGCGATGGAGTTAACGGACACGCTTCACGTTGCCCACAGACCCTTCAACGAACTCAGTGGCGGAGAAAAACAGATGGTTTTTATTGCCCGCGCTCTGGCTCAGGAGACCGATCTAATTCTCTTCGATGAACCTACGGCCAATCTCGACATTCGCCACCAAGTGCATTTCTATGATTTGATGACCACCCTCAATATCGAGAGGGAGATGACCGTGGTTACGGTGAGCCATGATATCAACTTGGCCTCCGAATTCTGTAAGCGGATTCTTCTCCTCCATCAGGGCAGCCGATTCGCGCTCGGAAAACCTACCGAGATCATCAGCAAGGCCAATATCGAAGCCATCTATCAGACACCGGTACTTGTCGATCAGAATCCCGAAACCACCGCTCCCAGAGTGACATTGCTCAGGAGGAGAAAGCCATCCTGACCAGAGACCAGGCCGTGAGAGGCTATCAATTCCAACGTCTCCGAACCATTTCCGTTGCAAGAAGCCCTGAGGAGACTCAAAGGGCCCCGGGGGCGGATTGTTCATGAGGCTAATACCGGTTCATGAATAATCCGGGCTAAGGCTTTCAGCACAGCAAATGATCATGACAAGAGGATGAAACGAGTCGAGAATGGAGAGGATCGCTATGTTTTGCCCTGTTCCTATCGATTTTGTGCCGGAAACATTGCCAAATTCGGATCACGTCTGAACGGTGTTCGTGGCATCCTAGGTTAAACAGCCTCCTATGCCTTCCAGGACCCGAAATGCTTGCCCCGATTCCGATCCCCTTCCGGTTTCGTCCCACATTCCTCACAGGACTTCACCGCTTCGGGACGATCAAACTGGCAGTTGACACATCCCATCTGAAACAGCTTCCGCTGAATCGATACAAAATCCGAGTCGGTCATCCCCCCTCGAAAAGGACAGTTTCTGCAGCCTACATTTCCATCTACACACTCATCCGCTTCTTTCACACTATGGCCTTCTGAGATTGCCACAAATCTACACAGATAGGTTTCGGTGTCTTCAGTTCGCAGAAAATCCCTTAACACAAGTTCTATTTGGTTCATTTCACGACCTCTTTCAGAGTTCGGAGGAAAACACAGGCCGAGGTGACTGGCCTTTCTCGCAAAAGAACTGGAATCCACTCATTCACCCTTCATTATCGCCAGAATCAAGACACGAGATACGGCGCGAAAGTCTATAAACTCAATCAGGCGCAATGTGAGAGTGTTCTGAGTTACGGTTCTCTCCAAACTCCTTCAAATGGTTCTGATCCACACAGTCAACCGTACGCCCTTTTACCACCAATGTATCTCCGCTCCTAACTCTCAGCGTCTATGGCTTAAGTCTTTAGGGCTCCAGCTCCAGGAATGTCTCAACCTGTGCCTCTTTTTTCAACATCGCGACGTACTGCTTCGTCTCTTCCTCGATCTTTCCCCGTTTGAGAAACTCCTGGATTCTCCCTTTGATGTCCTTGTAGGCGATCGTCGTTTCAGGTTTTCGGTCTGTCACTTTGATGAGGTGGTACCCGAACCTGGTCTCGACGACGTCGCTCACCTCGCCCGGTTGTAAAGCAAAGGCGGCGTCTTCAAAAGGTTTTACCATCTGTCCGCGTCTAAAATAGTCAAGGTCTCCACCCCTGACACGACTCGGGCCCTCGGAGAATTCTGTGGCAAGGGTTGCAAAATCTTCACCATTCTCGATCCTCTCTTGGATCTTCTCAATCCTCTTGCGTGCCTCGGTTTTCTGCGAGCTCTCTGCCTGCGCATCGACTTTTATGAGAATATGGCTGGCACGCACTTGCTCGGGTTGTTTGAAAACGTTCGGGTGGTCGTCATAGTAACTCTTGATTTCTTCTTCCGAGACATTTACTTTGCCGGCAATTTCCCCATCGATCAATTTCTGGATTGCCATCTCTCGCTCAATCTGCGATTTTAGGCCGTCTTCGGTAAGATTCATCTGGCTCATAACCCTTTTGAATTCGGCTTCACTCGGAAATTGCTTTCTCAGAGTGCTCATCCGTTCGTCGACCGCTGATTGGTCAACTTCGATTCCTCTCTTCTGGCTTTCCTGATACAGCAACTCTCGGTTGATCAGGCTTTCAAGGACTTCCCCTTTGATTCCCGATAGCTGAGAAGCGCTGAGCGGCTTTCCCTGCCTCAAAAACATTTGCTGCACACGACTCAGCTCACCCTCGAAATCCTCCTGGGTGATCACGGAGCCGTTAACCACGGCAACTTTGGCCTCGGCAGGCTGCTTTTCTTCTGCCCATGCCGGAGAAGTCGGCCAGGCGAGCGCCAATGCCAATGAGAATGACAAAAATCCTATTCGGCTCCGTAACTGCATCGTTCTTCCCCTTTTATCTGGATTTCGCTGAAGTTGAGGTTCGAATGCCTCAACAATGGCTGCGACGCTGAGCGCAGGAGCGCGAGGTATTATTGGAAAAGGGGTATTCTGTCGCGGGAAAGATCAAGAAAGGTAAGGGAGCAGAGACGTCCCTTCTCTCCGCACGTTCTCTAACTCATTGGGACGATGACCCTTTTTGACAATACCTCAATCTCCATGACGGTCAGAATCTTTCCTTCCTCCTGAAACCTGTTCTGCCAGAAGAGGTTTTCTTTCTCTCCCCCCTAGACCTAGCCTCTTGGACAACAATCTTTCTTCCGTGAAGCTCCAATTCGTTTAATTCCCGGATCGCTTCCTTGGCCTCTTCGTCAGTGGCCATTTCCACAAAACCAAATCCTCTTGAGATGCCCGAATACCTATCCCGGACAATGTTCACTGAGCTACACTCCCCTATTTTCCCAAAGCTCTTGCTGAGATCCTCTTCCGTGACCTCATAGTGCAAATTCCCAACATATAGCTTCTTAGACATTCCTATCCTCCTACCGAGAGGGGCCTATCTTGATCTATAGGACCGGCTTATAGACCTCCGTCTCCTGCGGTTCGCCTCGAATCTCTTCCGTTTTTTCTTGACACTCGGTTTCTGATAGAATTTTCGATTCTTGAGTTCCTTTTGTACACCCTCCAACTGCATCTTCTTTTTGAGTGCTCTAATCGCCTTTTCAATATCATCCCTGACCTCTACACTGATGGCCACGTTGGTCCTCCTCCGAGCAAACTCCTGAATCCTTCGATCTCCCACATGAAACGATTAGGTGCTGTGAACCAGAAGGTGCCCACATCCGACAGAAAAATACTTCACACAAAAGCCCTCGGGATCCTTAGAAATCCCGAGGGCCTTTTCAAAACGAAACCTTTGGGCTTCCCAAGAAGCCAATCCGGG
Source organism: uncultured Thermodesulfobacteriota bacterium (assembly GCA_964347335.1). Lineage (GTDB taxonomy): Bacteria > Desulfobacterota > BSN033 > WVXP01 > WVXP01 > WVXP01. The sequence continues at coordinate 21,260 of CAYFYO010000005.1, forward strand.
TAAGTATATGACGAAAATCCAGAGAAATCAACTACCGGTTTTCGTCGTTTGAGGTCGAGTCCCTATGAGGGGAGGCCCAGCTGGCCGCCGAAAAGGGAAGCAAAAGGGGCCAATCGATCAGTCCTCATGCCTACGCCAAGCCTATTACGGAATGATGAACATGGCGAGGCTCAAGTAGAGGAGCAGGGTAAAGACGTCCATCAGGCTACTGATAAAAGGGCCGGACATCAGGGCCGGATCCCAGCCGAGTTTCTTGAAAAGAATCGGGAGGATGGCTCCAGCAGAAATCGCAAGCAAGACGCATACGACCATAGCCAAACCGACTGTCAGGCTCAGGGGGACAACGAGATGTGGTTCGGGTCTCGTGAGAATGGCCCGAATCGCGGTGAGGAGACCCATGGCAAGACCTACAAGAAGGGCGATCCTGATCTCCTTGAATAGGATCCTGAAGACGTCTCTCATTTCCAGTTCCCCTGTGGCGAGACCGCGAATGATTACCGTGGTTGTCTGCGTTCCAGCATTCCCCCCAGTCGCCGTGAGGACAGGTATGAAGAAGACCAGGGCAATGACCGCGGTCAGTTGGTCCTGAAACCTCTGCATGACCCAGCCTGCCACGAATCCCGCCAGGACGAGGATAAAAAGCCAGAGAATCCGTTCACTTGCAATTCTGATTATCCCGGTATGGAGATAGTCGACCGGTTTCCCAGCCGCCGCTAGATGATAGATGTCCTCTGTAGCCTCTTCCTCGACAACATCGAGGATGTCGTCCACTGTCACGATCCCCACGAGACGGTCGTCATGGTCGATCACTGGTATCGCCAGGAAATCGTAATGTGAAATCTTGTCTGCCACCTCTTCCACGTTTTCGTCAATGGATACGCTAATGACATCCTCCTCCATGATGTTCTCGACCTTTTGGTTTGGCCGGGCAAGAAGGATATCTTTCAGGGTGACGAAACCCTTTAGCTTTCGATCCTGATCAACCACATAGACGTAGTAGACCGTCTCTTTGTTTGGGGCCTCCATCCTCAATCGGTTCAGGGCCTCATCCGCCGCGATATCCTTCCCGACTGAGGCGTATTCGGTGGTCATAATGGCTCCAGCGGTTCCCTCTTCATAGGCAAGGAGTCGCCTAATGTCGTCCCTTTCGGCCTGGGCCAGGAGTGGCATGAGCCGGTCAGCAATTTCGGGTTCCACTTGCTTAATCAAATCCACCCGGTCATCTGAAGACATTCCCTCGATGAACGGTAAGATGGCTTTTGGGTCCGCCTCCTCAAGACAGGTCTTCTGAATAGGGAGATCGAGTTGTTCGAATATTTCAATGGAAGTCCTGTTTCCGACAATGGCGAGAATATCTAAAATCTCAGAAGGTTCAAGACCCGATACGAGTTCAGCCCCGTCTGCCGGGTGAACGTCTACAAAGACCTCCCGAATCGTCTCATGATCTCTTGCGGCCATCAGTTGCCGCAGTTCCGGAATAAAGAGAACACCATGCATAGTTCCTCCTCCGACCCCGTGTGACCGATTGGAATCCCAAGTGATGATCCAGTTTCTTGGCTATTTGATGATTCGACTCAACGGAAGGGTTTCAAAAAAGGCAGGAAAAAGGGAAGGTCATCTCTAAGAAGTTTTTCCGAAGCAATCCCCCCTTTCTTCCTGCAAGCGTTGGTTACTGTCACTATCGTCCATTTTTCCTCCTTCAGACCTACTGTCTATCACAAATGAGTCGAGAAAACAATAAGTAAACTTCGAGGAGTTCCCCCAGAGATTCGGAGGTCAACCCGTATGTATGGGAGCACCTTATTTCCCCTATTTCCCCATCAGGAAAAAAAGCTTTCCTCTCTGTTTCATGTTTCCGGCCGAAATCTCAGCAACCTCACCTTCCCCCCAAAACAGATCCACCCGACCAGGGCCGCGGATGGCGCCACCGGTGTCCTGATTGACCACGAAGCGGGAAAAGGGTCTCCATTCCGTTATCTCTCCATTCTCGTCAATTACCGGTTTCTCCGTCATGATGAAAGCGAGCACCCCCTTTGGAAAAAGTCTGGAGTCGGTGGCAATCGACCGACCGGTGGTGAGGGGTATGTTGATGTTTCCCAGTGGACCCTCCTCGACCACACGAAAGAAGGTGTAGCTCGGATCGTGGTATAGAATTTCGTCCATTCTTTCCGGGTGGTTCTGAAGATAGGCGCGAATTCCCTGCATTGACATCTTCTCTTTGCTGACCTCACCTCGGTCTATCAGAAGCTTCCCGATGCTTCGGTAAGACCTTCCGTTGGACGCGGCGTAATTAACTCGCAAGTAAGTCCCATTCTCCAGTTTGACAATTCCAGAACCCTGAATTTGCAAGAAATATCGATCGATTCTATCGGTCAGCCAGACGATCTCATACCCTTTTTCTGCCAGAGCTCCATCGCCGTCAATTTCCTCTCTCGTATAGTAGGGAACGAGTTTCTGTCCATCTCTTCTCCCACTCACCCTCTTCCCCTCAAGCTTCGCACTGAACTCGCCCAGCCACACATCCACCAGGTCATCTGGCCTTCGGTACAGCGCATAAGGGTAACGGTCGTCACGAGTCGTACTGCCCTCCACAACGGGCTCATAGTAACCGGTGAAGAGAACCTGCCGCCGCCACCCGCGACCGACGGACTGATACACGAAGAAGTGCCTCATGATAAGACGCTCGAATTCCTCAACGGTACGGGCCTCATCCAGAAGATCCAAAAACCTCTCGAGGGAAGATGCCACCTCCGACGGTGTGTACGTATCTGGACCGAAGATCACTGCCTGATTCTGAGGCCGAGACCTGAAGTATTGAAGACTCCCCAGGATGGCCTCTTTCAGGGAGGCTTTGTCGAGGTCATCCAAAAACCGAGGATATCGTCCATTTCTCAACCGAACCAGAGCGTCCCTCGGACCCCGGATCTCTCGAAAGGAAATGCTGGCGCATCCCGAAATGAAGAGGACAGCAATCAATGAAGCAACGACGACCCTAACCGACACCTTCATGTTCTCCCCACTCGAATCCCTCAGATCACCTTAAAGGCCACCTCGTACTCACCAAACCGCCTCTCAGAGGGACACTCTGAGTATATCATAATCTCATCTGATTCAATTCTCGATCAGGATCTCAAATTTGACAAAATCCATTTTATGGAGTAGAAAGGGAGTGGCCATTTTCGAGAGACGAACTTTCGACTGCCTTCATAAGTCCCTCCTTCAACGAAAGGAGAGGCCCGTGGCCTCGGTGGGTTTAGGGAATTCGATGGGAGAGAGGAGACGATACCGTCGCTTGAAGGTCAGATTGCCCCTTTCCTTTACGATCTCAGACGAAAAAACCGGAGGGGCCCGCCAGAAAACTCGCCCGGTTCGAGGCCACAGAATCAACGGCCAGACCTATGACATTGCCATGGAGGGTCTAACGATCGATGTCATGCTGTCGCCTCAGGATATGGCTTATCTCATGCCGGTTATGGCCCGCTCCCAGGAGGGACCGAGAGTCAACGTGGAGGTCGAATTCGAAGGAAATGCCGTTTCCATGGCTGGGACGATGATCTGGTATAATCTCTTTTTTCCTGGAACTCCCCCCCCAAATTTCAAGGCTGGCCTTTATTTCATCGAGCCTGACAGTAACCCATCCAAGCAGAAGTGGAACGATTTTATCGAGAATCTCAGAGTCTGACCCCTCGGATGAGCTCCCCCGGCTGCATCTCCAGAGTTCTTGGCCGTCATCTTCCACAAATGATTTACACAGGCACTTCTGACGATGAGAGACGACTTCGATGACCCGTACTTCTTGCTCAACTCATAGCGGGAGAAATCGGACCCTTGAGGCTTCGGTTCAGCTTTTTCGGGATGTTTTGGTCATGAATGAGGTGATTTGCTGTTTTAGGCTATTGCTACCACAATGGGGACACTTTGCTTTTCCTCTCTCATATTCGCTGAGGGTCAATATTGCAGTGAAAGGTTTCTTGCATTTTTTGCAGAGATAATCATACGTCGGCATGGCGAGCCCTCCTTCAACACCTCCATCTAGGCCAAAAGCCCTACTTGGCTGGCGAAGTCGAGAAAGGGGTCTTCCACACCCCCTTCGATGAAAAACGTCTTTTTCATGTAGTGGATAGCCCCAGAATAGAATTCAAATCTCCTTGCCAGTTCTAGAAAAAGAGAGGCCGGTCGATGAAGCATAAGATCCCTGTCGAAGACCCCTTGATAGGCTCTTTCCCCTTCCTCCATGTAGTATCTGAGAAAGGCATTCCGCTCGACATACTCCCGGAAAATCCCTGACATGAAGAGAATATAATCCCCCGTATGCTTATAAATCTCACGCTCCTTCTCAACTTCTGAACCGAGCTCCTCCAGCATTTTTGCCTCGAGCAGCAACTCGACCACCGTCTCCAACCGCTTACCCTGCAAGCTTCTGATCTTGTAGAGATTATCAGTTCGAGCGAATTCTGCCAGAAGGCTTGCTATGTAGCAAGCCACCGTCGGCTCCTTGATTCTCAAGTCTTGAAAACTCCGACGAATGAGCCAGTCAAAGAAGCGATTTAATTTTGAAGAGGAAGACGTTTTCGTCACCCTTGTCAGACTCCCCAATGTTGTCATCATTTTAGAGAAAAAGGATTTCCCTGTCAAATTACTGGCAGTTGAAAAAAACCTGAAATAGGCCTTTGGCATTGCGACCATCGGGAAGGCTATGATATTTTGGACTTGTAATCCTCAAAGGGCCCGGAGGCTTTTGGGAGATTTGGATGACAGCGAATGGAGTGACTCTGCAGATTCATCAGAACCTTTCAGATTTGGTGAATCTGGAGACCGAGTGGAAAGAACTCTTGGGGCGGAGTGCAACGAACACCATATTCCAGACATGGCAATGGAACCGTTTATGGTGGAAACACTTCGGCCGTCCGGGTGAACTCTTTCTCTTCTGCGTTCGAGATTCCGGGGACAATCTTTTGGGAGTCGCCCCCCTTTTCTATCATCTCGACCGAGATCAACGGAAAACGATTCAGTTTATTGGGGGCACGGACCTCTCGGATTACCTCGATTTCATCGTCTCCGAGGGTAGCGAGGCTTCGTTCTATTCCGCAGTTGTCGATTTCCTGAGCACCCATTTAGACCTCTGGGATGTTTTAGATCTCCACTGTCTTCCACCTGAATCACCTACCCTTAAGATATTCAGAGGACTTTGCAAACAAAAAGGGTTTAGAGAGATCCTCACCGTCGAAGATGTCTGTCCTCGGGTCAAACTTCCCTCAAGTTGGAATGAGTTTCTCGCTGGAATGAGTCAGAAACAGCGGCATGAAATCAAACGAAAGATCAACAAAATCCGCAGAGAGTCGGAAGGCTGCCGATACATTGCTGTCGATTCAGCGTCTTTCCCTGAGGGAATCCAATCCTTTGTTGACCTCCATCAAAAGAGCAATGCGCGTAAGATGGACTTTATGAATACGAAAAGGAAAGGATTTTTCAGGGAGATGGCCTGGCTCCTTTTGCAAGAGGGATGGCTGGAACTCGTCTTTCTTGAAGCCAACCACCATAAACTCGCAGGTCTGTTAAACTTCAGATACCGAGACACTGTCTATGCCTACAACTCCGGATACGATCCCGAATTCAGCCACTGGAGCCCTGGTTGGGTCTTGATCAGCCACTCCATACGGAATGCCATTGAAGGGGGCGCCAGAGACTACGATTTCCTGAGGGGAAATGAATCCTATAAGTACCAATTCAACGCGCGGGATACGGAGATCTACAACTGCATAATCCAGATGGGAGAGGAGAAGGGGAATTGAAGCGGATCGCAATGATCAGTGTTCACACCTGCCCCCTGGCGGCCCTCGGAGGGAAAGAAACAGGGGGCATGAATGTCTATGTCAGGGAGGTCGGACGCCAACTCGGAAGTCTCGGGATTTGTGTCGATGTATTTACACGATCTCAAAACCCGGAGGTTGACAGAGTCGTCCCTCTAGGTCCCCGCGCTCGGGTAATTCACATTCCGGCCGGTCCGGAGGCTCCCTATGACAAGCGCTTGGTCTGGTTACACCTCCCTCAGTTCCGTCGTGAAATTCTGGACTTTGTGAGGGCAGAGAAAATCCACTATGATGTCATTCACAGCCATTACTGGCTGTCTGGGTGGGCTGGGCTCAGCCTTCAGAAGGATCTGGGAGCCCCCCTCGTCCATATGTTCCATACCCTCGGCGTGATGAAAAACAGGGTCGCCAAGAACGAGGAAGACAAGGAAACTTCACTGCGAGTGTTCGTCGAAAAGAGACTGATGGAACGATCGGATCTCATCGTGGCTTCCAGTCCATCTGATAAGGCTCACATGTTATCGTACTATGAGGCAGATCCGGGGAGGATAGAAGTTGTCCCCTGCGGGGTCGACCTGAATCTTTTCAGTCCATTGCCACAGAAGAGTTCCAGGGATTACCTCGGTTTGTCCTCTCGGGAAGTCATTCTCTTTGTCGGAAGGATTCAGCCTATCAAGGGATTGGATTGTCTTCTCAGGGCTCTCGCCATTCTCATCGAGAAATCGAGAATCTCCTCGCGGGACCTCTCTCTCCTCATCATTGGGGGGGATCTCGATAACGGCGGAAATGCCGCCAATGGACAGGTCAAAAGACTGAAGAACCTTACGGCTCAGTTAGGTCTCGATTCGATGGTTACCTTTCTGGGGCCTCAGCCTCAAGGCCTTCTCCCCTATTTCTATTCCGCGGCTAAGGTTTGCGTTTTACCGTCTCTTTACGAATCCTTTGGTATGGTCGCATTGGAGGCCATGGCTTGTGGGAGCCCCGTCATTGCCTCACGGGTGGGGGGTCTCAACAATACCATCAGGCACGGAAAGACGGGATTTCTGATTCCTGAGGGAAATGCGGCGGCCCTCGCAGAAAAGATAGACCTATTTCTGCAGGATGACTCGCTGCGAAATCGGATGGGCAGAAACGGTGTTCAGCACGCTAAAAAATATTCCTGGGAAAACATCGCTGATCAAATCACTTCCCTATACCGGCAGGTTTTGTCTCGAGAAATCTCCGAATACTCCGGAATGGAGGCATTCCCTCTGTTCATCGCCGGCAAGGACGCCCCCTCTTGCTCAGGGCCCTCATTGTGTGGCGGATGATATGTTCTCCACCATCTGCAAAACTCATTCTGTTGGTTTTGCGACTTTCTCGGACTGAGATAGAGCAGCTCAGGCCGCTACAGTTCAAATTGGATCTCAACACCCCTCGCCTTTTTTCAGTCGTTTCGTTTTGCCCCTTTCGATCTTAAAATAGAGACGCTGACGACGGTGTCTGAGCGCGTTTCGTTCGAGCGGGTTGATAAACGCAACCGCCTCAAAAGCCTCCTCGACCCATCTCAACGCCTCTGAGTGGTCTTTCACCTGGTGCTCATAGAATTTTGCGAGCTCTTCATAGGGAAAAAGCTCGCGGCCCCTTTCGAGGGATATCATTTCCATCCAGATTGAGGTTGCTCGCTCCATCTGTTTCTCTCTCTTCCTGGCCAAGGAGAGGGATTTCAAAATCTCCCACTCCCGAGCGTCTTTACAGCATCGCAGAGCATTATGAAAACAATCGATAGCCTCCGCCCTCCTCCCCTGCCTGGCAAGGAGTTTTCCAATCGCATACGACTCAATCCATTCACGTCTCCCGTAGGTTTGAGGAGCGTCTACCAGGTCGTGGATTCTCGCTGCCAGAGTGACCAGTGAGAGAACGTCCATGCGGTTGTGATAGAAAACGCGAGGAATCTCGCTCTCATTTCCGTTCCTCAGGTAGTCGAAATAGATGTAAGGAATCAGCTCACTTGGAACATCGTCTTCCCGATAGATGCCAAGGACAGATGACTCTATGGTCGCGAGTCGGCAGTCCTCGTAGGCTCCCCTCCATATCCTTCGCGAGGGAAAGAGCAGGTCGTAATTTGGCAGATCCCTAAACGGGCTATCCATGCGAGCGAGGATGAATCGATTTTCTAGGAGGGGAATGTCGAAACGCTTTCCGTTAAACGTAACGAGGAAGCGAAAATCTCTGACCAGTTCACTCAGCAACCAGAGCATTGCCCTTTCCTCCGTGAAATCTCGCAGAAAGAGTTGCTGAGTGACAAACCGGTTCCCCTCAAAGTACCCCACGCCGACCAGAAAGGCGCATGTTCCCGTTCCACCGGTCAAACCCGTTGTCTCCACATCGAGATACACGGTGCGAGAGAAATCGAGGTCTCTGAGATTCTCATCCTCCGAAAGCAGGGAGACCGGATACGTCGGGATCTCCATCACACGGTCGAGTAGCATCTCTCCATGCCGATGCCCGGATCCATAGATCTGTTGTCGCATGAACACCATTCCAAAGGGGGTGGCCACCTCCTCACCCTCCAGCCACTCCGTAGTCATGTGGGGTCGTTTATGGACACCTTTTTTTCGTTGGGGATCAACAAGCCGCTCAAGTCTTCTTCTCAAATCCGAGATAATCTCCTCACGGGACTGCTGCGCCCCACTTGAGATCGAATCCAGGCGCTTCAACCGCTCTTTGATGTCCATAGTCCCCTAACCCGAGTCTCAGAATGCCGATATCATTTTCCGCCTTTCAAAATCCGTTTCAACAGGGCGAGGGCCACCTCTTTGGAGTTCATACCGACCTCCTTTGTGGGACCAACGCACGAGGGGCATCCGTGTGAACAGGGACATCTCGAGATGAGTCCGAGGGTATCTCGAAGCAGACCTTCATAATCATCGAAGATCTGAGGGCTAAAGCCAACACCCCCCGGGTAGCTCTCATAGAGGAAGATTGTCGGCTCGAACTCCTTTATCACGTCTGGAGAGAGTCGATCCTCTCCGTCTGCAGACCGATAGAGCCCCTTACCCTCTCGCGATAGCCGCACAAACCATCGAGCACCCCTGTCGCCAACACTCCTTTGAATGTCTCGTAGATCACACATCAAGTGCAGACAGGCCACTGCATGCAGCGCGTAGGAGACTCCGAGCACGCCGTCAATAATCTCCCAACGCGGGAGAGGAAGGCTGTCAAGGATCGCTTTTTGGAATACGAACCAGCAGGCCGTTGTATGCATTTCTTGATCGGGAAGGCTTACCTTCCCGTATCCGAGGTTTTCCAGAGTGCGAAATCGAATCTTCTTGAACCCGACCACTTTGCTGGTCACCTTTATCTCGCCGTGTTCAATAATGTAGGGATCCCTCCCGCGACTTTCGAATGTCTCCAAGATTTTGATGTCTGTATAAGTTAACGCCTCGGTATAATGCTCTCCGTGGAACTTCTTCACATAGGCCTTGCGATGGTCGTAAGCAAGCTTTTCGACCTGGTACAGCTCAGATTCACACATATATACCGCTTCTGGATAGAGGGTGGTGTGGGCGCCCACGAAGTCCACCTCGGCAATGACTCGATCAGCGGGCCGTCCCTTCTCACTCGTTGTGTCGATGACCAAGAAGTTCTCTTCAGAGATACTCCTCAGGCTGATTTCGTCTGCCGGATAGACATCCTGTGTCCAGTGCCATTGTCCTCCAGATCTGTGAAGGACGCCTTTTTCGCCGAGGAATTCTAGGATCTGATCTAGATCCTCTCCACCGAATTTCTCCCCCTCCTGGAATGGAAGCTCAAAGGCAGCACACTTGATGTGGCTCAGGAGAATCAACAGATTGTCGGGATTGACGAGACCGTGTTCTGGAGTTCTCCCGAAGAAATAATCGGGATGTTCCATAATAAACTGGTCCAGGGGAGTACTCCTTCCAATCAGAACTGCCAGAGACTTACCGGACCGACGTCCTGCCCTTCCGGCCTGCTGCCACGTGCTTGCTATGGTCCCGGGATAGCCTGCGATAATACAGGCATTCAGCCATCCAATGTCGACTCCAAGTTCCAGCGCGTTCGTGGAAACGACACCCAGAACCTTGCCCTCCCTCAGACCCTTCTCAATTTCTCTCCTCATGTTCGGGAGATATCCTCCCCGATAGCCCCGAATCCGCTGACTCATATCACCGTCCTTCGCGAATCGGTCCTTTAGGTATTTTGTCAACACCTCCACATTCAACCGGCTCGTTGCAAAAATGATGGTCTGGACCTTTTCTTTCAGGAGCGGGCGGGAGAGTTTTTCAGCAACTTTGAGATGGTTTCCTCGAATCCCCAGCTCTTTGTTAATCACTGGAGGATTGAAGAACACAAAGACCTTCTCTCCTGAAGGGGCACCACTCTTGGCAATCAAATCCATGGGTTTTTCGACAAGGCTCTCGGCGAGATCCTTCGGATTGGCAATTGTCGCGCTGCTACAGATGAACTGCGGTCTGGAGCCATAGAACGCGGAGATTCTGTCCAATCGCCGCATCACGTTGGCCATATGGGAGCCCAATACACCTCGGTAGAAATGGAGTTCGTCGAGAACAACATGCTTTAAATTCTGAAAAAAACCGGCCCATTTTGTATGATGAGGGAGTATCCCAGTGTGAAGCATGTCTGGATTCGTAATCACAATGTCTCCCTGTAGCCGAATGGCCCGACGGGCATCGTCGGGGGTATCACCGTCATATGTGTGAATCTTCATAGCCAGGGGCAGCTCAGCGAGAAACCCCTGGAGTTCGACCATCTGGTCCTGTGCCAAAGCCTTGGTAGGGAAAAGATAAAGAGAACGGGCCTCTGGATGCTCTATCTTGTAATTGAGGACCGGCAGGTTGTAGCACAGGGTTTTGCCTGAGGCCGTTGGGGTAACCACGACCACATCCTTGCCTGCATGGACGGCCTCAACGGCCTCTTTCTGATGGGAATAGAGCCTCGAAATGCCCCTCTTTTTCAGAACTGAAACCAAGTCGTGATGGATGAAAGCGGGGTACTCTGCCCACTTCCCCCTGCGCATAGGGAGGACTTCCATGCGCATGATGCAGGGGGAGATCTCCTTTGATCGCTCCCATCGGTCCAGAACAAGATCGATGGCCATGGGATCGTGCGCTGGCTCTCTATCCTTCGTCATTGGCTCACAGTCCTGTCTTCTCGATATATGACAGCGGTAACCTCATTGCCTTTCTTGTTGAATCGGACTTCATCCATCAGAAAGTCCACAATAAAGAGACCTCGTTTATCAGGAACAGACTCCTGTTCTTCCCTGATCCTTGCCAGGTAGCTCTCTCCATCAAATCCAGCACCTTCGTCCTTGACGGAAAGGACAAACTTCTTCGAGTCAAAAACCATCTTGACTTTGATCTGTTTGTCCTTGTCGCGGCGATTCCCGTGGACGAGGGCATTGCTCAACAGCTCTTCCATGCAGATGGCAACATTTTCAAGACGTGCCTCGTCCTCAATTCCACGCCACTGGCACTCCTTGACGGCGAAGAGAATGGCTGAGGGAAATAGTTTGGGCTGACTGGGAAAGGTCATGTCCGTCTGACTCTGTACCCACTCCATCAGGGCATAGGTCCCGAGAGCAAGTTCCCTTAACTGCTTCCCTTTCCGAATCAAATCCTTAACCTGGGATATTTTGAAGGGTTTGGCGATAAAGTTGAAAGCCCCTCGGGTAAGCGCATACGTTGTATTCTCCGCGCTTCCATATGCGGAGATGACCGCAATCGGTATGTTCGGATTGATTTTTTTCACCTTGACGATCAGTTCCAATCCGTTCATCTTAGGCATTGACAGGTCAGTGATGATCAGATCGACTTTCTCCTTCTCTACGCGACCAAGAGCCTCCACACCGTTCTCGGCTGCCAATACCTGATAGCCTAAACCCCCGATCATCTCGGAGAGGGTTTCGCGCACATCTCTTTCATCATCAACGATCAAAATTCTAAAGTCTTTCATCAACAAATCCTCCGAAAACGCCCATGTCAAAGGCTGTTCTTCTCTGAAATGGTCAAGGCTCCTACCTGTGCTTCTATCTAATTATTCGTAAAGATACGGCTTTTTGCGATAGTAACAGAAAGTCAAAAGGAGGGCAAGCCTCGGGCACCCACTCGGGTGAACATCGACTCGGCCCTTGAAACGGAAGGAACATCTTTTTTATATTTAAGGGACTGAGACCGGGAGGCCCATCGTGGAGAAAAAAAACGAGCTGATGAAAATCGGAGAGGTCGCCAGCAAGACAAATGCATCGCTGAGAACGATCCGGTACTATGAGGAGCTCAAACTGATCAACCCCGCCACCCGGAGTCAGGGAGGATTTCGGCTCTACGATAATGAAGCTATCCGAAGAATCCACCTCATTCAATCCCTTCAAGAACTCGAATTGAGTCTCAAGGAAATCAAGAAACTCGTGGCCTTACGAGGGAAGAAAAAAACCAAAGGCGAGGTGGCCAGACAACTCCTCTCTCGGCTGTCGGATCAGTTCGCCGAGGCTGAGAGAAGGGAGGCCATCTACCACGAAATCGTTCAGGACTTCGATCTTGGAATAAAGATCTTGAGGGAATGCCAACATTGCACCAAGATGGCCGACGAGCCCCACTGCGGAGAGCATAAGGTGTTTCTTTCTGAGGACCTCTTACCGCTCATTATTCGCTCCCTCTTCTAATCCGCTATTTCCGTAACTGTGGAAGGCCTTTTTCTGCGGTGAGATCCTGTTTTTCAATCCTTCAGAACGGGTCTCCCGGTGAAGGAGCCTCTTTTTCATCCTGGCAAGCCATTTTCTCAGGCGCTCATTGCCGATGGACAAAACGCCAAGGCCTGCGACGATCAGAAGAATCCCTTGCAAAATCGGAAGAAAAAGTCCAACGATGCCCAGGAGTATCAGAATGATCCCACCGACGGTGGTCAGGAGTTTCTTCGGCAGACCTGGATCACCCTTCGCCAAGACTCGCCTCTTTCCTCCTCGCCTTCCGACCGAGCGAGAGGGTATCAGAATCTGTTCTCCGCTTCTCAGGATGCTGGTTCCTGAGGGGCCGCTTTAGCCTTTGATCACGCCGAGAGGCCGCAGTTTCACCACCATTTCGCTAATTCCGGCTCCATGAACAACCCGGACGACATCATCCACGTCCTTATACGCTTCGGAAATCTCCTCGACAATCGTACTGCGGCCTGCCCCCCTGACATAGATGCCCTTGTCTTCGAGTTCTTTCGTAATTTCACGGCCCCGTGCCACTTTCTTGGCCTGATGCCGACTCATCAGGCGCCCGGCGCCATGGCAGGTACTCCCAAAGGTCTCTTCATAGGCCTTCTGAGTCCCGACAAGAACATACGAGTATCTTCCCATGTCCCCGGGTATCAGAACCGGTTGCCCGATGCCACGGTAGTGCTCGGGAATGTCTGGATGGCCAGGGGGGAAGGCTCGAGTCGCCCCTTTTCGGTGAACACAGAGTTCGCGAGCTCTACCATCGATTGAGTGCGTTTCGATCTTTGCCATATTGTGGCAAACATCATACACGAGATCTAATCGACAGCCTCGACCGAGGACCTTCTCGAAGGTCTCTCTCACCCAGTGAGTAATCATCTGACGGTTGGTAAAAGCGAAGTTTGCTGCCCCGGACATGGCGCCAAGGTATCTCTTGCCCTCCGGAGAGGCGACTGGGGCACAACAGAGCTGTCTGTCTGGCAGCTCGATGTCGTACTTCCTTGCTGCCTGAAGCATGAGCCGGATGTGATCGTCACACACCTGGTGGCCCAGGCCTCTCGACCCCGTATGAACGATGACGGTTATCTGATCCTGCTCCAAGCCAAGAATCCCGGCCTTCTCAGGAGAGAAAACCTCTTCGACATATCCGACTTCGACAAAGTGGTTCCCCGATCCAAGGGTTCCGAGTTGGGCCCTCCCACGGTCCATAGCTTTTTTGGAGATCTCGTCTGGATCTGCTCTCGGAATACACCCGCGTTCCTCGATGTACTCGAGATCCGTTGCCGTTCCAAACCCCCGTTCCACAGCCCATCGGGCCCCCAGAACGAGTACCTTCCGCTCCTCGGCTTGACTCAGTTTGAGATCTTTGCGGCTCGACCCAACCCCCGATGGGATGTTGATAAAGAGCCGGTCAACGAGGCCCCTGATCCTTCCCTCCAGCTCTTTGCGCATCAGACCTGAGCGCATGAGTCGGACGCCTCAGTTGATATCGTAGCCGACTCCACCTGGAGAGACAATCCCCGTTTCTGTATTGAAAGCAGCCACGCCCCCGATTGGAAAGCCGTATCCCCAGTGTATATCGGGCATTGCCATTGAGGGCCCCACAATCCCCGGAAGCCAAGCCACATTAGCCACCTGGTTCAGGCTCTGATCTTTCCTTATGGAATCCATCATTTTTTCGTCAGCATAGACGACGCCGTGGGTCCGCATCCTTCCCTCCCGGGGGATACGCCATGTGTATTCAGTCGCCTTCTGAACCTTTATGTCAGCCATAGCAAAGGTCTCCTTTTCCAATGGGCAACCGACCCTTGGAATTGTCTGCTTTGATTCACCGCCCGCTTCGCTCGAGGCACAGAGATCGCAGAGAACTTAATCTCTTTGATTTGCCGAGAGACGGCGGCAAATCAAAACTATCACTCCGCCGGAATGGGACAAAACATATTCATCGCATTGGCCAGAAACACGGTAATCCTGTGACTCAGTGCTTCTATTCATAGACAAAGTGACGTATTCCTTCTGGAATGTTTCACTCCAGAGGCACCGAGGGTCTTTTCTTTTTGCCCATCGGGAGACGACGATGGGCAAAAAAACACTGCCCTCCAGAACGAGGATAGGTGCAACACGGTTGACCGTGGCCTAACCAATGGTATACCCCTTGCCCGATAGGGCTGATGATTTTCGTTTGCCGTCCTCTACCGGCAAACGAAAAAAGAACTTCATCTCCGGGTACTCTGTGTCTCTGTGGTAAACATAAATTTTGCCGTCAATCGTTAATGACAGGAAGAAAATTAAGTCACCATCAGGATGAAGCCATGTACTCAGATACTCCCGAAGGGACCTTTTTTCCTTCTGCCCTCTGAGCAGAACGGAAAAGAGTCAAGAAACTCAGCGTCCTCCGTGTCTCGAACGCGTATGGCGGGTGAGCGGTGAGTCCCCCCGAAAGCTGGACTGCCGATGAGATGCAAACAAGAGAATGTCCTCTGTGATATCTCTCCAGCATCAAAGATCTAGGACTACCCTGGCTCGCCATCGGCCTCGCTGCTGTTTCACCTCGAGCTGGTGGAAGGTCACGGCCTTAACCCCGGTGCGGATTATATGTTGTCCCTCATTGAAAAAATCGCCCCACGCCCTAGCCTTGAAATTTTTGTCTGTAAGGCTTTTCACCTGGAACCGTCGAAAGAGGAGTCCCTCAACATCATGGAAATAGAGAAGTTCGCCCAACCAATCCACCATCAGAGTAGCCAGGTCACTGTAGGTCAGGGCAATCTCCTTCTCGACCCGTTCGTCCACAACCGACGGATCGGTAATCACGTGGAAGAGCGCTCGACCAGCGTTCTCAAAGAGATCCTTGAGGTCCTGCCCAAAAACCTCCATGGCGAGATCACCCGTGTGGTCGAGAAACCTGAACCGCCTCATCCATCCTAACCCCTTACCCATTCATGATCGGCTCCACTCTCGAATCCCCCGAATCAACAGGGTTCTTCAATCAATGGTATTACAAAACTGAGCAAAAAGCCATTGCGTCGGTCCGTCCCCCAACGATCCCCTTCTGGACATCGTCCAGCCACTATGCTATGCAAAGAATGAGAATCCCACACAAGTGTTTTTCTGACTGTGGTCAATCCGAACCTCTGTTGAAGCGCTCAACTCGCATTCTGGGTTGGAATACGCACTTACCACAGAGACACGGAACGCTTCGTGGGTTGAGGTTTGGGAACTGCTTTGCTGTGGGGTTGAGGGGGGGGATTGTTCCAACTCCGGCCTCGGCGCCCGCAGGACTACTCCTTCAACCTGAAGCTTAGGAACGGCATATGCTCCAGGGTGAATTCACGCGACTGTGGGGACCAGGGAGATTTCCGTCAGAAAGGAGCTGGGAATGTGGAAAGATAATCGCGAGAGAGCCTCGAAAATCCTTGAAATTCTCAAGGAAGAGTATCCCGATGCCAGGACGGCGCTGCGTTTTGGTAACCCCCTAGAGCTTCTGATAGCCACCGTTCTGTCGGCTCAGTGCACCGACGAGCGGGTGAACAAGGTGACCGAAAGCCTCTTTCAAAAATATCAATCTGCCAGGGACTATGGGGAAGTCGAATTGAGTGAACTTGAAGAGGATATCCGTCCGACCGGGTTTTTCAGAAACAAGGCCAAGGCGATCAAGGGTCTCTCCACTGAACTCGTGAAACGATTTGACGGAGAGATTCCTGCCAGGCTTGAGGATCTTGTCTCCCTGCCGGGAATCGGGAGAAAAACGGCTAATCTCATCCTTGGAGAGGCCTTTGGGATTCCGGGAATCGTCGTCGATACCCATGTCAAAAGACTGTCCAATCTCATCGGCCTGACCCAGAAGAGCGATCCCGAAAAGATTGAGTTCGATCTTATGGAGGTTGTGCCCAAAACGGAATGGACCCTCTTCTCCAATCTCTTGATTCTCCACGGAAGGGCCGTCTGCATCGCACGAAGGCCGAGGCACGACCAGTGCCGCATCGTCGACCTTTGCGATGAGGGGATTCGGTGGAAACAGAGGGGGGAATAAACAGCGCACGGAAATTTGAGTTCTGCATCTAGCCAGAATCGACTGTCTACCCCCTCATTGAACACGATGGGTGGCCTCTTCCGCACTCTCATGGAAATCTCTGACCCCTACGAGGGCCTCGGGGGCGCTCGATTTGGATGTCCCGACCACGTGTGGTGAAATTTGGTTTCGTCCATACCTGGCAGGACCCAGGGAAAACATGCTAAGAATCACGAAGTCCTGTATGCTAAAGCCGAGACATAATCAAATCTAGAGAGGAAGGGGAAAAAATGATTCGATTCAATGGGATCAACCACTTAGCCATGGCAACCGGAGATATGGACAAAACAATCCGATTCTGGAGAGATCTCCTGGGCATGCGGCTGGTTGCTGGACTCGGAACGCCGGGCTACAGACATTACTTTTTCCAGATTTCGGAGAGCGATCTGCTCGCGTTCTTTGAATGGCCGGGTGTGGAACCCGTTTCCCACAAGGATCATGGCCGACCGGTCAGCGGGCCCTTTGTCTTTGACCACGTCTCCTTTGGCGTGGAAACAGAGGAAGACCTCTGGAACCTCAAGGATAAGCTCTCCGCGGCCGGATTCCACGTATCGGACGTGATCGATCACGGCTTCATCCATTCGATCTACACCTTCGATCCCAACGGTATGCCCATCGAGTTCAGCCATAATGTGGAGGGTATCGATATCCGTCGAAACCCAAACATGGGAGACATCCAACCCTCCGACGCTGCCCGAGAAGGGCCGGAACCCCAACTCGATAGATGGCCTGCGGTCGAAGCGCCGACACCTCCCAATGAGCGGAAGGTCTATCCCGGCGCCGGAAGTGAGCTATTCCACGGAGTCAGATAGTCTGCTTAACGAGAGCCTTTTCGAATTTTTCTCAGAATATTCGGTTCCTAGCCCTTCTCTGCCCCGAGAGTCGCGACCTCCGAAGCATTCTCTCCCTCTAAGCCGAGTCCCTCCGTCTTGTTGGCTTAGAAAAAAGAATTCGACCGGGCTTGACACAGGCAGCTTCTGCCGCTGGATAACCTCGTTTCGCCTAGAACGCCAGAAAACCTAAAAGCGTTTTTTCCTCTTGACATCCTCGTTTCATCGAGTATAATTCATAAAAATTTGCTAATATTTTCAATATGTTAAGTGAAATCATTTTCCCAAAAAGTGAAAACTTTTTCCACGTCTGACCGGGGCGAAACCGCGACTTTGTCTCGGTGATTTCCGGACGAATCCTAGAGTTGGCCATGGTTATTTCTGGGATCGAAAGAACACGCTACCTTTCTTTTGAACGCTCTCTGGATCTGAGCTTTTCTTCAATCTCCTCACGTCCTGAGAAAAAATCCGACATGGACCTAAGGATATCTCTCTGAGATTCCTCGGCTGTCCTGAGTTGAGGAGGAAAGGATCGTTTTCGAATTGATTTGTAATACAAAATAATACAATACAAGGGAAACCACGGGTCTGTGAGGGGAGGGACGTCCCAAGGCTTCCGAGTTATTTCATCAGAACAGACAGCCGGGTTTTCAGCAGAAACAACCCGGCGATCTTATTAATAGACGAAGGAGTGAGGAATGGGTAATCGGGTGTCAGAAGCTGCCGTGTTAGTGCGCAACGGGATCTCCCCCTTTGCCAACTCCCAATTCAATGAAGAGGAGTATGCCCAAAACCGAATCCGGGAGAAAAACAGGGATCTTCAATCCCTTTGTGATGGGATTTCAGATCCGCTCCTGATATTAGGTGAGGACTTCTCCATAAGGAAGATCAACCGTGCAGCAGTGAAGTATTACGGAGCAGACGAGTCTGAGGAGCTTATTGGCGAGCGTTGTTATAAGGGATTGAGGAGAGAAAAAACCCCCTGTCAAGGGTGTCCGTTTCCTTCGACCCTTTTGGAGGGGTGTGGTGGGAAATTTGAGCGAAAAGGTTTAATGGATCCTGATAAATTCGAACAAGTATGCATATATCCAACCGAGATCGGATTCCTGATCTTGATAAGGGATATCACAAAAATTAAGCTCCTGGAAAGACAAATCATTCAGAGTCAGAAGCTCGCCTCTGTTGGCCTTCTGGTGTCTGGTGTTGTCCATGAGATCAAGAACCTCAACAACTGCATCACCTTTAACATCCCCATCCTGACGGAATATCTGAAGAAGCTCGTCCCCGTCATTGACGATTATGCGCTGAGTCACCAGGATCTCGAACTGTTCGGTATGTCTTATCCTGAATTCCGTGAAGACGTTTTTCGGCTTCTGGGTAACCTCGAGCACGCTTCGGGTCAGATCAGCGCCACCGTGTCCGGTCTGAGGGAATTTGCCAGAGGGAACCATAAGGGGGAACAGCGCTGGGTTGAACTGAAGCAGGTGATCGAGAGGGGCGTTGCCGTTTGCGGTTATCAGATAAAGAAGATGGTTAACTCTTTTGAAGTGGTTATTGCTGACGATCTTCCCCCGATCTTCAGCGATCGTCAGGCCTTGGAGCAGATCGTGGTCAACCTTCTGATCAATGCTGCTGAAGCTGCTGAAAAGAAAGACTCTTGGATTAGGCTCAGTATGAAGCGAGGTAAGAGCAGGCACGATACCGTGATTGTCGAGGTCAGTGACAACGGGTGTGGAATGGATGAGGAGACAAGGCGAAGGGTGTTCGAACCTTTCTTTACCACCAAACCCGCTGGCAAGGGCACTGGGCTCGGTCTCTTTGTGAGTCACAAACTGGTTGAAGAGTTGGGTGGACGCATGGAGTTGGAGAGTGAGCCCGGTAAAGGGAGCACCTTTCGGGTCATTCTGGACATTGTGAACTGCAGGCCGATGAAAAGCGATTCCTAATGGGTGGGCGCCTTAGCGAATCTATCAGTTCGGAATGGGGAGTAGCCAAATGGATAACAGCATTCTCGTCGTCGACGACGAGCGGGATTTCCTCGATAGCCTCAGGAGGGGATTGATTTCCTCTGGTTTCAGAAATGTACGTCTGGAGAGTGACCCCAATAAAGCCGCTGCTCTACTAGAAAATGGGGAATTTTTCGACATCGCTCTGATAGATGTCAAAATGCCGGGCACGAACGGGGTGGAGCTGCTCGAAGTGATAAAAAACGCGAGTCCAAACACCGAGTGCCTGATGGTGACGGCCATAGACGAGGCCAGAGTCGCCGTTGAGTGCCTGAGAAATGGCGCTTATGATTACCTGGTCAAGCCGATCTCCAGAGATGATCTGATTCTTGCCGTAAAGCGCACCCTCGAAAGGAAGCGGCGCCTGGATATCCCAGAGCTCGGGAAAAGGAAGTCTCCGCCGGGGCTGAAACACGCAGAGGTTTTCAGGCCAATCGTCACAGGGTCGGGGAGGATGTTCAGAATCTTAAAGGAGGCTGAGCTTCATGCCGCAAGCAACGTCCCTGTTTTGATCTCAGGCGAAAGCGGCACCGGCAAGGAGCTTTTGGCCAGGGCTATCCATTCGGCCAGTCCCAGGTCAAGGTTTCCTTTCACCCCAATCAATATGGCATCCCTCACAGGCAATCTATTTGAGTCTGAATTCTTCGGTCACACCAAAGGCGCTTTTACAGGAGCCGAAAGGGATCGAGTGGGTTATCTCGAACAGACAAGTAAAGGCACCCTGTTCTTGGACGAAATCGGAACCTTACCGCTTGAACTTCAAGGTAAACTTCTCCGCGTGTTGCAGGAAGGAGAATATCTCAAGCTAGGAAGCAGCAAGCCCCAAAGGACCGACGTTCGCTTTATCGCGGCAACCAACGCCGACCTGGACCGATTGATAGATAAAGGGATGTTTCGCAAAGACCTTTACTATCGACTGAGGGGGGCATGGCTACACCTTCCCCCCCTCAGGGAAAGAAGAGAGGACATCCCTCTTCTGATAAACAGGATTCTGAAAGATCTGTGTGGGGTTTCCGGAATCAACAACATTGAAGACGATGCCGTGTCAACGCTCATAGACTATGATTATCCCGGAAATATCAGGGAACTCATTTCGATCCTCCAGGCGGCAGTAAATCTAGCCCATGGAAGGCCGATCACAACAAATTTTCTTCCCCGGTATGTACGGGGACGAAAACCCATTCAGCAAGGGAATTCGGGGGCAGGATTTGGCCCGATCGTTCCCCTTGAGGAATTGGAGAAATCCCATATTCTCAGGGTTTATAAGCAGACGGGCAGAAACAAATCTCGAACTGCAAAACTCTTGGCTATCGGGCTGAACACCCTGCGAAGAAAATTGGCCGCTTACGGCGTACAATGAGTTGGTTCAATGTGCCGAATTGGACCGTGCCAAAATGGCACAACGACGATAATGACCTGAAAAAGAAGCATTTAATCCCTTAACCGTTCCATATTGGCATGGTCGCCGGGCTGATCAGCGCCCCTTCAAAATAATCTCCCCGCTAGACCCTCCGTCTTCAACATATTGAATTTACTGATTTTTCCAACCCATGTCCAAAACCACTCCTACCTGGCACGATAGGTGCTTTATCGTTCATGGTTTCACGAGGACGAGGAGACCAATTGAATCGGACAGGCACGTCGTTCCGTCTGACAAAAGCATACAGACTACTTAATTCCAGCTGGTTGTCCTTTTCTTCAAATGGAGCACACGATTTCTGTGGGGCTCTCACTGAGGAGGAGTCAGAATGAATGTGCTGATTGTCGATGACGATATCGTCCAGCTCGAAACCCTGAGAAGGGGGCTAAGAAGCAGGGGCCACAAGGTTCTCGAGGCTTTGAATGCTGACGAGGCCCTAAAACAATTTGGCCGTCCCAAGCATACGCAGATCGATCTTGTTTTGTCCGACTACATTATGCCTGGGATGAATGGATTAGATCTTCTTAAAAGGATACGACAAGATTATAGTTCCTTGCCATTCATCATCATGACAGCGTACGGGGAAAAGGATTTGGTCATTGAGGCCCTCCGTAATCGTTGTGACAGCTTTATCGAAAAACCCTTCACCCTTGACCAGTTGATGGACGAGGTTGACAGGGTGACGAAACCGCACTCTTAAGAACTGAAACGGAACAACAAAACGCGGAATCCAAGATGAGGAAATATGTTCGAAAGGAGGTGAGGAACCGTAGGAGCAGAATCGGCTAATGAGGTAAGGAAGGACATCATTGACCCGAAAAGAAATGGAGGAAGAGTGATGAAAAGATTCATGAGATTACTGAAGGGTGAAGAGGGCGTCACGGCGATTGAATATGCCCTGATCGCAGCCTTGATCGCCGTTTTCATTATTGCCGCTGTCACCTTAGCAGGCCAGCAGGTTAGCGCCGTCTTCCAGTATGTCGCTGATACCATTACCCCTCTCATCCCAGCAGGAGGATGAGAAGGTTGATCCAGGAACAACCTAGGGCTCAAAGCCAGTACCCTCTCAAGGGACCGGAACCGAGATATTTTCCGGTCCCTTGGAAAAGCGGGTGTGCATCCCTCTCCAATCCACGAGGGACGAGATGTGCACCCGCGGTAGGGGCGACTCCGTGTGATGCACGATGCCACGGCGGCAAGAACAGAGTTCACTTTTCATCTCAGATAGGTCTCGGCGATGGATTTCTTTCCGATCATACCACTCGGACTCATAGGGGAGAAATGCCAGCGATATTCTGTTTTTTCGCGAAATTTAGTGATCTGCCTTTCCCTCAGATCACATTGAAACCGAAACCGTCTTATGGTTTAGCCATCGCCATCAGGACGATATGCGCTGTTTTTTGGAGGATATCAGCATACCGTTTCCCCATTTAAAAAGGATCAGAGAAAGGATGGTGCATCATGGGAAGATTGAGAGTCATCATTACGCTCCTCTTGGCGCTCGGGGTCGCGTTCTTGGCCAGTATCTTCATTTATAGATGGTTAGAACAAAAGGCAAAGCCCCAAACGGTAATCGTGCCCGTAGAAGAGTCCGTGCCGGTAGTAGCGGCGGTAGCGGATTTAACCTGGGGAACGAAGTTGACCCACGAAATGATCAAAGTGGTGCCGTTTTTCAAGAAGAGTTTACCGAAAGGCCATTTTTCCGATGTTAACGATTTAGAGGGACGAATCATTATCGTCCCGGTGAAAGAAAATGAGGCAATTACGGAGTCTAAATTGGCTCCAATCAGTGTCACCACAGGCGGTGCTGCGGCAGTGGTGAGTCCTGGAAAGCGGGCACTGGCGGTAAAAGGCGATAAGGTCATTGGACTATCTGGTTTCATCCGTCCTGGAAATCGCGTAGACGTTCTCGTCACCTTAACGGACAACAGGTACAAACACGGAAAAGAGATCACCAAGATCGTGCTCGAAGACATCCTGGTCCTCGCGACTGGGACCCAAATGGAAAGGGCGGAAAAGGGAAAATCAGACGGAACCTCTCCTGTTGACGTTTACACCCTGGAAGTGACGCCTCAGGAAGGAGAAAAACTGGCGCTCTCGGCCTCTCACGGAAGGCTTCAATTTGCTCTCAGAAACCCAACCGATACGGAGACCGTCTTGACTCACGGGGCAACGATACCCAAGGCACTCGCCTCTTTCCGCCCGAACCCGAAGAAGAAAAAAAGGACTATTTCCACCAGCTCCAAAAAGAGCCCCGAAGAGAAGGCAAAAGCCGAGGAACTCGAAGACCCCCTTTTAACCGTGCAAATCATCAAAGGCGGTCGAGTGCAGAAGATCAAAATGACAGCAGACGGTAGTTTTTAGCGCTATCCGTCACAACTGGAAAGGATGAAAAACCATGGCTAAGTGGCTCGGACTGAAAAGGGTTGGGAGGGGATCTTTCGCCGTCGTTTTTGCCTTCCTTATGGTCTTTTTTCCCACCTGTTGGGCAGCAGATCCTGCAACAGCGGTTTCAGAGGACCAGACACCAAGTGAACTCAGCCTGGTGGTAGGAAAATCCGTGATCATCAGAAGCCCCTTGCCCGTGAAACGCGTCTCGGTGGCTGCCCCAGAGATTGCTGACTTCGTTCTTCTGTCACCCACACAAATCTATCTCATCGGAAAAACGCCGGGAATCACCAATGTCACCCTCTGGAGGAATAGTCAAGTCTCTGCTGTCTATGACCTTCAGGTGGTACCTGATGTCTCGCGATTGAGGCAAAAACTGCACGAGGTTCTCCCCGGGGAAAAAGATCTCCGTGTCACTCCCGCCCATGATTCAATCATCCTATCAGGCACGATCTCGAGTACGGCTAATCTTTCCCAAGCCATCACTTTGGCAAGCGCCTATGCACAAAAAGAAAAGGTGATCAATTTGCTTCAGGTGGCGGGTGTCCACCAAGTCATGTTGGAAGTCAGAGTGGCTGAGATGTCTCGCAGTCTCGCGAAAAGATTGGGGATCAATTTCAATGTCTTTCGGGAAGAAGAGTTTGTCGTCAACTTGCTCGGGAGTCTGACCCAATTGGTGGACCCCGATGAGGGACTCCCGCTAACACCTGGAGCCCCGTTTGGAATCTCCGCCAGCTCGGCGGTGAATGCCCTCTTTCGTTTCGTTCACACCTACGACGGCTCCGACGTCACGTGGACGGGCTTTATCGATGCCCTGAAAGAGGATGGTCTGGTGAGGATTCTCGCCGAACCGACACTCATTGCCTTGAGTGGACAAACTGCCAGTTTCTTGGCGGGAGGCGAATTTCCCATACCCGTCCCACAAGGGTTGGGAACCGTTGCGATCGACTACAAAACTTTCGGGGTAGCGCTCGGTTTTACCCCGACGGTGCTGAGTGACGACAAGATCAGCATCAAAGTCACGCCAGAGGCTTCTGAACTCGATTTTTCGACTGCCGTCCTTCTTGAAGGATTTGTGGTACCCGGATTGACGACAAGAAGGGCGACTACGGTGATCGAGCTAGGCGATGGCCAGAGTTTTGCCATCGCAGGTCTGCTCAGCGAGACCGTCCGGGAGAGCATCAGTAAGTTCCCAATTCTCGGAGAAATTCCTATTATCGGCGCACTGTTTCGAAGCAGTTTTTTTCAAAAAAAAGAAACAGAGCTAATCATCATCGTCACACCCCACCTTGTGAAACCCCTAGACCTGGCAAAGCAGTCCATGCCGACAGATGGATTTGTTGAGCCAAATGACATCGAGTTCTTTCTCTTTGGCATGTTGGAAGGGTGGAAAAAGGAAACGGGGCACTTGCAACGAGACTCCCTCTTCACCTACCTGGACAATAAGGGCGGATTGGAGGGCGAATTTGGACACATATTTCCTTAGGGTAGTAGGTGGAATAGAGGGACGAGGTTTCACGCATAAAAAAGATGATAAAAACCCATTCGCAAAGTGCCGGGCCGAGACCGCTCTTCCCAGTCAAAACCACAGACTCGATAGAAAAGGAGTTGAGTATGGCCACCAGACCTCTCATATGGATCGGATTGATAGCCGTATTGTTGAGCGCTTGCGGAACTGTCAGACCTTTTGGGGCATCTTTTGAATCGGCCAAATACAACCAGATATTAAACCCTGATGCGAGAAAAAACCTCAAGCCTGCAACAGGATTTGATGGGCACGCCGCTGAGCTCACCTTGAAAAAATACAGAGAAGACTTTGAGCGCCCCGCGCCAGAGCCTGTTTACACTTTTAGCCTCAGCCCTATCGGAGGAAGGTAAGTAGGGGTGGTTTCATGAAATTCAAAAGCCAGAAAGGGGCGGCAGCGATAGAGTTCGCGATTGTCTTCCCCCTCCTGATCGTCCTGATTTTCGGAATGATCGAGTTTAGTATAGCTTTCTACGATAAAGCCATGATCACCAACGCCAGTCGCGAAGGTGCGAGGAGAGGAATTCTATTCTCAGATCCGAGAGCAAACGACGACGAGATCAGAGCCGTCGTCGATAACTACTGCGGGAGCCACCTCATCACCTTTGGCGTCGCCGCCGGGCCCACGACCACCATCGTGAGAGGAGGGAGCGATCCCGGCGATAGCCTCACCGTGAGGGTCACGTATCGATACGACTTTCTGATCCTTCCGGGTTTTCTCACCGATCTTACAGGGGGGATTGATCTGTTGGCAGAAACGGTGATGCGAATGGAATAAGGGAAATGAGCGGGAGAGGTAATAGAGAATGGAAGATTATCGGCGACCATTTGCATGGTGGACTGATCAGCGTGGAGTCAGTGCCATCGTCGTTGCCATCGTGATTGTCCTGCTCGTCATGTTTGCGGCTCTGGCCGTCGACATTGGCCATCTCGTTGCGGTGAAAAATGAATTACAGAATGCCGCCGACGCAGGCGCCCTAGCCGGAGCCAGGTTCCTATACAATGCAGACGGCACGCTCGTCAATGTTGGAGCAAACCAGATCGGTCGTGACGCAGCGATGGCAAACAGGAGCGAAAATCTCCCCGTGGAAGTGAACTGGAGTGGAGGAAACATCGGAGACGTGCAAAGAGGCCACTGGAGTTTCACAACGCGCACCTTCACGCCTAACGATTCTACCGCGCCTGTTGATCTTTGGGGTGTCTCAGCTGATGAACTCGACCTTGACGCAGACTTCATCAATGCGGTCAGAGTTGTGGGGAGGCGAGAAGCGACACCGGCGAGGTCTTTCTTCGCCAGGATTTTTGGCCGCGAAAGCTTCCCTGCTGCGGCTGAAGCGGTAGCCTATATCGGGTTCGCCGGAACTTTAAGAAGAGGAGACGCCGACCAACCGATTGTCATCTGTCGAGAAAGCCTCTTACAAAGCGGCGTGTATTCATGCAACATCGGCCGGATGATCAATAGTGGGCAGAATGTCGCTAACAGCGAGACGGGGGGATGGACCAATTTTGATCAGGAGAGCGCCTGCACAGGAGGCACGAATGCCCAAGAGGTGCGGAGTGCCGTCTGTAGTGAAGGGAATCCGGGAGAAATTGCTCTCGGCGAACCAATTGCCACAAATGGGGGCGAGATACAATCTGCCTTCAACGACCTGATATCGTGTTGGGAATCGGTCACAGGCAGAGCTATGCCATGGAACCTCACCTTACCGGTGGTCACCTGCCCGAGTAACAATGTGGGAACCTGTGAGGAAGTCGTTGGCGCTGTGAATCTGAATATCGTTTGGATAACAGGGGCCGGAGAAGACCCCAGCTATAGTAATGCGCCCACGGAAATGGCTGGAATTCCTGACTCTAGTCCGCCAATTCTGGATTGGTCATCTAATGATCCTGACGGTCGGGCCCGCTGGGCGAGTTTTGTTCAACACTTTAATTTACAAAACGTGGATGGAACCCCTGCCCCCTACGCGAAGAAATCCATATACTTCCTGCCGGACTGCACAGCCCACGAACCGAAAGGCGGGACGGGAGGCGAGAATTTCGGCATTCTGGCGCGGATACCAGTACTGGTGAAATAGATGCAAGCATGAGACAGATTTCAAGCTGCAAAGACGATTTAATGCCCATCATCAAATGCATAGGAGACTAACGATGAAGGGGAATGTATGAAGCACGATACGATCTCTCTCAGACTGGAGATAAAAAATCCGGAGGTCAGAAAAAAGCTAGAGGGGGCCGTCTCCTCTATGACAGACTTTCGTGTCGTCCAAAGATCCGATGATGTGACCCATGCCGACCTTCTGATTTTTGAAATCGGATCGGATCTGGACAGAGAGTTTCAGCTTATTCACTCTCTCCAGAGCCTGGGGACTGTCACGGAGGTTTTTTTGACCTCAGGCCATTCGGACCCTGCTGTTTTGGTGCAGGCGATACGGGCTGGAGCTAAGGAATTCTTTTCTCAACCCATAAACACGGAAGAGGTCCGACAGGCTCTGGAAAGGTTCAAGGACCGGAGGGGGAAATCGAAAATCGAAGCGCCTCCGAGAAAGGGGCACGTCGTAGACATCATCGGTGCCAAGGGAGGCGTGGGGACCACCACGATCGCTGTAAATTTGGCCGTGTCTCTGGCCAAGGAGGAAAGCCTCAGGTCGGTCGTGTTAGTGGACATGAACCTCCTATTTGGGGAAATACCACTCTTTTTGGATATCGAACCCAGCTATCACTGGAGTGAGATTGTCAAGAATATTTCCCGATTGGATGCCACCTTTTTGATGAGCATTCTTTATAAACACCCCTCAGGGATTTACCTACTTCCCTCCGCTGGCCAACTGGACGGACATGATGTCGCAACTCCTGAAATCATAGAGCGGCTTTTGACCCTCATGGAAAATGTATTCGATTTCATCGTGATCGATTGCGGGCAGCACCTCGACGATATCTCCCTTAAGATTCTTCAGATGTCCGATACGGTTCTCCTCGTCTCTGTTCTGAGCCTTCCCTGCCTGGCCAATGCGAATAGGTTCCTTAGGTCACTCTATGGCTTGGGATATCCGACGGAAAAAACGAGGATCGTCATCAACCGCTATCTCAAGAATCCAGAAATCTCCTTAAAGGACGCAGAGAACAGCATCAAGAAAAAGATATTCAGGACCATTCCAAACGACTATCGGACCACAATGTCCGCCATAAATCAGGGAAACCCTCTTTGTGAGGTGGCACCGAGGAAGCCTGTCACCAAAGGCATCCAGGAACTGGCTGCCGCTCTGTCCCAAACCCATAATGGTGAGGGGAAAAAAACGGCGCTCGCGGTCCAGAGCTGACGAGGTGAAGATCGTTCGCAAAGGGCAAGGACTCCATAGCGGTCGCAAGAAGCAGTGGGCATCGTGATCATTCCATATTATGAGTCAAGGGAGAATAACGAACGCACCAATAACAGAGGAAGGTTGCCATGAATGATGACGCTCGGACAGCGCGGTTACCTCAAAGAGACAGCGGAGGATCTCTCGTTCTCAATGATTATTATGAGCTAAAAACCCGGATCCATGATCGACTGATCGATCTTATCGACCTTTCCCTCATCGATTCCATCGAACAACAAGCGCTCAGGTCCGAAATAAAAAGTCTCGTCGAAAGAATATTACAGGAAGAAGAGAATGGAGTGCCTCTCAACCTGAATGAGAGACAAAAGCTTTTCAGGGAGATTCAGGACGAGGTGTTGGGTCTCGGCCCGTTAGAACCCTTCCTTCAGGATCCGACCGTCTCTGATATCTTGGTCAATACCTACCGACAAATCTATGTAGAGAGATTTGGCAAGCTAGATCTCTCGGAGGCACGATTCAAAGACGATGTCCACCTGAGGAAAATCATCGACAAAATCGTCTCCACCGTGGGGCGCCGGATTGATGAATCTTCCCCTATGGTAGACGCAAGGCTTCCCGATGGCTCCCGGGTCAATGCCATTATCCCGCCTCTCGCCATAGACGGGCCCATGATGTCGATTCGACGCTTTGCCAAAGACCCCTTGGAGCTGAAAGACCTTATTGCCTTCCAGACGTTGACTCCGGAAATTGGAGAGATTCTCAGCGGTATTGTCAAGACGAGGCTGAACGTCTTGATTTCGGGAGGAACTGGAAGCGGTAAGACGACCCTGTTGAATGTTCTATCTCGATTTATCGCAGAAGAGGAGCGAATCATTACCATTGAAGACGCGGCAGAATTGCAACTGAAACAGGAGCACGCGATACGGTTGGAGACGAGGCCGCCAAACATAGAGGGAAGGGGGGAGATCACACAGCGGGATCTCGTCAAGAATAGTCTGAGAATGCGTCCGGACCGCATCATTGTCGGCGAAGTGAGGGGGCAAGAGGCATTTGATATGCTCCAAGCCATGAATACCGGGCACGACGGATCCCTCACGACAATCCACGCCAATTCCCCCCGTGATGCCCTGATGCGGCTGGAAACGATGGTGGCCATGGCGGGTATGGAGATCCCAAGTGGCTTTCTCAGAAGATATGTGAGCTCTGCAATTAACGTAATCATCCATCTCGCCCGCCTTTCCGATGGGAGCCGAAAACTGATCAGTCTTCAGGAAATTACGGGGATGGAAGGCGATGTCATCACCCTGCAGGAGATTTTTTCATTCGAAAGAACGTCTATCGGTGACAATGGCAAGGTGGGCGGCAGGTTTGAGATTCATGGAGTTAGACCGAAGTTTGTTGACAGATTTGAGATGCAGGGCATAACAGTTCCCGATGATTACTTCGATCCGATGAAAGCTTTCGAGGTATGACCCAATGGGGGGCACGCGATGTATTTCGTCCTTGGACTGCTGATATTCATCATATCTGTCTTCGTTATTGAGATGTTTCATTACGCCTTTGCAACCCTGCGGAATCCCGATCGCAGGAGAATTCAGAAGAGGCTCAAAACCCTCGCGTCGGAGCAACAGAGGAAAGGGGGCGGCATACTTCGGACAAGGAAAATAAGCGAAGTTCCATTTCTCAATCAAGCACTTTCAGGAATGCCCATCGTCGAGCGGTTAGACCGGGTGCTCCAACAGGCCGACGTGCGATCCCCTCTCGGCTTTTTCATATTGCTCACGATCTTCCTCGCACTCATTGCATTCTTAGCTACCTCACTTCTGACCAAAAACTACGTGCTTTCAATGATCATGGCAGTCGCTTTGGGGGCAATCCCGGTCTTATATGTTCGATGGAAAAAAGATCAAAGAATGAAAAAGTTCCAAAGGCAGTTCCCCGATGCTCTGGAATTGATCGCGCGAGCACTGCGCGCAGGACACGCTTTTTCAAGCGGGATGAAGTTGGCCGCCGATGAGTTCGACGATCCGCTCGGCACTGAATTTGGGGCGACGTTGGATGAAATCAATTTTGGGATCAGCGTTCCCGATGCGCTGAAAAACCTCTCAAGTCGTGTTGACTACCCCGACCTGAGGTACTTTGTGGTTTCTGTGCTTGTACAACGAGAAACCGGTGGAAATCTCGCGGAAATTATAGAAAGCATCGCTCACCTCATCCGAGAAAGATTCAAACTGCAGGGTCGTATTCGTGTCTTGTCTGCGGAAGGAAAACTCTCGGCGATCATTCTTTTGATCCTCCCCTTTCTCGTCGTGCTTGCGCTTCGTTTCGTCAATCCAGATTACATCAAAACTCTCATCATAGATCCTATTGGAAGGGTGATGGCCTCGGTCGGTGCGATTTGGATGATCTTAGGGGTTTTCGTCATGAGAAGGATGATTCAAATAAAAGTATAGTTATCTGTGAGGAAAGACAAATGACGGTGAATTTCGAAGATATCCCCCTTCTCGTCTCTCTTTTGGTTTTCTTTTCCCTGCTATTGTTTTTCCTTGCCGTTTTCTATTACCTTCGCCATCGCGTCGAGAATCGGAAATTACTCGAAAAAATCAAACAAAGTGGGGACAATCGATTACCCCCCCACGCCAGAAATCCCAAGGGAAAATCCCTCGGCACGATTCAAAAGCATTCTCTGGATTTTTTGGGTTCACTCGGGGAACGTATCAAACCTTCAAAATCGACAGAACTCTCCAGAATGCGGATGAATTTCCTTAAAGCCGGTATACGCCGGCAAAAAGCTCCGGCGATCTTCTGGGGGATCAAATCTTTTCTCGCGGTCTTCCCTCCCGGATGTTTTTTTCTCCTCCGGATCACGACCCTCAAACTGATGAGTCCCTCCTTGACCCTCATGACCTGCACCTTGCTGGCTCTCGTCGGTTTCTATTCGCCCGATGTCTGGTTGCAAATCAGAATTGCCAGAAGGAGAAACAAGATCATGGAGGGGCTTCCTGACGCACTCGATCTCCTTGTGGTCTGTGTTGAGGCAGGTATGGGGCTGGATGCGGCAATCAGCCGAGTAGGAGAAGAAATCAGGTTGAATCACAAGGCATTGAGTGAAGAACTCAAATTTTTGAACCTCGAGCTCAGAGCCGGAAAGCTCCGCCGCGACGCACTGAGAAACCTGGCTAGGCGAGTTGACCTGGAAGACGTGAATAGTCTCGTGACACTCCTCATCCAGACAGACAAATTCGGGACCAGCGTCGCCCAGGCTCTCCGGGTTTACTCTGATTCCTTGAGAACAAAAAGATATCAAAGGGCAGAGGAGATTGCTGCAAAGCTGCCAGTCAAACTCATATTCCCCCTCATTCTCTTTATTTTTCCCGCTTTGTTTGTCACAATTTTGGGGCCCGCAGCGATCCGTGTCTGGCAGGTGATTCTGAGCCGTTGATGCCCATCGGCTAAAAAAGCACCCAGGGAAACACAACAATTTCTCGGCTCGAGTTCATAGAAGAAGAGGAGGCTGACGACGACCATGAAAGTTCAGAATATGTCGGAGAAAAAGGTCCCTTTTTACGCTGCGGTCGCTCTATCGATCATGATTGTCAGTTCCTATGGCTGTGCCTCCCAGAATGTACGGATGGGATCGCTCAAATTAGGAGGCAGTGATTACAAGAAGCTCATTGAAAGACAGATGGTCAGAAATAATGCGAAGACAGCCCCCCCGGATAAACTGCCGAAAATGACAGGCCTGGACCATGAGAAGCTAGGGGATACCTATTTTCGCCAGGGCAATCATGAAATGGCCTTTGTGCAGTATGAAAAGGCCCTCCGTCTACATCCCAGCAATGCCCGAATTCAGTACAAAAAGGGGCTCCTTTTTCTGACTAAGGGGGCAAACCGGGAGGCCATCAGAGAATTTCAAAAAGTGCTCAAGAAAGAGCCTGATTATGCCCTCGCTCTCGAAGGAATCGGTCATGCACTTTTTGAGATGGGACAGTTCGAGCATGCCAGGAAACAGTTTCTGCAGGCACTGCGAGTCGACCCAAAGCTTTGGAGATCTCACATCTTCTTAGGGATCATCCATGACTACCAGAAGCGGCCCATGGCCGCCGTTTATGAATACCAGGCAGCGATCAGATTGAAGCCAGACCAGGAGGGGATTCTGTACAACAATTTAGGGGTCTCCTACTCTTTGGCTGGGCGATACGAGGAGGCCGTTGCATCCTTCAAAAAGGCACTGAGGACCAGAAGCTCCGACCCAAAGATATACAACAACCTCGGGATGACTTTATCGAAAATCGGTCGATACCAGGAGGCCCTGGAGGCTTTCAGAAGGGGAGGTGGTGAAGCCCAGGCGTACAACAACCTTGGGTGCATCTACTTGCGCCAGGGCGAATATGAAAAAGCGGTTCGTTTCTTTGAAAAAGCCATGGTCCTTGCGCCCGCGTTTTATACCCAAGCAAGCGAAAATCTAAGAAAGGCCAAGATGGCCTCCTTCTATGAATCGTCTTTCAGTCCGAATACACAAACCGATATTCCCCCATCCTCTGGAAAGACAGAAATAAGCGCAGGCGACGAATAGAAGATCATACGAGACCTACTTATTCAGAATCCGAAAATCAACGAACGGTCTCGTATATCGACGCTATGTCGAACCGGCTCCTTGCGAGCGGGTGGCGAGGACCTTCATATCGGGGGTTTCCAGTTAGCGCCCAGGTCTCGCCTCCGTGATCCTCTCCGGACTTCTCGCGTTGGGTATAGCTCAAGTGGAAATCCGAGGGAAAACGATTTTGCTCAGGCCAAATCTGCAAACATTTCAAACGCATCTTCGCAGCTTCATGATTCAAGTCATTTACTTCCCACATCTCCCGGCCTGTTCATGATGGCGCGTGGGAACGTGCTCGCACTCCTCTTACTCTTGAAATTTGTCAGGCTCGACAAGCAGAAAATTTCCAGGCCGTCGAACACATCCCACACGCAAAGAAAGGCAGAGTCAATGCGGACTCTGCCTTCCCATCAACTTGGTCTAGCACCAGATACTCGTTCATCGAACAACAAATCGTCGCCCCAACTAATGGTCGGGGGAATGCCGCGATCCAAGCATCACGGCTCCTGCGAAATATATCCTTGTGGCTCGTTCCAAATTGGTCTTGTTTATTTCGATCGGCCGCTCCTCGTACATACTGACTGAATCCATTATGTTGAGAATATCCGCCGGATAACATGCTCGAAGTTCCGTCCCGCCTAAGTGAATACACAGCTTTCTAAGAAACTCGGCATTGTCTGGTTCGCAATGAAGATTCTTCTCGGCAACAAGGCGATGAAAGATTTTATCAAAGACCTGGGAATCCACCGGTTCCACATAAATCTTGTTTCTTATGCGCCGCAGGAAAGCTTCTTCAGCGAGATCTCTGGGATCGAGATTGGTTGCAAACACGACGAGTATTTCGAAAGGGATTTCGAATTTGAGACCGTAACGAAGCGTCAAATAATCAATCCGGCGATCAAGAGGCACGATCCATCGGTTAAGCAGATACTGGGGGGAGATAATCTGGCGACCGAAGTCATCGATAATGAGCATGCCGTTATTCGCTTTCATCTGCAATGGAGCGGCGTAAGCCTTAGAATTCTCTTCGAGTTGTAGCTCCAACATGCTAGGCTCAAGTTCTCCACCCACGGACACGCACGGTCGGCGACATACAACCCAGCGAGGGTCAAGGCCCTTGTTCTCTGTTGCAAGCCTCTCGTGGACAGCTGGGTCATACAACACGATAATCTGCCCGTCAAATTCAATGGCATAGGGAATTACAATTGCATCTTGATAGACTCTGGACAATCTCGCAGCCACACTGGTCTTGCCATTTCCCGTAGGCCCGTACAGAAAAAGTGAAGTCTGCGAAATGAGCGCGGGACCTAACTGATCAAGGAATTTATCCGTCAGCATCAAGTCTGAAAGTGCTTTCTTGAGTGAAGACCGATTCAGCCTGATCTTCGAGGCTTGAGTTTTAACAGCAGCATGGTAGCTCTCGACAGAAATCGGCGCAGGACCTGAGTAGTGGCAAATATTGAAACGTTCTGCAGCTAACTCCCGACCCGCCTGGGAGAGCGTGAAAATATAATCGTTACCGTCTACGCCCTTCACTTCAAAAAGCTGCTGCTGCCGCAAGCGCTGGAATAGAGCCTGAATCACGGGAAAGGAAAGCTTCAGCGAAAAAGACAGAGATTTAATGTTGCTGGAACCCGTTGTATGAAGGCGTCTCAGCATCAAATCTTCCACGAGGGACTCAGGGATATCAAGATCGGTCAGTTTCTTGGGCGCGTCTGGGGAAAAAACCGGTTGGACCCTTCCAAGCATTTCCCTGACCATAGGTTTCATGAACGGACCTCCTGACTGAGAAAAAGTAAATCATCCTCGCCTTCTCGGCTTGATAAGCCAAGAAATGATGAGAGCATCATTGTTCTGCTGGAAATGTGAGCGGAATAACCATATAAAGGGGAGTTCGTTGTACCTCGTCATCGCATATTCTTGGAATTCGATCAATTCTTCAGGTCACGAGAGAGATTACGCTTCATTACGCGAATCTTTATTCATACAGAATTTGCGGGACAGATCATCAAAACGAATCAAAAGTCACCGTTTGCACCTTCGTATTGTGCTCAATAGAAAGGCAGAGCCACTGCTGACTCTGCATAGAACCTTTTGCGTAGCGAAGTCTAATCCCCTATACCAAAAGCAATCCCCATGCGCTTAAATGAACTGTACTTTGCGAGGTCGGCCTCAACTCGCTTAACCACGCCCTCTTCCGAGCCAGCGCCTGGGTCTGTAGATGGTCATCGATTCGCGTCCACCGTAAGTCTGTCATTTTGCTCGTTCGCCAGTGTTCTCCTTGTCCGGGAATGGGATCTTCGATCGACATAATCGAGGTTTCGGATTCTCAGGGCACCATTTTCCCTGAAAAGGATCCAGTGGATCACACCCCTCCAAACTCTCTTTTTCCCTCCTTTTTCCAATGTCTGATCGACTTCATAACGGGCTCTGACTTTCACACCATTTTGATAGAATCTGAATCTCACATCTTCCAAGTGAAGTGCGAGTTCCTGACTCTGGTCGAAGAAATTCCGATAAGTCCTTTCAATTTCTTCGAACCTATTCGTCCAATTTTGGACGGCCGCAGAAGAGAACATGGAGAGGAAGCCTTCTACGTCCTTCTGGTTGTATCGCTCGGTATAATGAGCCAAGAACTGCTTGACCTCTTCCTCTTCGGCTTTCACATGGTCTGGATTCACCTTTCCCATATCTTTCAATAACCCTTCTTCCAGTTTTTCCAAGGATTCTTCCTCCCCTTCGTTTAAAGTCTCCGCCTCGGGGGTTATTGTCCGGCTTTCGATCCCACGATTTGCAAGCTCCAGGCTCTCGAGAAAGTAATTAGCTTCCCTCTTGTCAGATTTTCTTTTGTCTAACCTTTTCTTCGGCCCCCCAGTTTCCCCCACTGCCCCAGAGATCTCCTTATCACTCCGGTCCGGCTCATCAGGCCCGGCGCCGGGCTTCGGTCTCTCGCCTCGAGCGATCTCTTTCGGGAGAGCATTAACCGCTTTCATTCTCTCAAGAGAAACCGTTTTCTCTTTATCCTTTCTTTTGACCGCCGGCAGGGTGTCCTCCTCCTTCTTCTGATCCTGCTGAGGCCTGCTGAGTTCCTTGGAAGTAATCCGACTTCCCTTCTTCGCCTGTCTCGGAATTTCGATCCGGATTTTTGACCTCTCTTTCTCCTCCGGAGCCTGGAAAGTTTCTATTTTTTCGGGTCTTCCGTTCAATCCCCATTCAAAACCCCGATACGGGCTTGCCTTGGTCTCCACAGGATCTCGCGGTATTTCAGCCTTCACGGCAAGCACTGGCTCGTCAAACACCTCCTCCACTGTCATCTCTCGCTTAGGCCACCTCGAATCGCGAGCCTCAGTTCTAGATTTTCTGTCAGAAACTGCTTGTAGGTTTTTGTTTGGCTGTAATAGAGCCTGATGTCTCTTTCCCTCCCCCCAAAGATAGAGAAGAACTCCGGCTACAAATAAGCCAATGAAGAGAATTAGCGCTGAGGCGGGAACAGGCAAATGCCTCTCAAAGAAATCTTGCGCCATTGTCCTTCGGGTTTTGCGTCTCTCAGGGACCTTTTCGAGTCTAAGATCGGTAACGCACTCTCGGACGATCCTCGCATCAATGAGCGGCTTGTCCCTTGTATAGCCGGCGAGAAGCGAATTATGACAGAGATTGTTGATCAATCTTGGAACACCGAGTGAATGCTGATAAATCTTTTCAATCGCACCTCTGGTAAAACAGTTCAGGGAATTGGCCCCGGCTATCCTCATTCTCGTTTGGATATACTCCTCTGTTTCCTTTCGATCCAACGGAACTAAGTGATACCTC
Organism: uncultured Thermodesulfobacteriota bacterium; assembly: GCA_964347335.1. Lineage (GTDB taxonomy): Bacteria > Desulfobacterota > BSN033 > WVXP01 > WVXP01 > WVXP01. The sequence continues at coordinate 57,756 of CAYFYO010000005.1, forward strand.
GTGCTTATTCGCTGTTTAAGCCTCCACAATTCCGTCTGCTCGAAGCGGTCAACAAGTTCGGGCTGTCCCACCAATACGATCTGGAGAAGTTTCTGCCTCGAGGTCTCGAGATTGGTCAGTGTCCTTATTTCTTCAAATAAGGCAGCATCGAGATGCTGCGCTTCATCGACAATGAGGGTGCAGGTCTCTCCAGCATGATACGACTCCATCAGAAAACCATGGAGCTTCATCCGGTAATCCTCTTCCGATTTCCCCTCGGCCTGAATACCAAAATCATGACAGGCATACTTGAGAAAACCTGCAACCGGTAGCTTCGGATTGAACATATAAGAAACCTGAAAGCTCTTATCTAGACGCTCAATCAGCGCTCTGACAATCGTCGTCTTTCCGGTCCCCACATCGCCTGATAGCACAGCCAAGCCATGTCGAAACTTGACCGCATAAATAAGTCGAGTCAATGCCTCTCGATGTTTCCTGCCTAAATAAAGAAACCTAGGGTCGGGCGTATTCCTGAAGGGCTGTTCCCTGAATCTGAAGAAAGACTCGTACATTGCTCCATCACCGTGGCTGGCCGTTTGCCTCGAGGGTTTGCTCCGATCGTCCCTAGCTTTTGCTGAGGTTGTCCTGCTTATTGATCGCAGAGAACATGCATGACTCGCTTGTCAGAAACGGAGTTACCCTCTGCGACGGCCCTTGATTGACGGAAGCAAAGAATCCACTTTCCCAGCAACATGTCTCGCGCTGGGCCGAGGAGGTAATTTGTTCGTATCTCTGATTTGTGAATTGTGCAATGCCGATGCCAGTATTAATTTGATCGTTAAGCGACTGGGATTAAACGGCTTTCTCAGAGAACGGGAGTTTTTCTCCAAAGCCAAATGGAAAGGTTTTTCACAGAAGTTCCAAAATTGCGTCCAGAAATGAATCAGGACTTCACAGGGTCATGAATCTTTTTGATATCCCAGCGGATCTGGATCGAGGGCGAGTGAGGATCAAGAACCGGGTCAGCGATTGCCGTGGATGGCCGATGTCGGAGGGAAGATTATTCTCGGAGAAAAGGCATTTGAGGATTCTGTCGAAGCCTTAAGAATCGACCGATTCCAGATCGATGTGGATTGTATGCGACCCCAGGAGATTTCTGTCAGCGAGATTCGTTTCTTTCGAAGAATACCGAAAACTTTTTGTATAGGTCTTTCAGTTTCTTCTGGTAATGCCGTATATTCTCGTCTGGATTCTTCGGACCCCACTCTCGGGCGAGCTTGCAGTGATCATAGGCCTGAACATTTTCTGAATCCCCGGTGACATAAAAGGAGATTTGGTCTCCCGGTTGATATCGTCTTTCAGATTTTATGGCCAGCTCGTAAGCCGCGCTCCGATTCCTCTGACCTTTGCGAGTTTTCTCAACGTATGTTTCAAGGGATTCCTGGAGCATCTCAGTCTTCATGAACATCTTCACATCCCACCGGTGTTGGGCGATACGATTCATATAGGACTGAAACAGTTTTGGAATCTCATCTTTCTGGTCGGTGAGCAAATGCAAAATCATCTTTTCAAGAAATTCACGTTGGAACCTTTCGATTCCCCGCGACCGGAGGCCAGATCCTTTGATCTTCAGTTTTCCACCATGGTCAAGGAGGGCGTAGTTCTTGATTTTATAGGAGAACATTGCCTTGTATCGGCCACCGTACTCAACCGTAATTCCCTCCGGCATGGTCTCTGAGAGTCTCTGAACCAGATTCTTCTCCCCCTGCGCCGTTGTGACATCCGGTCCGGGAACGAAGTAAATCCCATCCGTATCGATCTCTATGACCTGGCATCCCCGCTTCCTGAGCCAGTCAATCATCGCCTGGAGGAGTTCCCTTCCCCGAGCGGTGACTGCCTTTGCCTGGTCGAAATCGCTGAAATGGGACTGGCCGTGTCCCATATAGCCGTAAAAAGAGTTAATGAGAATCTTGAACGTCGACTGGAGGGTCTCAAAGAACTGTTTCTCCTCTGAGGAGGGAGCCTGGCTAGCCATATCTTTCGCCTGAAGGCGAAATGCCCTCAGGTCAGCGAGGAGGCGAGAGAAGATCAACAACTCGTCCTTTTTAGGGAATATCCCCTCGCTGAGCATCAGCGAAGGATACAGGGACCGCACATCACAATAGACGACCCCCTTGGCCACGCCTTCGTAAAAAATGTCGGTATAACCACCGGCAAAAGGCCGTGGCGCCTCCAGTTTGGGAACCGCATGCCCCTGTCTGACATATTCCCGGACGAAAAGCGAATCGATCTTCGCGGCGTTCCCTCGAACAACCGTATTCTGATACGAGAGTGGGAAGATCTGGGCCTGGAAGAAATAACTTCTACTGAGAAGGTCGCTCACGGCCCGTGTTTCTCGCACATCATCGAGAGCATACCGATGCAACTTCTCCGGATCATGGAGGAAGTGCCACGTAATTTCGTCTCCATTGAGATAGGTTCTGTCGGCTGAAGCGACATTCAATTGCTTGGCCACGTCTTTCAGGCCAAAACTCTCCAGTTCCCTAGTCACGACATCGTAGAATTGCGCGAGGATGAAGGTATCAACCACATGGCGGCCGTAGATTTCCCATCTCGAATATTTGATGGTTCTTTCGGCGATGATGACCCTTGAGGGTCGAGATATTGCAGCGGAGCCGTTCCGCCCGATCTCCAGAGGAACGTTGTGTAACTTCGCCCGGCGGGATATGTAATCGAGGTCGTAATTGAAGATATTGTGCCCTTCAATGACGTCCGGATCCTTCTCCTGGATCGTCCGAACGAGCTCATCCAGCATCTCTTTTTCTGATCGGTCCAGCCCCGAGATAATCTTCTCCCACCCCGCGTTGTCAGAAAAAGAGATCACGATAATCCGGTCCTCCTCTCGGTTTGGATTCGGAAACTCGTACCCTTCCGGGCAAAACGTCTCGATGTCAAGCTGGATCCTGTTGAGCCCCTCAAAGGTCATGCTCTTGAAAAAGGTCTGCCCAGTTACCAGGAGGTGCTGCTGGATTGGATCGTTCACACAGAACACCGGTGAGTCAGGATGGCCGGCAGAAACTCCGGCCTTTTTCGAAACGGCTTTTCTGACCCGATCCATTTCTCGCCACGAGTCAAAACTCACCCGGTACCGATAGCCGCCTGAACCCTTCAGTGGCTTCACGACGGGGGAGCATTTAGTCCCCTCGAGAAAGGAAGTGTCTGACAAGAGAAGAAAAGGATGGAAGGGTTGGGTCTCTGAAAGGAGGCGCTCCCCCTCTTTTCGAAAGACCCGGATTGTGTCGTCTCCTTCGAGCTCCATCGCCACGATTCCAGGCGTCTCATCGCCTCCAAAAAGGATGTCGTTTTCGGCAAAAGAGAGTTTTCCGACCTTCATGATGCCGCCCAATCGTTTTATCTATCTGCCCTTCCGTTCATTGTGTGCCGGTTATCGGAACGACAGAATCCTCAGACACCGATTCATCGAAGAATTCTACCACCGGGGTTTCCCTAAAGAAAGGGGCTCGAGAGAGGAGTCCTCCCATTCCGCAGGGAACTCCTGTCCTTTCGTCCCCAAGCTCACGCGATCATCCGAACGGGATTCGCAGATTCTGCTCTCCCAGGACGAGGGAGAAAGGCAAAAGGTTCAAGGAGACGCACACCTTATGAGCATTTGGCATTGGTTATGGGTCATTTGGCATTGGTTATTTGTTATCTGTTGCTTCTTACTTGTCATTGGTTATTGGGCATTTGTCATTAGCCTTTAATCTCTGGTCTCTCGTCTCCAGTCCTCGGTCTCTGGTCTTTCTGAGAACCCCATCACGCCGCAGGCAGGATCGCTCAGAGACTAGAGGCCCCTATTTGACAAGTGGATATATTTAAGGAAATGTGTAACTTGTGAGACATAAATGAGACGAGAAAAGAAGTTGACATCATGAGTCGGCAGGGCTTTAAATGTAGGCTCATCATGATTGTCGGTACCGACCCCGAAAGCAAACCACGGATAGGTCGAATGCCTCATCAGTGGCATACCCGAATCGATAGGAGAATCAATGGAAAAACAAGACATCATCAAACCCTGCCTCACCCTCCTCAATGACCGCCAGATAGAGAGAATCCACTCTGATTCACTGAGGATTCTTTCTTCGGTCGGGGTTCGGGTTGACTCGAAAAAGGGCAGGCAGGTCTTTGCCAAGGCGATTGGGTCGAAAGCCATGGGGGACGAAATCGTCCGCATACCACCCGAACTGGTTGAGGAGGCCCTGAAACTGGTACCCACCTCAGTGGAAATTCACGATCGAAAAGGTGTCCACTCCTTCCGGCTACCCGGTGACACCCGTTTCGGAATCGGTGTGACTGCCCTTTACTACCAGGACCCCGAAACCGAAAAACTAAAGCCCTTTGCCCGGCAGCATATGGAGCTCATTGTTCGGCTGGGAAGTATTCTGTCGAACTTCGATTTCATCTCCACGCCTGGTGTTCTTCGGGATGTTCCCGTGGAGGTTGCAGACCTGTATGCGGTTCTGGAGATGATGGCCAATACAGTCAAACCCTTGATCATTCTCGCCTCCGATGACGACGCCCTCCCGGGTGCATTTGATCTCCTGGAGTATCTCCACGGCGACCTCACGTCGAAACCTTTTGTTATCCCCTATTTCAACCCGATCACCCCCCTGGTAATCGACCGGGGAACGACCGATAAAATAATGGTGACGATTGAACGAGGTCTGCCATTCATTTACTCGAATTATGGCATGGCAGGGGGAAGCACACCGATCACACCGACCGGAGCACTCACGCTCCTAAACGCCGAGTTGCTGGCCGGCCTCACCCTCAGCCAGTTGATCAAAGAGGGCACGCCTATGATCCTTGGCAGTTTGCCCGGTTTTCTGGATATGAAAGGGGGCGGAGTAAACTTCTATGACGCAACCAGCTACCTCACAGGCCTTGCCTGCTCGGAGATGATGTCTTTTTATCGTCTCCCTCACTTCGGAACCTCAGGGAGTGGCATGGGATGGGGGGCGGACGTGATCGCAGCCGGTCACCAATGGTTGAACCATCTGGTCAGTTGTATGGGCCAGGTGGGATTGGTGGCCTTTGTTGGCGACCTTTTTGGCGGCAAGGCATTCTCACCGAATGTTATTGTCTACGCGAACGAGGTGATTGAACAGGCCCGTCGATTTGCCAGAGGGTTTGAAATGGATGACAGTGATCTCCTGTTGGATGAGATCGCTCAGGCAGGTCCAGGGGGTTCCTTCCTGACTTCTGATCTCACGCTCCGACGCTTTCGCCAGGCCTACTTCGAGAGTGAGATCTTCCCTCATTTAGCCCTGGAAGCGTGGCAGGAGAGAGGTTGTCCCAGAGCTGATGACGCTCTGAAGCGCTACACAAAACGATTAATCTCTGATCTGGAGCCACCCAGGGATCATTCAGAACTCATGGCCAAGGGGGAAGCATTTATCCATAACCTCGTCGCCAGATAGAGATCGGGCCCTCACGACCGAGGCAGGGATCTGGATGGATCGGTGGCACTCTGGTCATCACGGATCGTTTCTCATACGCCTGCGGCCTCGTTGTGCCCCATAGCCCCTGGCATACCCTCGGTCGCTCTCTGCTCTGTGGATGTTCGCACGCTTGCAAGCGGGACATCCCTCCGGCCTCCCTGTCCCGTAGGGGATCTCCCACACATGCTGACAATCGTAGCATTTGAATTTCCTCAACGGTGTCATTTCAATATCACCCCCTTCAATTTTCACGGCCTTCCCCTTGACAAAGGCGTCAGCCACTTTCCTGTGGGCAGACTGAACGATTCGACCAAATGTCTGGCGGGAGACACCCATCTTTGCCGCAGCCTGCTCTTGATAGAGACCCTCAAGATCAGCGAGTCTCATCGCCTCAAATTCGTCGAGTGTGAGGATGACTTCTTCAAGTTGGGAGAGGGGGATTCCCCTGGGTTTGAAATATTTGCTCCCTGGCCGAGAGTTGACTCGTCTACATTGCCTCGGTCTGACCATAACATCCTCCAGCTCTTATTATAAGCATATGCTCATTATTAGTCGAGTGCCCAGGAGAATCGCGATTTGTCTATCCCCCTGGCATTTGTTAGAATCAGGACGAAAACCACGGGACAGTGAGGATTTCGGTGTTATTCCCAAATCTGAGAGCCTTTGATCAATGATGGGGAAATGCCACCGGGGGCCCGGACGACTCACCGCTCAGATTTCGAGCAATCCTTGCTTGGAGTCATGATCAATGGAGATTCATTATCGGCCAATTGGTATAATCCATAGTCCCTTCGAAGATATCTCAGGCATGCCAATCCAGCCGACAGCGGCTTTAGGCATTCAGGGGACTGTTGAGATTCTGCCTGAATTTGTTAAGGGATTGAGGGATCTCGAGGGCTTTTCCCATATTATCCTCGTCTACCACTTCCATCGGGTCAAGGAGTGCGAACTGATCGTCACACCGTTTATGGACTCGCGTCCCCACGGCGTCTTCTCCACGAGAGCACCAAAGCGACCCAACCCCATTGGATTATCGATTGTGAAACTGCTCGGCATCGAGCAGACCATCCTGACCATTGAGAATGTGGACATTTTAGACGGAACCCCACTGCTGGATATCAAGCCCTATGTCCTGGAGTTTGATCAGCATCCGGCTGACCGTTTTGGCTGGCTGGAACGGACCAAAAGAGAAGTCAGGGGCAAACGGTCGGACAACAGGTTTCGATAAGGCCAGTCGCACGCATTCACCTCACCTGCACGATCCTGATATCTGGCGCCATCGACCGTATCAAGTACGCCTGCCCGTTTCGTCCGCAGGGAAGGCTCGATCCAATCTTCCTTTTCATCTCAGGGTCCATGGGAAACGATTGAGGGAGGAATCCCAAGGATACCTGGAAACCTCATCACCGATAGCGTCCAGATTTCTTCGACCAAAGTCCGCGTGGCTTCATGTTTTTCAGAGATCTAAGATATACTGATAGGAGCAAGAGTGACGGGGTGGCTGAAATTGAGGGATACACCGTCACGATTCATAATGAATCTATTCTAAACTCTGACTTCCGACTCCTGTCGTCTGACCTTATGTTCTCGATGCAGGTAGAACGAGCCCCGAGAGTTTTGGAGCATGTATTCTGTACTTCAAATCCTTTCCGTATTTGTATTTCTCGTGCCTGCCTCCATTTCCTCCTGGACCGCGTCGGATATTGAGAGCCTGTTGAAACGGATGGAGGCGGCATATGAGGGGGTCAGAGATTACCAGGCACACCTGGAGACCAAGACCCAAACAGAGGATGATGCAGTCGAGATCAAAAAGGCCCTTTACACCTTCAAGAAGCCTCACCATATTCGCATCGATTTCGAGTCGCCCTATCCGGGAGCGGTCCTGATTTATCCTGACAAGAACGGAAAGGTCGTGATACGTCCATCCGGATGGGCTCGCTTTTTCAGATTTCGGTTGACTCCGGAGGCCTTTCTCCTGCAGGTCTCCCCGGGTCAGCGAATCGATCAGACCGACCTCGGGCTCCTGATCAAAAACATCTCCCATAGCGTCACGGTCCGACGTCGTGGCGATTTGAAGGTTACACAGGGCGAGGAACACATTCGGATCGATGTTCTGGCTGATGACCATTTCCGCGAGGGGGTTGTAACACGGTACCAATTTCTCATCGATACGAGGCTTTGGCTTCCCGTGGCGGTCATCGAATCAACGCAAGACGGAAGTCTCGAACGAGAGATATTCTTTCGCGGCCTCAGGGTGAATATCGGTGTTCCAGATAGTCTGTTCGGAACTGAGGGAGATTAACCATTTGGCATGAGGGAACCCATGGACAGCCGGGCTACTGACAGAGGATCCGAGTGGTTTGTCCCCAAGTTTGGTCCCATGAGATTTCGATTCCTCGTGGGCCTCCTTTTTCTGCCCTATACGGGAATGGTTCTCGCCTTTACCGTAATCGGTTCCATGGTTGCCGATGGAGTTCACTGGGATAGGGTTGGGGCCATTCTGGTGATCTATTTTCTCGGATTGGGCATTGCAGCACACGCGCTCGATGCCCTCGGAACCAGGCAGGTTAAACCCTGGGGCGAGATCTTCTCGAGACCTCAGCTATGGCTCATGGCAATCCTCTCCCTTGTGATTGCCTATCTGATTGCGATCTACTACATGGTGCGCTATGTCCCCCTGCTCTGGGTCGTGGCGATTCTCGAGGGTTTTTTCGTGTTTGCTTACAACCTCGAATGGTTTGGGGGCAGGTTTCACTCGGATGGGTGGTTCGCCTTCTCTTGGGGGTTTCTCCCCGTCCTTGCAGGCTATATCATCCAAACCAATAGCATCTCTCTGGCTGCGCTGATTCTTGCGGGTTCCATGGCTTGGTTCAGCACGATCGAGATTAAGGCCTCACGCCCCTACAAGGAGTTCAAACGAAGCCAGGGGACACGCCGTGACACGGCAAGACAAAAGGAAATCAAAACATACGAAACGATTCTCAAGAGCGTCAGTTTAGGCGTGATCCTCCTTGGGATCGGAATGCTCCTCTGGCGGTTAATGAGATAAACTGTATGCCCGTGATTCGCCGGGAGGGCGCAAGGAAAAAGAACTCGTCCGCATCAGTGCGGACTCACTCATTCTTGCCCGTGACGATCGCTGAAGTCCCCACAGTCAGGTAGTCAATCGTAATACCCGAGAAACCATTCCGCTTCAACTGGTCAACGAGCTCTGTGACCCAATTTGTTTTCCGAATCAATTCGGGCAGTTCGTCGTAGATTGTTTTCCACTGGGGATACCAGAGAATTCCAACTTTCTGAAGAACGTTAAAGTATAACCCCCATATCCATGCAAAGGCGCGATTAGAGGGGTAAGTAAAGTCATGCATCAAGAATACCCCCCCCTTTCTCAGCATCTTTTTCGTCCTCCGAGTCAAGGTCATGAGATCGGCGTATTTTCCGAGATAAGACGCCGTAATACAATCGAAAGACCCCTCCAGAAGGACATCCTCTGCTCGGCTCAGTATAAACTCGACATTGGTGATGCCCATGGACTTCGCCTTTTGTCTGGCGATGTCGAGGTACTCATCGCGAAGTTCCACCCCGATGACGTGGCAATCTGGAAATTGTCGGGCGATCCTGAAAGTGAGGATACCCGTGCCACAGGCATGGTCGATAATACGACTCGGTCGCTCTGGGATTCGCTCCAGAATCCTTTTCTTCCAGAGTCGATCAAAACCAAAGGTACATAGATTGACGATATGGTCATATGTCGGGCCAGTGCCCGAAAAGAATCGATGAACAAGCTCAATCCTCGGATCGCCCATCTCACGCCATGAATCGTGAATGGCATTCGTGAAGAATCAAACACCCCTAATGGGGAATCTCGAGTTGACGAAAGGACTCCGCGAAGGCCATTCCCTTCTCTTTTCCGACCTCGCCAAAGTGTTCTCTGACCCACGCCTCTAGGTTCTCGAAATCGGCCATCTGGCTCCCGTGGCACCGGAGCGCTTCGATCTTTGCCTCTATCGTGTCCGTGATATCAATCCACGTGTTGGGGGTGGGAGTTGCAAAGAAAAAGACCCTTTCAACCGCATGGGGCATGAGCCCCTCATCGAGTAGCTTTGGGAAGAAGTTTCGATTCCCCGAGGCGGGATAGATCGCGTCAAAAACGGCCAGAGCCGTCTCTCGGTGGTCGGAGTGACTCACGTAGGGATTCTCAAAACGGGTATTCGCAGGATCCATGCTCAGAACCACGTCGGGTCGGTACGTCCGGAGCATCCGAACCAGGATTTCCCTAAACTCCGTGTTATTCTCTAACTCCCCATCCTTGAAACGGAGGAAATTCACCTCCCTGACGCCTACGACCTCGGCTGCTCTCCGCTGTTCTTTCTCCCGGATACTGACGAGCGTCTCGGGCTTCATATTCGGATCATCCGTCCCTT
>CAYFYO010000006.1:0-65107 GCA_964347335.1 uncultured Thermodesulfobacteriota bacterium
TTGTCATGGCCGTCATCAAGATCGGCCGAAGCCGCCGGCGACCGGCCTCTTCGATAGCCTCTCTCAAGGGCATGCCATCGCGCCGTCGAAGGAGGTTTGTGTGGTCTACCAACAGGATAGCATTGTTGACAACAATCCCACCAAGCATGATGCACCCGATGAACGATTGAACATTGAACGTGGTATTGGTGAGAAAGAGCATAACAATGACCCCGATGGCAGCCAGCGGTACGGAGAACATCACCACGAATGGACTACGGAGAGACTCGTACAGGCAAGCCATCACCATGTAAACCAAGATCAGGGCCAACACCAGACTTAGCATCAACTCCCTGAATGCCTTTTGTTGCTCTTCATAGTCACCGCCAAAGACGATACTGAGATACCGTGGCACGGGAATCGAACGAAAGCCACGACGGATATCAGCGAGGATCGATCCCATATCCCGCCCACTGATATTCGCTGAGACCGAGACGATTCGCTCCTGGTCCTTGCGTTCGACCAGGACAGGGCCCCTACGGGGTCGGACATCGACCACATTCCTTAATACCACCGGCTCTCCGTTCACATTGGTCAAGGTGAGATCGAGGATCTCTCTCAGCTCAAGATGTTCCGGGTCCTTGAGCTTCACCAGTATTCTGTACTCTTCTCCAGCGTCCCGAAAGTCGCTCACATGGGTTCCCGACAGGATCGTCTGAAGCATATCGGCAATCTGCGAGACCGTAAGCGTCATATCCGCTGCCCTCTGCCGATCGACAATGATCAGCTCTTCGGGGCTTCCTGACTCCCGGCTGACTCGTGCATCGGTGACCCCATCGACGTCCTCAATAAGCCCCTTGACCCTTTCGGCCAGTACATTGGCGGTATCGAGATCATAGCCCCGGATTTCTACCTGCACCTGATCCAATCCACTTGTTCCGAGGCGTAAGAGAAAGAGTCCCTGCCCGGCCCGGGTCCGAATGGTGACCCCGGGCATGTCTGAGAGTTTCTTCCGAAGGACTGCGGCGATCTCCTCGCTGGATCGTTTACGCTCAGCCTGTGGTTTCAGGGCAATCCGCATCTCTCCGGTATGAGAGCCGGTAACCCGCCAGGTAGGCCCCCCAACGTAAGTCACCATGTTCTTGATTTCGGGGACTTCATTCTTCACAATGGACTCAATCGTCTGGAAGTTTTCATCCATCATCTCCAAACGTGTGCCAACCTCCATCTCCGCATATACCCGCACCTCTCCCTCATCCGTACTCGGTATGAACTCGACGCCAACCAGCGGGATAAGGGCAAGGCTCCCAATCAGAATCAAAACCCCGGCGACCACAATGAGAGAACGGTGCTCGAGAGCGGTGTGAAGCAGGTCCTTGTAACGGTCCTCCAATTTCGTGAGGAGCCTACCGCTGAGGATCAGTATTCTTTGTCCCCACCTGTTCTCTGGTCCAACGGTAAGAACCTTCGGATGCAGAATCCTGGCTGCAAGCATAGGCACCAGTGTTATGGCCACCCCAAGGGAGCACAAAAGCGAGAAACCGACCACGAAGGAAAGCTGTTTGAACATCACACCGGACATGCCCCGGACGAAGACCAGCGGGAGAAAAACCGCCAACGTCGTTAAGGTGCTGGCGATAATCGCCGAGGTAACCTCCTCGCTGCCGCTCACAGCCCCTTGTTCGGGTCCGGCACCGGCCTCACGCAACCGGAAGATATTTTCTAGAACAACAATGGCGTTGTCGACAAGCATGCCGATGCCTAAGGCCAAGCCGCCAATGGTCATGATGTTCAGGGTGAAACCGCCAAAATATAGGAGAGCAAATGTCGCGATGACGGAGATTGGTATAGCAGTGGCAATGATAGCCGTGCTACGCATGTTGCGCAGAAACAGAAGCAGTATAAAGATGGCCAAAAAACCCCCATAAAGTGCTGAATAACCAAGATTCCTGATGGAGCGTTGGATATAGTCAGATGTATCAATAATGGGGGTCAGATTGACTTGGGGGATCTCTTGATTGATTCGCTCGACCTCTTGGAGGACTTTTTTTGCTACCTCGACTGTGTTGGTACCTGACTGCTTATTGACGGAGAGTCGGATTCCGGGTTTCCCGTTGATCCGAACGATACGGATGACTTTTTGCCACGAGTCTTCGACGCTGGCGATATCCTTAAGCTGAATAGGAACCCCCTCGCGTAGAGTCACGACTGTATTCTCTATTTCAGCCAGAGAGGTATACGCACCAGGTGTTCGGATCATTACCTCGAAGTTTCCTCGGTCAATTGTCCCCGCCGGCACGTTGACATTCTCCTCCCGAATCCTGCTGAGGATCTGATCGAGGGGCAAACCCAAAGCGTTGATTTTGTCCGGATAGAGATTGACGTGGATCTCTCGATCCAACCCGCCCCGTATATCGATCGCGGCAACGCCCGGAATGCGTTCGAGACGATACTTGACCTGGTCGTCGATGATCCGGCGCATCTGGATGGGGTCCAAGTTACTTGCCGCACCAAGAATCAGGATGGGAAAACTTGCCAGGTCGAACTTTCGCAGTCTTGGTCGCTCCGCATCATCCGGGAGAATTGGGATCACGCGGTCCAAACGGTCTCTGATATCATTGGCCGCCGCGTCCAAATCTGTATCCCACGCAAAGGTCACCCGGACCCTGCTGAGGCCCTCGGCTGAGATCGAAGAGACCTCTTCCACTCCCGGAACCGCGCTCATTCCCTCCTCAATGGGACGGGTGACCAACTCTTCGATTTCCTCTGGACTCGCATTCTCATAGCCTGTGGTGATACTCAGTGTTGGATATGTGATGTCCGGCATCAAATCGATCGGAAGGCGGAACAGAGACACCCCACCCAAAATGACCACGATCAACGCGACCATGATCGCAAAGATAGGACGACGGACAGCAAATTGTGAGAGTTTCATTATGTTGCCTGTGACTCGGTCTTTTGGCCGCTCGAGAATGACTCGAGATTGATTGGCTGCGGAGCTCGGTTCCCAGATTCCATGCTCGAAATGATGATGGCAGAGCCGTCCTCAAGAAGATGGTGTCCCAGCGTCACGACCAGTCCAGATAATGACGGGTTGACCACCTCGGCCAGCGCATGGTCGATGATCCCCAAAGTGACCGGGACGAAGTGTGCTTTCATGTTTTGTTCATCTGCTATGAAAACTCCCTGTTGACCATTGCGTTTTACGAGAGCATTCAATGGCACGACGGTCACATTCTTGTGTTCGGCAAACTCGATTTGGACGCGAACGAACATGCCGGGCTTCAGCATTCCGTCCGGGTTCGGGATCTCAATCTCCACCCTGGCCTGGCGAGAGGTTTCTTTCAGGAGAGGAGCTACGCGGAGAATCGTCCCAGTGAAGGTCTTGTCGGGAAATGCATCGGTCGTCACGATCGCCTCCTGCCCTGTCTGCACCTTGGAGTAGTCCCGCTCGATGACGTGAATCACTCCTGTGAGCGAATGGATGTTGAGTATGGAGACGATTGGATCATTCGCTTTCAGCATCGACCCCTCATCTACAAAACGTTCCCCGATAATCCTGACCTCGTCACCGTTTTCCCAGTATGCCTGGATTTTGGTATAGGACAGCCGAACCGTAGCTGCCCTCAAGGCGGCTTCTTTCTGTGTCACCTGAGCCTGGGCGACGCTGTACTTGGCTTCTTCTGCCGCAAATTGGGCTCGAGCACTATCGAGTTCCGACTCAGATATGATCTTCTTCTGGCGAAGCGCTTTGGCTCGGTCATACTCGCGCTGACTGATACCCAAGTTACTACGCCTCTCGATGACGTTTGCTCTCGCAACCTCGAGTTCCGCTCGGGCCTCTTCGAATTGCTGTTCATATTCGTCATCATCAAGGACTGCGATTAACTGGCCTCGCTTAACGATGTCTCCGATATCAACCAGAAGCCTCTCGAGGCGTCCACCCACCTTCGGCGCAACGACAATATACGAGTTGGGCAGAAGAGAGCCTGTAAAAAGCTCTCTGTCAAAGACTGTAGCCTTCTTGACAGGGGCAACCTCAACAGCTACGGCAAGGGGCGGCCGTCGGCGAACGGATTCTCCTTGCGGCATGGAAGCCCTCCGGTATACTTGCCAACCAAAAAAGCTCCCAAGTGCCAGAACAACGAGGATTGCAAGCGTTTTTTTCACCCTTTATTCCTCGACTTTTTTCCCCCATCTATTTTACCTGACTGAATTCAAAGGTCAATTGGATTTGCCGAGGGGCGAAAGGAACTCAGCTCCTTCAATACGCCGCATGAATGAGTTTCCATTTCAATCAGGTTCGGCCGAGTCTTGCTCAGTGAGAATGACGCTCTGAGTCCGCCCAACGAACACGATCGCTCGATAAACATGTGATCATCGTATTTGACGAATTCTATAATCGTATGGACATCTTCTCTGTGATCTGTTTAATTTAATAGATCTAGATCTTGGAGGTCCGACGATGCCGAAGGATAGGAAGGAAGGGATAGGTCACCAGCTCCTTGAAAAAGCCAAGGAATTCGGGGCGTCTTCGGCTGGAATCGCCAGTGTCGAAGATCTCAAAAAATCCCCATCTCATCTCATATATGGAAGAATTGGTGACTATGAGACCGTTGGCAATCGGGAAGGGCCAATAGAGCGCGGAAAAGTTGGATGGCCCCAAAATGCCAGATCCGCAATCGTCATTGCCGTCATGCATCCCGAGGAAAAGCCCGAATTGGACTGGTGGAAGACTGGTTATAGCGGGGGTACCCCAGGCAACCGGATGCTTATATCCATAAACTCAAAGCTGTCTGATTGGTTGGAGGAGGAAAAAGGAATAAGAACAACGAAGCTGCCATATTACATCGAGCAGGGAGGAATTTTTCTCAAGGATGCTGCCGTCATGGCCGGGCTGGGATGTCTCGGTAAAAACAACATGTTGGTGACCCCGGAATTTGGTCCAAGGGTTCGCCTGCGAGCCATGCTCACCGACGAGATCCTTCCGTGCAACGATGCGATTGAATTCGATCCTTGCAAAGACTGCAGTATGCCCTGTAGAGAGGCCTGTCCGAAAGAAGCTTTTCGAAGCAAGGTTTATTCGGGAGAGGACCTCGGACTCGAAGAGCTGCCCGCCAGAACCGGTGTTTTCAGCAGACCACGCTGCAACGAGCAGATGAAACTGGATGAAGCGAGAGCCGAAGAAATAGAAGTTGAGGGAGACCTCGAACCAGGAAAATGGGTGAGTTATTGCAGACGATGTGAGTTTGCCTGTCCCATAGGCCGTTGACTCCAGCAAGAACTGAACCGCTTGGGCTCATCTCTGTTCCGCGCCTGTCTGTCACATCATTCCGAGCATCCTGATCTTCGAATCTGAGTTGAGAGGTGGTTTTTCTTCGCTTCTTCAGACTGTCAACTTCACGAATGCCCAACTGGCTGCGGCCAGGAGTTGACTAACGGCTACGGCATACAGGGGTGTGTAGGCGATCCATGAACGATCTCCCCTTCTCATCCAGGCTCTGGTCCGCTTGGTGGAGGGAAGCTTCCAGATCCAATCCGCCCCTCGTTTGATTTCACGTTCTCCATACTTCGCAATCACAAAGCAAATTGCTCCAACCAAAGTCTTCCCCAGAAACAGTCCAGCCTCCAGACCGAAGTGAGCCATGACTAATCGCATGACGGGGTTGCCCTCTAACTTGATATCTCCGCCCATTCCCGCTAGCGTCATATTGATATCTGCGAGGGCTGCGAGAACATAGAGCATGCTACCCAGAACGAGCTTATGCCGCGAAAAAAATGACCTCTTCACCTTCTTCTCTTTAACCACGGATTCCATGCCTGAGCTTTCCTGCCCTTCTCCAGATCGCTTCTGTCTCCTCCTAAAGTCCGAGATGAAAGAGACTCGAGAAGTTGAGTTTAGATCACACCATTTTACTATAGCCATTTTTCTTTCTGAATGACCACCTGGCATAGTGTTCGCATGTGGGAGGTCGAACGCAGGGAGAGCCCTGGAACGGGTGAGAAACTTCGTTCAAGGAGCAGAATGTGCATTTTCCGGTGGCAACGAGCTAGAGAGTCCGTATGACGTTAAAGCAAATCATCGATAAATGTGGGATGCGAAATGTTTGTGAAGTCCGACGCATAACGGATGACTACGCTGAGCTTGTCTTCTACAATCAGAAACTCGATAAATGGAATAAGATACTCGGTGGTATTCTGGGTTCCCCAAAGAAACCTGCCGGTAAAGAACCCTCCGAGGATGACCTGCATTTGACAAGAGACTACGGTGGAATTTGGGTCAACCAGACACTTTTTCGGAAAGAGTTCGGTGACTTCACCCTTATCGCAATGTACTGGCCGTGGCAAGATGATATCCATACGACATTGAAAATGGCCCATTTCAGGAAATAAGTGCTCAGATTCAGAGCCAGTCAACCCCTCTGATCAAGCCCAAAGCCGCCTTCCTCGTGGTGTTACTGGAGTCCCTGTTGGTTGGCGCTTCCCTCTTGTTTGTCAGTCCCTGTCCGACTCCTCCAATGGTGGGATTTAAGCTTCTGAAAACACTTCGGGAAGAAAAAAGGCCAGAACCAGGGCAATTGCGGGCAGACCCATAAGGAGATCCATTGCCTGCTTCATGCCAAAAGCATCGGCAAGACCTCCTACCCCCATCAATGCCAATCCCGCCATTCCCCATGCAAATCCCATGATCAGGGCTGACATGGTTCCGCCTCTATCGGGAGCCGTCTCCTGCGCCATGACGATGCCGGGCGATTCCCCCAGGAAAAAGAAGAATCCAAGCAGGGCAAGGAACAAGAAGGTCCATTGGACCGAAACATAGAGAAAACAGTAAAAAGCAGGAATAACCATCAGGAGGGAAAGAACGACCGTTCTTTTTCGACCGACCCGATCCGAGAGTCCACCTCCAAGGAAACCTCCCAGAGCCCCGAAAATCATAAAAACCGTAAAGGAACTTCCCGCCGCTGCCAGCGAAAGTCCCCGCATGGTTTGAAAGGTGGGGAGGAACGTTATCAGGCTGAGAATGGCTGTCGATCTTAGCCAAACGACCAGCCACAGCAAAGAAAAACGGCCGAAGTCGCGGAGTCGAAGAGTTCTTATTGCTGGTCTTTCGACGTCGCGGGCAGAGAAAGCAATCATCTTCTCTGGGAAATACCGAATGAGGGCGAGAGTGAAAATGATTGCTGGAAGCAAAGCCGCATAGCTCCTCTCCAGGCCGAGACCTAAAACGATTGTGAGAATAACGAGAGGTCCCAGACCATATCCGATATTCCCTCCAAGCATGAATAGGGAAACGCCCAGGCCCCTCCGAGGACCACTGAAATGGCCCGCCAGAGCAGCAGCCTGAGGATGAAAGCAGGCCACCCCCAATCCGCCGATGACCAAAAAGGGGATGAGGAGAATGTAATTCGGGAGAAGACCCATGAAGCTCAACCCTGTAGCCGCCATCATGGGTCCCCAGAAGACCAGTTTCCTGCCCCCAATCTTGTCCGACACCATTCCAAAGAGAGGCTGACTCAATGCAGCCGAAACCATGAGGATGGAGGCAAGCATGCTCGCGAGGGTGAGAGACAGTCTGAGGCGCTCGATGAGAAGAGGAAGAAGGGCGGCGAGAAAGGGGGGATAGAGATCAACCGTCATATGCCCCAATGATAGGATTGCCACCCTCGTGATGTCCATGCGCTGAGGTGATTGCACTGTCGTCATGCGTCACTTCTGCCGCGGGAGGAATACCGCTGTTCGTCCTCCACCTACGCCGCTTTCTATCTTGAGCAGAGCCTGGAAGAAAGATATTCGAAGGCCAGGTCCACACTCGGCTCTATTCAACCAAGACACTTTCAGATTTGTCGCTCCTCTGATCTCAGAGCCTTCCCCTCCGGTGGTCGACACTGGTTCTCGAATTGTACTTCATCTCGGTCGGTTTTAGGAGGAGTTGAAGGAAGGAATTGGGTTCTCTATGGTCCGAGGAAGGTCTCCAGCCCGTCTGTCTGAGTTTGCCACGTGATGCGAAGTTATCTCCCGAGGTGATTCAAAACCGACGGACGGCTTCTGGTCACAGGAGTCGAGCACAGTCCCGATCCTCTTTTCATGTCTCATGTCAAGACCTGACACCAATTGGACAAATCCAAATAGCTTGAGAACGTCCCCCTTTTTACCTATTTACCACAACATTTTTTGTACTTACTCCCGCTTCCACATGGGCAGGGCTCATTGCGTCCGAGTTTCTTTTCGGCTGTCTTTGGTTTTTGCGGATTCAATAATATTTCCAAATCGCTAATATCCTCTGGTTTATCTGGCTCCAATCCAATTGTGTATTTCCAACCCTTTTCTTCAAATATTGATGCCACTTCTTTCAGTCTCTCTTTTGTTTGAACATTCACAGCAGCGGGCTTCTTTTCAGTGCCTAGTTTTGCTGGTTTTTTACCGTTGTAGACTTTTTCCATCTTTTCACCATCAAACATATAATAGGGTTCATCTCTCGCATAACGACCGAGATCAGATGCGTCGATGGGTTAGGTGAAATACCAAATGTCTCATGTCAAGACCTGACACCGTTTCCGTTACTTCCTCTTGTCTCTTATGTATACAGCCTTATGTCCTCCTTCTCCAACAGTTCGCGCCTCTATATCGAATAGATTTGTCGCCTCCACCAGTTCCCCTAGCTTCTTATAGCCATAGTTTCTGGCATCAAACTCGGGGGCTTGGTTCATTATTTTATGCCCCACGTTCGCGAGAAGTGCCCAGCCCGTTTCGTCGGCTGCGGACTCGGCTGCGTTTCGGAGTAAGTTGACTAATCGTGTATTACCCTTGAGCTCCTTTGTCGTTCGTTTCTTTACACCACCACTCACTTCATCTTGTTCTTTCAGTATCTCAGTGAAAATAAACTTGTCACATGCCGATACGAACGCATGAGGAGTCTTTTTCTCCCCAAAGCCGTAAACAAAAAGGCCGGCTTCCCTTATCCGCGACGCAAGTCTGGTAAAGTCGCTATCACTTGAGACAATACAAAAAGCATCGAAACGCTCTGAGGAGAGCAGATCCATAGCGTCAATAATCATTGCGCTGTCTGTTGCATTCTTTCCAGTTGTATAGCTAAATTGCTGGATTGGCTGGATGGCGTGTTTGAGAAGTGCATCCTTCCATCTTCTAAGATTTGGTTTCGTCCAATCCCCATATATCCGTTTAACGCTTGCAACGCCATATTTTGAGATTTCTGCGATTAAACCCTCTATCAGTGAATGTTGAGCGTTGTCAGCGTCAATCAGCACGGCCAGCCTGAGTTGCTTTTCATTATTTGCCATGGCTTGCTCCTTAATTCACGGCCTAATCGTACGCATGAATTTGATCACTGTTCTTTCCGAAGTATACTGCATCTCGGTCGGTTTTGGGAGGAGGGTAGCGAAGGCGTCGGGGTTTCTTTCGTCTAGAGATGATCTTCGGCGCGTCTGCCTCGGTTCACCACGTGGTGGGAAGTTATTTTCACGAACTGGGTTAAAACTGACAGACTGCTTCTCGTCCTGCACATCTAAAGCATTCCCGACCCTGGCATTCATGTCTCATGTCAAGGCGTGCCACCACTTGGACAAATGTAAATAAGTAAAGGACGTCCCCCTTCGTTCGAGGTTGGAGGCGAGAAGATCTTTCGCCTCTGGCCTCAAGTCCCGCACAGCGGGACGCTCCTCCAGCCTCAATCGACACGGAGCGTCTATTCTTCCACGTCCAGCTCCAAAGAATCTTCCTTCCCCTTTTTAGCCTTCTTCTTCGATTTTATCAGTTTGATCGGGCTCCAGATGCCATTGTAGCTAAAGCAGTCCCAGCCCCAACGAAGCCAGCGAAGCATGGCCAGGGCCAACCAAAGGGCCCCTGCGAGCATATCAAGAACAGCCGTGACCCGTTTTGCTAATCATTCCAACAAGGAGAAGCTGAGTTTACCTCCGAGACAGAAGCACTCATTGGCCAGGTTTGCAGTGGAGTTGACAAGCGGTGTATAATAAGAAATAGCCCGTGCTGGGGGAGTGGCAGATTATCAGCTTTGTACAGCACCGAAACCGCTTCCGATAGCACGGGCTCACGTTTTGTGTATCAGAATGGGGTTACGGTGTCAAGAAAAAAGCCAGCCAGGTCATAACAAAAGATCACGCATAGAGGAGGTCGCGCTTCATCACTCTAATGCTTTCCTGAGAAACGAGACGTCAGGAGTACTCCATCCAAGGGACCTGTAAAAATACTCTGCATCCCGCCATACATCAGCTACCAGTGTCCGACACCCTCTCTGGATCAGTTCTGTTTCGACCCTCCGGACGAGTTGTCTCCCGATTCCCTTCCTTCTGGCGCGATCCGCCACAATCAATGCGCTGATGTAGCCCCTAAAGCCAAGATCATGGGCACAGATGAACCCCCCCAATCCCCTGGTTGTCCTCCCAGACGAAAGATATAGCGTGAGCAGATTCCATTGCTCGGAGCAAAACATCGTCTCACCAGAAATCTTGCCAGAAGCCAGGGACGGACTTCATCAGATCTGTAATTTTTGGTATGTCTTGGTATGTCGCTATACGAAGTTCCGGCATCAATGCAGCTCACCCTCTATTGTTCCCTGTCAAGGAAGTAGATTTCAGGCTGATCAGCAACACCCGCCCGTTCCATGGCCTGGCGCAGGTCTTCGGATTCGGCAAACTCACGGGCCTTTGCGTGATCCTCTGACTCGAACAAAATGATAACTTCATTGGGATTGGCCGCACTTCGCAACAGAAAAAGGTCCTTCAAGCCTGCACGCTGACGCGCGGTCAGGTGCTCCTCGTAGACTGACTTCCATGCGGTGAAATCCTTGACCTTGTGTCGGATCATGAGATAACGCATGGCTCATTCCTCCTTTCAAACTTCAACCCCAGAAGCCTTTTCTCGATACAAGAGTAGGAAAAAAATCATGTAGTGAGTCACGAGTAATGCAGGAACGGCGACTGCGGGGATGAAATAGGTGGCCCCGAGATGGCCGTCTTCGGTGTGTCGCAACCCCTGAAACAGCGCATTCAGGAGATCCAACGATCCAACAATGTTGAAGATCCATACGAGCGGAATCGCAACGGTCCATCGAAGACGGACGGCCAATATCGCGATCAGGGCAAGCACGGCTGCAAGGAGATCGCCCCAGGCAGCCGGATTCGCAAAGCGGGAATCTAGAGCCTGCGCGGTCACACCCGGAATCAGAAAAGCCATCCCAATGTAGCGGAAGCAGTGGGGAAGTAAAAGTGGAATGAGTGCCTGACCCTTAGGGCGACTGGACAGGACCGGCATGACGTACCATTTGGCGATGAGACTGTAAGTGAGCAATCCGAAGACGATGCTGAGCGGTAAGATAAAGTCAGTTTCCATGAGACCGCCTCCTTTGTTACCTCTGTTTTCGTGAGACGAGATGGATCAGGTTTGCTGGATTCGAGATCCAGAAACCCTCGAACCCCTCCGACAGGGCTTCGATCTCGTCTCGCCGCGCCGTACCCTTTTGAGCCAGATAGTCTGCTGCCGCGGGAACGTCGTCGGTGGTTAACTCCAACCAGATCTCCGCTTGGCTAAAGTGGTCTGTCCGATCGAGCCACAAACGACTCGCTCCAAAATCAAAAGGTACGCTGGCCACGGCTTCTTCGAGTACGGGCAAGCGAAGGATGTCCCTGGAGAAGCTGACCGTCTTTTCAAAAAGGTGGGACGGAAGCTTCATCGCGATATTCGTGCCCCCCTGGAATTGTGGCCGGTTTTGCTCCGACATGTCTAATTCCTCGTTATGTGGTTTTCAAAATCTCGAGGCGTTAAGGGTCACGTCTGCTCTGGACCACGCTTTCTCAAATCGTTTTTTTGCGGCTTCGGCCTGGTCGGTTTTGCCCTGGGCTGCGAGAGCCTGATGAAGACCGAACAGAGACCATCCGCTTTCGGGGAACCTCTTCAATTCTTCCAGGTACACGCTTTCAGCCTCCTCTGAGCGCCCAGCCTCGAGCAAGATGGCACCAACTGACTGACGCACCGAGGGAAGCCACGATGGTGGTTCATCGAAAGTCAGGTCATCTTGGAGGCGTGGTCCCTTTTCCAAGTGCTTGACCGCCTTATCATAGTCTCCCCTTTTTGCTGCGAGCTCCCCGGCCAAAACTTCCTGTGCGATCTCCAAGAGATCCGAGGTTGTATTGATCTCCCAGATCGTCACCTGTTCCAGCGAACGGTCGGAGGCGATCCTTTTCAGCTGTTCAAGCTCGTGCGCTGCCGCCTCCAACTGACCGGTTCTCGTGTATGCCATCCCACGGGCATAATGCCAGACCCCATTGGGGTACAAAAGGTCCTTCCCTGGTGCCGGCTGTTTGAGAATCTCGTTCCACTTCCCGAAACTGATCAACGCAAAGAGCGGAATTGAGAAGAAGTGCTGAAGCGTCCCAAACCCCGGCTCTCGCATCTTTTCCCGATCCACCTTTGAAGCCAAATCGCGTGCGGCTTGAAGGGCCACCTGGCTTCGCCCCTCCATTGTGGCAGCTGCCCAGAGAAAGTGAAAATTGTGGGTGTAGTAGGCTAGCGGGTAAATGCCTTCAGGGTAATACTGCCTGATGTAGGCCTCATCCACCTTTATCGCCTTTTCATTCGTTAGCGATGCGTCATGATACCGTCCGGTCCTTATATAAATGTGCGAGGGCATGTGAACCAGGTGTCCGATGCCCGGAACGAGATCGCGCAGGCGATCGGCGCTCGGTAGTCCGCGTTCTGGGTTGGGTGAGGCCTCGACCGCATGGATGTACAAGTGGTTGGCGCCCGGGTGATTGGGATTTTGTTTGAGGGCCGATTCCAATGTACTCAGAATTTCCGGTGTCCCCGGCTGTGGTTGGCCATCGTTGGTCCAGTAGTTCCACGGATTGAGGTTCATGAGTGCCTCGGCATAGAGGGTGGCCACGTCAACGTCGTCAGCAAAGCGCTGAGCGACCTCTCGCATGGCATTGACGTACGCCACCTCAAGCGATGTGCGATCCTGGACAGGCTTTGGCGAGTAGCGGTTTGACAATGCACGGATCAACGCCTGTTCTTTTTCATTTGCGTAACTCGCCAACTCGAGTGCCTTCTGTAGCTCCGAGTATGCTTTCGGGATTGCCTCTTTGTCCATGGAGGCATTGATATTGGAGCCGAGAACGAAGGCAGCTCCCCAGTGGGCCATGGCACAGTCAGGATCAAGCCGTGCAGCTTCTTTGAAAGAACGGGCCGCCTCTGCATGGTTGAACCCATAGGTCAGGATCAGCCCCTGGTCGAAGTAGCGTTGGGCCAGTGATGAATCTGTTGTGATCGGATAGTGGTAGTTCCCAAGATCTTCGAAAAGGGGGACGGTGAGCTGATCTGCGCGAATAACCGAGAGATTTCCTAGACCAGCAAGGCCAAAGAACACAGGAACAATAAGACTCAGTTTTTTTCTGTTCATGACTGTACCCCCCCTGCTATTTTCTTTGGTACCTAAATGCCTAAGCTCAGTTTTTGAAAAATCCTTCTTCTCCGACGAATCAACAAATGATAACCAGTCCTAGGGTGAAAATAGAATAACACCACCCGAAACAGAAAATTGCTACGCTGTGGTGCCTCTACGGATATTAAAGTAAAACGGATGATGAGAAATCAAGGACGACTACGAATTTGTAATCTAGGTAGGCTAGGTTCACATCAGAAAGATTACTGGGCTGGGGGCTATGAATAATGCCATGTGTCTATTTTGCGTGGTCTGCAGTAACAGTCCATCCAAATCAGTGGGTTACTCGACGGACCTGGCCGCCAGTACCATATTTCCCATCTTTGCCACTGCCGTTTCCCGATCCAACATGGCCAAACCACAATCTGGGGCGAGCATGAGCCGTCTCCCATCGATGTGATCCAAGGCTTCGTTCACCCGAGCTGCAATCTCCTCGGCGGTTTCGACTCGAGATCGAGCTATGGCAAGGACTCCCAGGATGACACGAGTTTTTCTGAACTGCTCTAACAGAGACAGATCGTTGTGTCGATGAGCATCTTCAATCGAGACGACATGAATATCCGTTTCATCAAGGGGTTCGGCCAATCGAAAATAAACCCTCGGGTCGGCCTTGGGGTAGCTCTCATTATCGACGCGATCAGGATACCCACAGCATAAATGCACGACCCTCGTCACTCCTCTGGGCAATCCGTGAAAACACCGCTCCAAACTATCAATCCCGAAATCCAACGACTTCTCGGGCTCTCTAACCAGGACGGGTTCGTCCACTTGAATCCATTGGCAACCTGCCTCTCCCAGGGCTCGGATCTCTGCATTGAGCGCCTCGGCCAGGGCTAGACTCAATCTCCACTCGTCGGCATAATAGTCATCTGCAAGCGAATCAGCGATCGTTAATGGCCCCGGTACGGTGATCTTTACCGGCCTATCCGTGGCGGACTGGGCAATCCGCCAATCCCTGGGAAGAAAAGGGTCCTTTGGTTGAATCGGCCTGACAATGGTCGGTACGGCAGCTTTCCACGATCCAGACCGCATGACTTTCTCGGTCAGACGCGAGAAATCGATTCCCTCCAAATGGCGGCAGTGATAATAGATGTAGTTTTCCCGTCGAATCTCACCATCGGTGGGAACATCAATTCCTATTCTCACTTGTTCTTGCACCACTTCTTGAGTCGCCCGGTCCAGCAACTCCTCCATCTCGGCCTTTTCACCGCGCAAATAGGCTTCATACGTTTCTGTCAAATCTTTCCCATCGGCACGATCCTCTGGAGACCTTTGCGACACTGGAACATACTCAGGCTTTGGATAGGCACCAATTGTCGTGGTTAACAATGCCATATTTGTAACCTCGCTGGTGTCCTCGCCCGGCCTCCTCTCCGAGAATGACTAGATTCCCACCCTCTTCGAAAAAAGCAGAGTTCCCCGTGCGACAGAGAGGGGTTGCCAGTCCCAGAGGGGGCTCATCGTGTTCAGAGGTTTCATCTTCATGGTTTGA
Organism: uncultured Thermodesulfobacteriota bacterium; assembly: GCA_964347335.1. Lineage (GTDB taxonomy): Bacteria > Desulfobacterota > BSN033 > WVXP01 > WVXP01 > WVXP01. The sequence goes on from CAYFYO010000006.1 coordinate 14,946, forward strand.
ATGAGAACTCGAGGACCTTTGGTTTTACCATCCTTTCGAAATCCTTGTAAGCCACTCGGATCAATTCCGTGTGAGAACCTGCATTAAAGGCGATCTCATCGTCTTCGGCCAAGCTCGCTGCCACATAAACCTCCATACCGTAGAGATTTCCAAACGGCGGCATGGCACCAACCTCGCACTCAGGAAACATGTCTTTAAAATCTTTTTCAGTGAGAAGTTCAATTTTGCTCGCACCGGCTGCTTTTTTCAGCCGTTCCAGATCAACCCTGTAGGATGCTGGCAAGACGGCCATAGCTGTTTTTCCGTCGAGGCTAACCATAACCGTTTTGGCCAGTTCCTTTCCCCGAATGTGGGCAGAGGCGGCAATCTCCTGTGCCGTATAGGCCAGCGAATGTTTGATGCTCACATACTTGATTTTGTTGCTATCCAAAAACTCTTTTAACTTACGAACTGGCATGACACCCTCCTTTCTCCTCCGATGGACCGAAGATCCATAGTTTCCAAAGGATCCATGTGTTGATCCTGATGCTCCATTTGCCCGGTCGTGTGATCAACCCAGTTAACCTCACCGGGCGCTGTCGGTCCGTCTGACGCTCTTGATGACAACGGGCACGGCAGGGACGTCCTTAAAGGGGCCGCGTCTGGTGGTCTTGACTGTGCTTATTTTCATGACGACGTCTATACCCCCTATGACTTTGCCAAATACGGCATAGCCATAGCCCCGTGGTGTTTCGTCACGGTGGTTCAGAAAAGCGTTGTCTGCAACGTTTATGAAAAACTGAGAGGTCGCACTGTGAATTTCCCCTGTTCTTGCCATCGCAATGGTGCCCGTGTCGTTGCGCAAACCCTTTGAAGCCTCGTTTTTTATGGGTGCATAAGCACCTTTTTTCTGCGTATCAGCCGTGAACCCGCCCCCTTGAATCATGAAACCGCTGATGACCCGATGAAATACCGTATTGTCATAGAATTTTTCGTCCACATAGCGCAGGAAATTTCTGACGGTGATGGGAGCTTTGTCCTGCCAGAGCTCCATTGTGATATTGCCCAGAGAGGTCTCCATCAAAACCACCGGGTTTGATTTTTTTGCCTCGTTGTTTTCCGCGAGACAGAGGCCGGCGACTCCGAGGAGTACAGTGGCAACAATTACGATCGCAACTGATTTTCGAATGCGCATGATCTTCCTCCGCAAAAGGAGCAATCGACCAGTTCTTTACCTCCGAATACGACCGATGACAATCCCGAAAAGCTGGCCATGCAGCCCGAGAATATCCCTACCCACAGAGACTCGAAGGACTTCGAAGGCGGAGGTTTGAGAACCGCTCCGCTGTCGCCTCGCTCGAGTTTTGAGACGCGTAATCTTCGGCCTCCAGTCCGCCTATGGCGGACGTTCCTCCGATCTGGCGCAGAGGAACGGATTTTCGTCTCAGACATCTTCACTGTCTCGGTGGTGAACTGTGACCCCCTTTGTATGACCATTGAAGCGCATTATGTGGAAAGGGGATTCATCTTGTGGGTTCGTCCAGGCCTGCTTCTTTCAGATTGGCGACGATCACAAGAATAGCATTCGCCGAATGAAGATAGGATTGTGCAACTCTGAGTATGTCTTCCCGAGTGACTGCCTTGATAAGAGTAGCGTATTTTTCGGGATAGTCCAAGCCTAAGCCATAGTATTCGACCTGAAGCAAAAAGTTCGCCAATTTTGCCTGAGTATCGAGCCTGAGGGGAAAGCTTCCGATCAAGTATTTCTTGGCCCTCTCTAGCTCTTCTTGAGAGATCAGTTCATTCTGAATTCGGTTCATCTGGTCCCGCAAGACAGAGACCGCTTCTTGAGCCGATGCATTTTTGGTCTGAAGGACAATCTGGAAAGAACCAGGATACTTCTGCGGTTCAAAGTAGCTCGTCACCGAATAGGCCAGCCCCCGTTTAACCCGGATCTCCTCGAATAGCCTGGAGCCGAAACCACCCCCTCCAAGGATATAGTTCATGACGCTCAGGGCATAGTAGTCCTCATTTTTGCGACTTATTCCTTTGTGTCCGAAGACGATATTGGCCTGGCTGATATTTCGATTGATCATCACGGTCTCTGGCCCTTCAGTAAATGTGGCCCTGAAATGCTCTTTGGGGATGTCGGCCATGGGCCATTGTGAAAGAAGGGGAATGAGCGTGGTCTTTACTTCCTCATGAGTGATGTCGCCCACAACGGCAAGCATTGCATTGTTCGGGTGGTAGTATCGATTATGGAAATCGAGGATAGCGTCCCGTGTGAGTCGTGGAAGGGACTCCTTGGTTCCCTCCACCGGGTGACCATAAGGGTTTTCCGAGAAGAGGCTCTCATAAAATGCCTTTCTCGCGGCCACACCGGGTCTTTCCTCAGCAGACTCAATGGCAGCAAGCGTTTTCACCACCTCCCTTTGGATCTCCTCTTCTGGAAATATGGGCTGCGTGGTAGCCTCTATCAACAGGGGGAACCCTGCGTCTAAATCCTTCTTCAAGACCCGAAGGCCGAGGACAGTCGTGTCTCGGTTGGTGGAAGCGGTCAGAGAAGCACCCATGAAATCCAATGCCTCGCGGAATGCGGTGACAGAAAGGGTGGAGGTTCCCAGTAGAAGTCCCTTGGCCGTGAGGTTTGCCAGTCCCCACTGGCCCGGAGGGTCCATTCGCGAGCCCCCATCGATCAAAAGTCGTAAGGTAACCAAAGGGTGGGAGTGGTCTTCTACAGCCAAAAGAACAAGACCATTGGGAAGGACCGTTCTTTGGACTCGAGGCATAGCCGAGAGGTCGTCCGCAGAGGAGACGATCAGAAGTACTGAGAATGTGATTGAGAGAAAGGTGGTTGAGATTTTTGAACTCCTTGGTATCATAAGACTTACTCCGGAGGTGATACTAAATTCTACACCTCGGGATATGTCTGTTCACCGCCCATGCTCCCGGCAAATCAACCTATTAGCCTTTTGGCGGTTTCTGTGCCTCGAGCGAAGCGGGTGGTGAGTGTCTCGTCACGCTTCCGGACAATAAAAACGGATGAATAACGCAATCTGTTTCAACTCCCCTTTAGAACCGATCGAACCATCTCTGTTTGATCGAAAATCCTTCCGGTCTGGGTCTTCTCTCCTCGTAAGGCAGAGGAATGAGGATCCCCACGTTCCGATTGTCTGAAACCAAATAACGCCTCGCAACGCGCCGGATATCATCGGGAGTGACTTTCCGGATGGAGGGAATGTAATCGTCGATCCTTCTCCAACTGTCAGCAATCTCATATCGGGCGAGGGACATGGCCTGGTAGAACAGCGAATCCTGGCCAAATGTGTGAGATGCTTCGAGTTGATTCTTCGCCTTTTCAAGTTCACGTCCCGTCACCGATTCATTCTGTAGCCGCTCCAGTTCCTGGTTCAATGCCTTCTCAACATCATCTACCTCTCGATTGGGTAGAGGTTCTGTAGCTATGAGGAAAAGTCCAGGATCCCTGGAAAGCAGTGAGTGGTCGGCTTCGGTACTTAGGGCAAGACGCTTTTCACGGACGAGGCTTTGGTACAGTCTCGAGCTCTTTCCGGACGAGAGAATCGCAGCAATGAGCTCCAGCACGTAGCTATCTGGCTCATGGAGATTCGGTACACGGAATGCCTGGACAATGTAAGGGAGCCGTGCTTCCCTCTTGACGATAATCCTTCGTTCTCCATTCTGAGGGGGATCGATGCTCCTATCCTGGTCTGGAGCTACCCCCTTTCGTATGGAACCGAAGGCTTGTTCGATTCTGGGAAGGAGCTCCTGCTTCTTGAATTCGCCGACGACGACGATAAATGCATTCACCGGGTTGTAATAGGTCTTGTAATACGCTTTCAGGTCTCGAAGCCTGGATCGAGACAGATCCTCCATCCAACCGATGATGGGCCACCGGTATGGCTGAAATTGAAAGGCGGCTGCCGCGAGTTGTTCCATGAGATAGGCCTGTGGATTGTCCTCAATCCGAAGCCTTCTCTCCTCCATCACCACTTTTCGCTCCGTCTGAAAATCCTCTTCCGTCAGGATCAGGTTCTGCATTCGGTCAGATTCGAGATCCAGTGCGACCTGGATCCGGTCCGAACTGAGATTCTCAAAGTAGCCAGTGAAATCATGGGATGTGAAAGCATTGGTTCTTCCTCCGTTTTCCTGAATGATCCGTGAGAAGTCCTCGGGACCGACTTTCTCCGTTCCCTTAAACATCATATGTTCGAGCAAATGGGAGAGTCCTGTTTTTCCATACTCCTCGTTCCGCGATCCAACCCGGTACCAGACCTGGAAAGTGACCACAGGCGCCCTCGTGTTCTCCAGGAGGATGATCTTGAGACCGTTCGGCAAGACCTTTTCATAAACCCGCTCCCGAAGCCCAGCCTCCGTAGGGACATTCAAAAGGATGTTCCAGAGGAGATAGAAACAGACGGTCTTCCATCCAATTCTCTTTGCCCGGTGATGTTTTCTTTGGATCATCATTTAGCTGATCATCTCCCATAAGGTGATCTCGGTGGGCTCTTCCAGGAGGTCCTTTGACCGTTCCCTCCAGGATTTCAAATGGGGCATCTCCAGGTGTTTGTCGAGATCCTCCGTGCTGACCCAGTTTTCATAGAACAGAAATAACGTCTTATCGCCTCTAGACTGGTGAAGATCGTAATTGATGCAACCGGCTTCAGAACGCGTGGGATCCACGAGTGCCATGAGCTCATTTCTCACTTTGCCTTCCTTGCCGGCCTTGGCTTTGATTCGTGCGAGGACCGTTACTCTTTTCCCGGCCATTTTGCTCTCCCTTTCTGAGATCCGTGGTTATTTCAGTTTAAGGAATTTCGCCTTTACACATTCCCCCCTGACATGGAGCAACGCAATGGAGGCTGGAAAAGTCAACCGGCGCGGGCCTGCACTGCCAGGGTTGAGATAGAGCACCCCGTTTCGAGTCTCCATGGATGGTCGATGAGAATGACCACTGATGATAGCTCTAAACCCCGCCGCAGAAGGATCGAGGTCCAGTTCGCCGAGATCGTGGACCACATAGATCAAGATGTCTTCTATCTCAATCACCTCACTTTCAGGTAGCGCACTTGCCCACTGGCCCTTGTCGACGTTTCCCCGGATCCCAACTACCGGAGCGACGGCACGAAGAGAGGAGAGTACCTCAGGCTTGCCGATGTCTCCTGCATGAATGATTCGGTCCGCATCCTTTAGGGCGTTGAACACCCCGGGCCGAAGAAGACCGTGAGTGTCGGAGATGACACCCAGAAGACGTCCACCCATGGGTTTTGGATTCCTCGACATCGTGAGTATTGATTCGGAATAGGCGCTCAGGGTTTAGGGGACAACTTCAACCCCTTTCCAAAAAGCGACGTAGTTTCTGATGTTTTTTGCGGCCTCTTTGGGTTCCGGATAGTACCAGGCCGCATCTTTGTTCACCTCTCCATGAACGACAATGCTATAGTAACTGGCCTTGCCTTTCCATGGACAGGTCGTATGGGTGTCGGTTTCCTGAAGATGTTCTTTTTTGACCGAATCGGAAGGGAAGTAATGATTCCCCTCGACGACAATCGTATCATTACTCTTAGCAAGTGTGACATCGTTCCAAATCGCTTTCATCTATCCATACCTCCTATAGCATTCAGCCTCAAGAAGCCTCTGTGCTCATCACCGGCAAGGACTGGGAGCATTCTCTTCCTCTATGTTATCAGAGGAGGGAATGGCGAGTCCACATACGTGAGGAGAATTGTTTTTGGTATGCATGGGAAAGTCTGGCAAACTCGCGAACCCTTCCCTTTGAATCAGATCCACAAGAAAAGATAAAATGATAAAAAAACGAGGCACGAGGAAGCCATGAACATATTCAAGAGAATTGGACGGATTATCTCCTCTGCCGCGAATATCATGTCGTGTGCTCAGGGGATATGCTTCAAACCGGAAGCAGACCCGGATAGATCGATTGATGATCTGGCGGCTTTTGGGAGAGCCGATGAAGCGTCAGAGCGTCTGGGTCAGCAGAAGGGGTCCGTATCCCTCCGTCGAGAATAACGCCCGGGGGCCAAGGCGTAATAGGGGAGTTTAATCACTTCGCCATCACGGAGAACCTCCCTACACGTTCAAATCCCCGTCCACGGAATTGTGCTCTTCCATGGACCACCACAGCTGAGCTCATCTGTTCGTACCGATTTTGCCTACAGCGGACTGCTGCGTGAAATCTGCAAATGCCAAAAAAATGATTCCATACTCACGCTCAGAGGTGTATAAATACCTGGATTAGTTTTTTGTTTGATTCGGCGTCTGCCTCCTGGTCCTTAACAAGATCCGGCCAAACCTGACCGACAAACCCGATGATTTCTCATGGAGGTCGCAGTGAATCTGAAAGCCATTTTCAAACCTCAAACCATGGCCGTTGTTGGCGTTTCTCTGACCCGCGACGGCCATCCAGCCAATGTGGTTTATCACAAAAACAATCTTCGGCACGAGGCTCAAGTCTTTGCTGTGAATGAACGGGGAGGGGTTCTCCAGGGAAGAACGGTATACAAAAGGGTCTCCGATATCCCCAAGAAGATCGATCTTGCGGTCATCGCCACCCGAGCCGAACTGGCTCCGCAGATTTTCCAGGACTGTATTCAGGCCAAGGTGGGTGGTGCCGTGGTGATTTCGGGTGGGTTTTCTGAGAGTGGACGCGGAGATTTGCAAGAGTCTCTGGTGTCTCTGGCCAGAGAGGCGGATTTCCCTTTTATTGGGCCGAACTGCCTGGGGGTGTATTCGCCCCCGTATATCGACACGTTCTTCATCCCCAGTGAACGGATCGTGAGGCCCCATAAGGGAGGGGTCGCGCTGGTCAGCCAGAGTGGAGGTTTCTTGGCAGATCAGATGGTCAAATTCGCGGCCGAGGGGGTGGGTTTGTCCTTGGCTGTGAGCATTGGGAATAAGGCCATGATTCGCGAGCTCGACCTTTTGCGGTACTTCGGAGGAGACTCGGAAACGGAGGTGATCGCCTTTTATGTGGAGGGCTTTGGACCGAACGAGGGCCGGGAGTTTATCTCCGGTGCTAACCAATGTGCTAAGCCAGTCATTGTTTTGAAATCTGGGAAAACACCTGGGGGGACGAGAGCTGTTTCCAGCCATACGGCCTCCATGGCCGGTGATTATGAGGTCTTCTCGGCGGTGCTTGCCCAGCACGGCGTCGTGGAAGCCAAAACAGAATTCGAGCTGTTCTCTTTCTGCGAGGCCTTGAGTTGCTATGACAGGCCGATTCAAGGACGGATTGGCATCATAACGGGGAGCGGCGGGCATGGCGCGCTTGCCGTTGACGCCTGCTTCTTTCATGGGCTTTCGGTACCCGTCCTGCCCGAACAGGATCAGGATCAGATCCGAAAGCGTGTTTCGCCCCGGATCCAGGCGATTGCCTCGTTTGCCAATCCGATCGACCTGACGGGGAGCGCTGTCGATGATGATTTTGTGGTTACGGCAGAGCTTTTGAGTCGAAATGAAAAAGTCGACTGTGTCCTAATCCTCCTCCTTCCTTATGTACCTGGGATTACATCCGACCTTGGGGCCCGATTGAGCCAGGTCTTTCGGCAGGAAGGGAAACCGGTCATTGCGTACGTGCCGCACGTCGAGAGATACCGTATGTTCATCGAGGGTTTTGAACTCAATCGGACACCCGTCGCCCACTCGATAGAGGGTGCAGTGCATATGGCTGAGGCCATGCGGAGGCGACAGCCGTGCTGAGAAAAGAGATCAGAGAAATCCTTTCGGCTTCAAAAGCCAGAGGCTGGGTCCTGGAGCCGGATGCCAAGCGCCTTTTCTCCGCAGCCGGGCTCCAGATCCCTCGATTCACCTGGGCCAAAACGACAGAAGCGGCAGTCCGGTTTGCGAAAGAGATCGGGTATCCTGTTGTCGGGAAAGTGGTCTCCTCCCAAGTCATGCATAAGTCAGATAGAGATGGGGTTGCTCTTGACATCCACAGTGACAGGGATCTGACCGAGACCTTTGCTCGCTTTAGCCGGATCGAGGGGTTTTCGGGCATGCTTGTTGAGGAGAGGCTGGCAGGAGTGGAACTGATTGTTGGGGCCAAGGTCGATCCTCAATTTGGTCCGGTGATTGTTTTGGGAATTGGCGGGACGAGTGTTGAGATTTATCGGGATATCGTTTTGAGGATGGCTCCCCTGACTCATAGAGACGTGGAATCCATGGTGAGGGGGCTCAAAGCCCACCAATTATTGGAGGGTTATCGAGGGTCGGAGGCGGTTAACCTGAAGGAGTTGGGGGACCTGCTTACCCGATTCTCCGGTCTGGTCATGGAACTTGAGATGGCGATTGAATCGATCGACCTCAATCCTGTTATCTGTTCATCGGCGAGATGTGTTGTGGCGGACGCACGAATTATACTTAAGGAGTGAAACCTTGATAAGACCGGAGGACAAAACGGGTGGGGTTTTGTCTCATAAAATAGCCGCCATACGACGTCCGTTGATGAGCTACGGACAACGGATCACGGGCCACACAAGAAATCCCTTCCGAGTTTCGATCCTGTCATTATCGGACTCGACATGAGACAAAATGATGGAGGATGGATTGCCTAAGAACAGGAGGAAATCTGGCATGTTAGTTCCGACAATCATCATGGGTGTCCTCGCAGCTACGTTTCTTCTCATCGGATACTGGAAGGGGGAAGGAGAGCACTTCCTTGGTCTAAAGTCTGCGGTCAGGCTTATCGTTGAGATCCTGCCCTTACTGTTTTTTGCCTTCATCGTGGCAGGGATGGTCCAGGTCCTTTTGCCCAGAGAACTCGTCTCAAGGTGGGTGGGTGCGGAATCCGGTTTGCGCGGAATCATCATTGGCACGGTGGCGGGTGGTTTGACGCCTGGAGGCCCCTTTGTGAGTTTTCCGATCGCTGTTGGATTTCTGCATTCCGGCGCCAGCGTTGGAACCATGGTGGCATTTGTCACTGCCTGGTCGGTCTGGGGGTTTGCTCGGTTGCCCCTGGAAGTTGGCATTATGGGTTGGAAATTTGCCGCTATCCGTCTCGCATGCAGCTTCTTCTTTCCCCCCGTTGCCGGCCTGATCGCCCAGACCTTCTTTGCAGGAACGAAATTGATAAAATCGATCTAGCAAATAAAGAGAGAGCCTCGATTCTCCGGTAGGTGATCCATGCCAAAAGTGGCGGACGGTGTCTATTTCATTCCAGGACAGGATGAGTTTATGCCTGATTCCCACACCTATGTGCTGGGTAATCCTTCTTCCCATGACCTGACCCTCATCGATCCAGGCCTCGTGGGCAAGGCCGATTACAAGATTCACACGCTTATGGAGATGGGAATCGAACCAGAGGCCATCAAAAGGGTCATCATGACGCACACGCACCTCGATCATATTGGTTGTCTGGCAGAAATTCTCCAGAGGATACCCTGGGCAGAGATCTGGATGCATCACCTGGAGGCGGAGCCCTTAGAAATGGGAGATGAGCGTGCGGTTTACGGCATGGAGATGTTTCGGGAAATGAGCGTGACTCAATACGCACTCAAACCTGGTGCTTTTAGCTTCGGGGTCAAGTGTAAGCTTCATGGGGGAGAGGGCCTAAGCATCGGTGGAATGGCCTGGGAGGTCATCCACATACCAGGGCATTCTATGGGTAGCATCGGTCTATATCATGGCCCGACGAAGGTTCTTATCCCTGGCGATGTCATCTATGCAGACTACGCGATTGGCCGCTTTGACCTTCATGGTGCCCGGGCCTCAGACTTGAGAAAGTCCCTGAACCGGCTTGGAGAATTGGAAATCGATACGCTCTTGCCGGGTCACAATCGAATCGTTGAAAATCTCTCCCCGGGCTATGTCCTCGAAACGGCGAAGCAGTGGGAACCATACTTGGTGTGACATTCGACCGCCGGCAATTGACAGGCCTTTTTGATCAGGGCAAATCCCGGCTCCAGTAGACCCGGACAAAGCGGGTTCCTTCCCCGTATTTAATCTTCAAATCACCCTTGTGGGCCCGATAAATGGCATCCCCAAGGTGTCGGGCCATATGATCGTCCGTGAGATTGATCACGATTTTCCCCTTGTTCTCGTCACGGCTAATAACTTTCTTTAGCGGAGATTTGTAGCCCTCCTCTTTGACAATCCGATCGACCAAATTCAAGATCTCATCCTTTCGCATCTTCAGGTATTGTCCTTCAAGGAAGACCACCCCTGCAGGGTACTTATCACGGATTCGCTTGCAGGCGGGGCAGAGAGATTGATCAGCCGCGGTCATGTTGCTGATCTCTACCTCTTTTGGCCACAGCCAATGGCCGCTCTGATAGATGGCCTGACAAGCGGGGCACATCACGCCATCCGCATATTTGCGGGTTTCGCGATAGGGATCGTGGATTTTCTCCCGAATCAATCTGTCCTTTCTTGAAACGGACATTGGATTCCTCTCCTCTTCCACCTCCGGTTCGATTCTTGCCTGGCCAAATGCGTATTTCTGAAATCTCTCCCCTTTTCGGTGACAATTTTAACCGGATACGGAGAGAATATCAATCGCTCTGTGGCATGGTCTCGGAGCAATGAGGGTTTTCCCGTTTCCCGAAAGACATGTCTTACAAGTTACAGATTTCTTTACATATCTTTGGGTTCTCCAATGGAAACATACGATCCCTTCGCTCCCAGACTCATGCAGTGACCCTTATCGGGATTCGCCAATTCTGCTCTCGCAGGACAGAGGAAAATCGTGAAAGGTTCAAGGAGACGCACTCCCAACAGGCCCTTGTCCTTTGTCATTGGTTATTGATCATTTGCCATTGGCCTGTAGTCTCTGGTCTCTAGTCTTGAGTCCTGAATCTCTAATCTTCAGTCTCTCATCTCGCGTCTCCAGTCTTTCTGAGAGCCCCATCCCGCCGCAGGTGGGATCGCTCAGAGACAGCAGGTTCCCTCAAAAATGGGAAACTCCGGAGGAGCAATTTGTTGACAAGATGCGGCAATTGTCATACTATCCAGCCCATTAATTATTGACACGAAGGGGGAAACGGTAATGGCCAGGCGACGAGAGCGGGATCGGGAGTTGGCCAGACGGAGGCGGCGGAAGAGAAAGCGGAGGAAGTTAAAAGCGAGGGAACTTCTCGAGGGTCGGCGCATTCGTGTGGCACGGGAAGCGGCCATGGAAGAGAAGGTTGCAAAGGCGGAGGCTAAAGCCGAGATCGCCAGGAGGCCGAGGACAAAAGCGGCTGAGAAGGCCAAGAAGGAGAAACCGAAAAAGGCAGCGAAGGAGGTCGTTGGGAAAGAACCGCCCGCTCCCCCGGCAAAAGAGCTCAAAGAGAAAAGACCCAAAAAAGAAGCCAAGAAGGAAAAACCCAAGAAAGAGAAACCAAAAAAGGCAGAACCAAAGAGGGAAGAAGCGAAGAAGGAAAAACCCAAGAGAGGAGAACCCAAGAAGGAAAAAGAGACCAAGAAAAAACCGGCTGAAAAGGCAAAAAAGCCATCTAGCAAAAGAAGTTCAACTCCCAAGGCCAAATCCAAGAAGGATGAGTCTTAAGAGACTGGGAATAGATCGTAAGGGTTGACCTGGAACAGCAATTCAACTTCCCCTCCCGATTTCACCCCGTTTTAGACCCATTCAGCCTGTCGTCATCGCTTTTTGAGGAGCTTTTATGCCCGAGGGAGGAACCTCGAGCAGGTTATGTCCGGTGATGCGGGCGTCGGAGTCAAGCAGTTTGCCGTAATCCCGCCAAACCCGTTATGGTGACGAATGAAATCTCCGATGGAAGGCTAAGGTCGAGGGGCAATCAGACAGGACCCACCTGTTCACTCCTTCTGAGTGCCAGCTGTTTCTCCCGGTGTCCCAACCTGTACTTTGAGCTCTCCACTCCGCATATGGAGGTCCCGCTGGGGGAACGGGATCTCGATGCCTGCGCCCTTGAGTTTGTACCAGATCGAAAAGTAAAGGGCACTGCGCACCTGGGGCAGTTGCCACGCGTCGTTGATCCAGACCCTAAGCTCAAAGTCGATGGAACTGTTACCATACCCCTGGAACAGCACATCAGACCGAGGATTATCAAGAATTCGCCCCTCTCCCTCTGCCGCCTGAAGCAGCAGATCCCGGACCTGATTCGGATCTGACCCGTAGCTCACGCCCACTGGAATGTCTACCCTCACGAGAGTGTCACGGTAGCTGTAATTCGTCACCTGGGAGCTTACCAGATCACTGTTCGGAACGATGATTTCGCGCCCCCCGCGGGTTTGTACGATGCTGCTCCGGAGTCCGATGTTAATCACGCGACCGTCCGTTCCACCGACGGTGATAATGTCTCCCCTCTTGACCGTTCGTTCGACGAGTATGATCAGGCCACTGACGAAGTTATTGACGACGCCTTGCAGACCAAATCCGATGCCGACCCCCAGAGCCCCCAGGGCAATTTTAAGAGCACTGAGATCGAAGCCGAGAGTGTCCACGGCGACGAAGAAGCCGAAAGCCACGAGGGCATAACGTAGGAGTGTGGCTAAGTTCTCGCTTAGGGTGCGGTCAAATCCGAGTCCCGGCAGGATGCGGGACCCGAGGATTAAAGCGACCAGACGCGCCACAAGAAGGAAGACGACAACCACACCGACAGCGATTAAAAGAGAGACCACCGAAATCTCTGTCGTACCAATACTTACAAACGGACGTCCAAGCCATCTCAAGAGAGGTCCCAGAAGAGCTAGCTGTTGGAGCACGGCGAAAACAAAAACAAGGGGAATTACTCCACGTCGAATTGTCTTTCGGCGACTGCTGGGCGGGAGAAACTCCCTCGTCAGTGATTTGAGAATTCTGTACAGGAGAAAGAACCAGATGATGGGAAGGACCCGGAACGGGTCACCGGCGGATTCGGGCGCGAAGTATACCCAGACACCAAAACCCAAATAGAGGAACACGAGAGCCCATATCGGCCATACAGACACTTCGAGAAGCTTCAGCCCGAGATCCAGGGCCCGTGATCGTTGAAGCCCTAAAGAATCCCTCCATTTCCTGATGACGCGAGCAGTGAACCATCCTGGGAGGTAGGCGACAAGCGAAACGGCAATTAGCAGGGCCATGTCGCGCACCCATAGTTCTCCGCGCAAAGCATGGAACCATTGAAGGATGGTTTCAAGAGGGCTCATGGGATTTGAAGCCTCATTGTGGTAGGGAGACGCCAGGTTCCAACGGCACACAAGTGTCTCACCACGAAAGTGAAGGCAAGAACAAACGCAACTGTCTCGATCGAGTCCATGAAGAGCAACCGGAACCGGTTATTTGACGTAGCCCTCCCGCATCAGATCCGTATAGATCGATTTCCCCCTGTTGATGCCATCAAAAATGACGACCGAAGTAATGGTGGCCCGACTGACAGCATCCACATCACGGTCGAATCGAAAGGGCACGAGAAGCGATCGACCAAGGACTCGGTTCCTCATCTTTTGAACATCCTGATCATTCCAAGGTCGGTTAGCGTTCTTTGTCAGATGGATGGGTATGAAATTGACGACTTCTCCTGTTTCATCGAAAACGTAGACGAAATGGATGTCATGACAAATATCGCAAATAGGAGGGCGACTGACCACCTTAGCGAAGAGTTGTTTTTCCGCTGAACCCAGCATGACTCTCCCCAGATAGACGACCTGATCTCTGAGACGGATTTCGCGAACCTCAAGAACGGAAGCTCCAGGGATTTCCATACCATTCTTGATTTTATCCAGCAAATCCCTATTGGAAAGGGGTGGTGTCAATTCCTCACTGACGGGAAGGACCGCTCTTACTCCTTCCTTTATTTTCAAATAGGCCAAATCATATTGAAGGGCGGCTTTCATCTCGTCGAAGATCTTCTCTTCGTCACGCCGGAAACCGATATGAGACTCAACGACAATCCCTCTGCCTTTCTCATCTTTTCGAACCAGAACCGTCAAAGGCGTCCGTACGCCGCCTGGCCCCCCGATCACATCATAGAATTCGAAATTGACATCGGTAAGCATGGGGAATGGGACAGCCTTGTCCCTGCGAAACACCTCCACTTCGGTTTCATTATTCCCGACACCCACTCCAATCCACTTGATTCGCCCTTTGGTTACGGGGTCCTTTTCCGCCAGACGGAATACCTCATTATAAATGAGGGCCTGTTTCTGACAACTCGTGCAGTAGGTATTGAGGATCTCCAGGACGATCAGATCGGCCTGGAGATCGCCGACGGTGAATTTTCCCCCCCCGGGAACCCCTAAATAGGCTCTATCTTCTGATGCGGTAGGTGAATTGAAGGCATATTCGGGGAAGAGATCTCCGAGACCCGCTACTTTTGTCCTGGTTTTCGCTAGTCCTCCAAAAGCCAAAACCAGCGAAAGAGCAAAAGAAGCGACGATGAAAAAAAACTGTCTTTTCAGGGTACTTGCCATGAGTCCCTTCTTCCAATTTATCGCGAACCGCCACTGCAAATATTAGCAAGATGGTCATAGCAGATGCAAGGAAATATTGTGGGCTCGTGGCCTTTTTCGAAACGGTACGTGAGATCGGGCGGGCCGGCAGATTGACTGTTTGGAATCCATATCGTGAATGAGGTCAGAACCTTGACGGGGGATCGATGGAAATTGTAGGTTTCAAAGGGTTTCGGTTTTATGCACCGGGCGGGGCCACTGGCTGGAGGGCGCTTCTGCGGAATGCGTTTCAGCTCAGCGGTTACGCTTTGTTATGAGGTTGTTGGCTTGAGAATTTTACCATCGTTACTCGCAAGAGGGTAAAACAGCCCTTGAGTAAATTGAGGAGGGGAGAGTGAAATGAAACCGACTGAAATCATGAAGAACGTCTATTGGGTCGGTGCAGTGGACTGGAATGTCAGAGACTTCCATGGCTATACAACATATCAGGGCACAACCTACAATGCCTTCTTGGTCATCGATGACAAGATCGCCCTCTTTGATACGGTGAAGAAGCCATTTATGGCTGACCACCTTGAGGGTATTCGTCAGATCGTCAATCCGGCCAAAATCGACTACATCATTGTCAACCACGTTGAACCTGACCACTCCAGCTGCCTTCCGGATCTTTTGGAGACCGTGAAGCCCGAGAAGATATTCTGCTCCCCTATGGGCAAGAAAGCCTTGCTCAGCCACTACCATCAACCGGAGTGGCCTTATGAGGTTGTCGAATCCGGGCACGAGGTCAGCTTGGGTCAAAAAACGATTGGATATCTCGAGACGAGGATGTTGCATTGGCCCGATAGCATGTTTTCGTACCTCAAGGAGGATCGGCTCCTCATATCGAGCAACGCCTTTGGGCAGCACTGGGCCACCGGTGAGCGGTTCGATGATGAAGTGGACCAGTCAGAACTCTTTGGCCACGCCGCGAAGTACTGTGCGAACATTCTGCTACCGTATTCTTCTCTCGTAGGGAAGCTTCTGGACGGGGTCCGGAAAATGGGTCTTGATATCGATATGATCGCACCGGATCACGGCCTCATCTGGCGGTCGCACCCAGAAAAGATCCTTGAGGCTTACGACACCTGGAGCGAACAGAAGGCGGGCCGCAAAGCCGTAATTATCTATGACACCATGTGGAATAGCACAGAGGCCATGGTGAGATTTGTGGCCGATGGGTTGTTGGAAGAGAAAGTGACGGTGAAAGTATTCGATCTCAAACGGAATCATCGAAGTGATATCATGACTGAAATCCTGGATGCCAAGGGACTGATCTTTGCTTCCCCTACCCTCAACAACGGAATGATGCCGACTATGGCAGACATGCTCCATTATCTAAGGGGATTGCGGCCACAGAACAAGATTGGAGCCGTTTTGGGTTCTTTTGGGTGGAGCGGCGAGGCGGTCAAGTTGATGAATCGGGCCTTAGAGGAGATGAAGATCGAAGTTATCGACCCAGCGATCACAGTCCAGTACATTCCCACGAAGGAAGATCTCAGGAATTGCCAAGAGCTGGGTCGGAAGTTAGGGAAGGCGATAAAGGAGAGTGCCTGAGGTCGAGATGAAAGAAAAAGGTGGCAAAGCACCCAACCTTCTGGCTATTTATGGGAGCCCGAGGCGCAGAGGGAATACCTCAACCCTCTTGGACCGAGTTGTTCAAGGCGCTCTGGATGCCGGTGCGAAAGTGGATAAGGTCGTTCTCCGGGATCTGAAGATGTCTCCCTGTCTCGAAATATACGGCTGCAAGAAGACGGGGCGGTGTGTGATCAAAGATGATTTTGACAACGTCTATGACCAGCTCTTGGCCTGTGATGGGCTGATGCTCGCATCGCCGATTTTCTTTTACACCGTTAGCGCAACGACGAAGATCCTGATGGACCGGTGCCAATCTCTCTGGGTCAAGAAGCACTGGATCGATAAAGTCCCCCACGGCGAGTGGAAGCCAAAACGGAAGGGCCTTTTCATCTCTGTGGGAGCCACAAAGGGGAAGCGGCTCTTCGAGGGAACGGTTCTTACTGTGCGATACTTCTTTGAGGTCTTGGATGCGGAGCTTTGGAGGACGCTTCTATATCGAGGGCTCGATTTTGAGGGGGACGTCCTGAAGCACCCCGAATATTTACGAGAGGCCTACGAAACGGGTAGGGAACTCGCCTCGGCTCTGAAGCCGTAATAGGTAGAAAGGAAAGACTTTTCCTACCCGAAGTCACGTTCCTCATCATTCCCAAAGATTCAGCCCTGTTTGTCATCCCCTATTGGGAGCTCTGGGGGACATAATACCACGTTCCGCTTCTGGGCCTTTGGATTTCTCTCACCAGGCTCGCCAGGTCTTGCGCTTTGCTTACAAAATCAATTTCACTCGTATCAATAACAAGGAGCGGACTCTCGCTATAATGGAAGAAATAGTTGTGGTAGGCCTCGATCAATTTGAGGAGATATTCTGAATCCATTGATCGCTCGAACTCCTGGCTTCTCTGTCGGATTCGTGAGAGCAGAACGGGGGCTTTTGCCTGAAGATAGATGACGAGATCGGGTGTGGGGATTCTTCCCGTGAGAAGGCGATAGATCCGCTCATAGAGGGTCATTTCAGCTTCGTCTAAATTGACGGAGGCGAAGATCCTATCCTTGGCAAAGAGATAGTCTGAAATCGTAAGCTGACTAAAGAGATCCAACTGTTGGAGGTCTTGCTGTTGCTGATAACGGCTCAGAAGGAAAAAGATCTGGGTCTGGAAGGCATATTTTTTCCGGTCCTGGTAAAACTGCTTTAAGAAAGGATTCTCATTTGGTCTCTCCAGAACACATCGGGCAGAAAACTCGGCGGCAAGGAGTTCAGTAAGACTTGTTTTCCCCACACCAATAGGACCTTCCACTGCTATATATCTTGGAGTTCCCATTCCAGTGCCCTGGGACTTTTGTCTGTTTCAGAATATCACTTCTTCTCCATCATCTCGCCCAATTCTCGAGAGCGACGGGTTGCCATCTCGACTGCGTTAATGAGTGTGGTTCTCAATCCTCCTTCTTCCAGCGTGTGGAGTCCAGCGATTGCCGTTCCCCCCGGAGATGTGACCAGGTCTTTCAAACGACCCGGATGCTCTCCCGTTTCGATGAGGAGCTTTGCAGCTCCCAAGACTGTCTGAGCCGAAAGCGTCAACGCATTGTCCCGTGAAAGGCCCACCTTCACCCCAGCGTCTGCCATCGCATCGATAATGAGGAAGAGATACGCTGGGCCGCTTCCACTTAAGCCGGTAATGGCATCCATAAGACCTTCCTCGATGATGACAGTTTTGCCGATAGAATCAAAAATGGCTTTCGCCAATTTGAGATCTTCACTCGAGGCGTGTCTCCCCGCACAGATGGCCGTTGCACTCTCCAACACAAGAGCGGCAATGTTTGGCATGACCCTGATGAGACGCAGATCTCTCTTAAGATGGGATTCAATGGTCGCGAGTGAAATTCCGGCGGCGATGGAAATGATGAGCTTCGACATGTCTAAACCATCAGTCAGCTCAACGAGAACGTGCTCCATGATCTGGGGCTTGACGGCCAAAACGACCAAATCCGCACGTTTCACGACGTCGGGATTTCGTTCACAGACCGATACTTCAAATAGCTCATGAATAAAGCTCAAGCGATCCTCTCGAACATCTGAAGCCACGATGTTTTCAGGTTTGGATGTACCACTTTGGAGGAGTCCCTTGATCATGGCCTCAGCCATGTTTCCAGCACCAATAAAACCGATCTTCTTCTCATTAAGCATAATGAACCCTTTCAGGGCAGCTATGGTTTATTCGTCTAACAGAAACCATGGATCTTTGTCAATGCTAGAAGCACAAGGTTAAAGGGGAAAAGTCCAAGG
Source organism: uncultured Thermodesulfobacteriota bacterium (assembly GCA_964347335.1). Lineage (GTDB taxonomy): Bacteria > Desulfobacterota > BSN033 > WVXP01 > WVXP01 > WVXP01. Next base: position 33,181 of record CAYFYO010000006.1, read on the forward strand.
ATAAAGGATTTGAGCTTCTTGGTGTTCTCCGGTTTTCCCTTTATCCTTTGTCCTTATTCCGCTGGGCATCGGAGCGAAGGGGCAACGGTGTTCGACAAGTTACCTGGACCTCCCGCCTTCACACCTCAATACCTTTCCTGGCTGTAACTCCCTGATCGTAGTATTCTTTGACAGCCGACATCTCTGTTACGAGATCAGCCTTCTCGATGACCTCTGGATGGGCATCGCGTCCCGTCAAGACGAGTTCGACGGATGTTGGCTTGCTATCCATCAATGCGAGCAAAGCTTCAACAGAGATAAGCCCGAGGTAGACTGCCATGTTCACCTCGTCCAGAATAACCACATCATGGTCTTCACCTTCGATGACGTCTCTTGAGAAGTCCAGCGCCTTTTGAGCCATGCGATAGTCCACTGGCCTCGGCTTTTCCCGGATGAAACCCCTTGGCCCCATTGGATAAATGGAAAGGCGAGGCGCCAGAAGACCTGCGGCCTGCACTTCTCCTGCTTGTTTGCTGCTTTTCATAAATTGGATAATACAAACCCGAAGTCCCTGACCGACCGCTCTGAGTGCCAGACCAAGCGCTGCCGTGGTTTTCCCCTTGCCGGGTCCCGTATAAACCTGGATATACCCTCTTTTCAAGTTCCAGTCCCTCTTGAGTGGAAAATCCTCTTTGTGACGCGCAGATCGTTGTCCGTGAGCGTAGCCTGTGGAAGAAGTAGGGACTGCCTTATGCGTTTTCTAAACGACACACGAAGCCAGTTTCGCATGATTCGCATTCGAATTGGAAGGTCGTATGGGTGATGTTGTATCGTTTCCTCAGATGCTGCCTGATCTTCTCAAGAACCTCCGTACTCTCGCTGACCATCTGGTCCTCTATGAGAACGTGCCCGCTCAAGGCATAGATGCCCGAAGTGATCGTCCACAGATGAACGTCATGAAAAGATTCGACACCTTCGACAGCCTCGATTTCTCGAATTAGGCCTTCAAGATTGACATGTTTCGGAACGGCTTCGAGAAGGACATTTGCCGTCTCCATAACCACTCCATAGGCGCCCTTGAGGATAATGAGACCAATCATAACACTGAGGATCGGGTCGATGATATACCACCCCGTGAAGTAAATAATGGCTCCTCCGGTGATCACGCCAACCGACGAGAGAAGGTCGCCCAGGATATGGAGAAAGGATGCTTTCACATTGAGATTTTTCCTGCTCGACTTATGCAACACCAGGGCACTGATGATATTGGCCGAGAGGCCAACTCCTGCAACAATGATCATGAGTAGGCTCTTGATCGGTTCCGGTTCAATCAGCCGCTTGTATGCCTCGTAGAAAATAAAGGCCGAAAGAAAGACCAAAACACCTCCATTGATTTGGGCTGCGAAAATCTCCAACCGATAGAAGCCGAATGTGGTCTTCTTTGTCGGTGGCTTCGTCGAGAACCTGAATGCCAGCACGCTCAATAGAAGTGCAAGAACATCGGTCAGCATGTGTGCCGCATCACTCAGAAGGGCGAGGCTGTTCGTCAATAATCCGCCGATAAATTCGGCCACCATGACTGTCGCGGTGATGGCGGTAGCGATCAAGAGCTCTCGCTGATAACCCTTTATGGTTCTTGCCTGATTTTCTGGTTGGCTATGAAAGGTGTAAACTTCCATCGAGATCGCCTCTACCCCGAACGAAATAGATGATACCGTGTCTGACCCTTGAAAAAAAGACCTCACCGACGAGACCGCCTTGTCCCTGTCGGGTCGATCTTATAAGGGATCTCAGACCGGCGTCGCGGAAAATCTTACACTGGATTGGGTATGTGACATGAAAGAACGGAAGTTGCGGTCGGAGATAATTCCGACCGCGATAGACTTTCAAGCACGTGGTATTTTGCCAACCAAGCACGTGGTATTTTGCCAACTTGTATCGCTTGAGGGGACGATGCTCGGTCCCTTTATTCTTCGATAATAATAGCCTCCGCGGGGCAGTCATCGGCCGCCTGTCGTGTAGCTTCCTCTGCCTCGGGGGGAACGATGTCCACCTTTACAATGGCTACATCATCGCCCATCTCGAAAACCTCTGGACACGTTTCCGTACAAAGCTCACAGGCCGTGCAGAGATCTGCATCTACGATCGCTTTCATCCATCGTTCACCTCCTCTCTTCTATCTCGTCGTCCTCGTTTCCCGAGCAAAATTGCCGCCTCCTTTTTCTGCGTAGGGACTCTGGAGGAAATCCTGTCTTGGAATTATTTGAGGCTCGATCGGTAGGTTACTTCGGGTCGCCCCACCCTTACCGGATAGTGAGGCAGAAATATAAACCATCACCTAGAATTTATCAACCCAGCACCCGGTTTTCAAACCTCCATCTTTCCCACGGCGCCCATATAGACCACCGTTTCGGCTTTACCGTCCACACCGATGAGACGGTTGACTTCGTCATCAAAGAGCGCCCCTATGGTACAACAGCCCAGTTCCAAGGCTGTGGCGGCCAGATACAGGTTTTGCCCAATATGGCCAGCGTCAAGGTAGATGTATCGATATCCCCGTTCTCCGTATTTCCATTTGGACCTCTGTACCACGGCCGTCCAGATTAGCACAACCGATGCCGTCCTGACCATGTCCTGTCCCAAGGCTGCTTCGGCCAAATCTCCGCCAAGAGTTCCCTGGGCGAGGACTTCCAGCAAATGTCTCGGGATGTAGAAATGGTAGATTCCAGGCATCAACCCCTCTACATGGTTGACGACGAGATAAGTCTCAATGGGATAAAGGGCTCCTGCGGAGGGACAGGCCCTGAGCGCATACCCGAACTCGGTTTGGGTGACTCCCTGGATGGCCCATAGAAGCTGGGAGAGATGAGACAAAGTGATGGGTTTCTGGGTGAACTCTCTCCGGGAGCGCCTGTTTCGAACGACGGTCCAGACAGGAGCCCCTCCTTCATGCTGAGGTTCAGGGAGGAGAATCTCCCCCTGCCGATCTTCACATCGTTTGTGCGTTTCTGGTTGTTTCGACCAGTCAAGAAATCCTCCACCCATTCGGTCACGGAAGTATTTCGTCTCTTGCTGATAACGGTCCCCAATAGCTTCGGATGGTTGCTTCATTTGTCTCTCCTGCCGGTAGTATATCGGTGTTCAAGTATATGGAACGTTATGATACCTTAGATTCTCGGGCCCATCGGTTCATATAATAAAGTGTTAGCCCTGTCAAGAGATTGAGAAAGGTTATTCGTGGTCGTTGTCGTTATCGGTGGGGGCATTGTCGGATGTCACGTTGCAGGCCATATGGCCTCAAAGGGGAGAGAAGTCTTTCTCGTGGAAAAGGAGAGGGCTCTTGGAGAACACTCCAGTACGAGAAACAGCGGGGTGATTCATGGCGGGATTTATTACCCCCCTGGCTCCCTGAAGGCGAAACTGTGCGTTCGAGGTCGCCATCTGACTTATGAGCTCCTTCGGGATCATCGCATCCTCCACCGCAAATGCGGGAAGCTCATCTTGGCCCTCAATGAGAGAGAGGTCAAAGATCTTGAAAACCTCAAGGCCTTGGGGGAGGCGAATGGCGTCGAGAATCTGGTGCTGATCGAGGGGAGGGAAATTCGAAGGATTGAACCGAGGGTCCGATGTGTCGCGGCGCTCCACTCCTCGGAAACGGGTTTAGTTGATATGGCAGCGTACATGAAGGCCATGGAGAGAAGACTGAAGGGCTTGGGGGTCACGCTTGTCAAACAATGTAAGGTGCTCTCAATTGGCAAAAACAACCTGGTGAAAACCACGCGGGGTGGAATCGAAGCTGACGTGCTGATCAATGCCGCCGGGTTGCATAGTGACGCTATTGCAGGAATGTGTGGACTCGAGGGATATGAGGTCGTTCCCTATAAGGGCGATTACTACAGCACAACTGAAGATGTCGTTAAGGGCCTGGTGTACCCGGTCCCACGTGAGCTCGGTTTGGGGGTCCATTTGACCCCAACCTTTGGCGCGGAGGTTCTCATCGGGCCGTCTGTGCTTCCGGTGACCGAGAAGGAGGATTATGAGATCAGAACGCCTCGAAAAGAATTCGTGCAGGGAGCGCATGCCTTGATTCCAGACCTCGACCCTCATCGGATTTATCCTGGCTTTTCGGGCAATCGGCCGAAGGTCTTTCTGCGTGGCGAGTTACAAACGGATTTTGTCGTCCAAAAGCAGTCAACGGGACGAGTCCACCTCCTCGGGATCGAATCCCCCGGTCTGACTGCCGCTCCAGCGTTGGCCGAATATGTCGCAGAAATTATAGAATGAGAAGATCCGGACTCCGTGTTTTGTTCCCCACCGAAACAGAGAGGGATTAGTCTTTTTCGCCCATCGGGAGACCGCGACGGGCGGAAATTATCGCCTCCGCCCGATAGAGCTGATGCTTCTCGTTTGCTGTCGTCTCCCGGCAAACGGAATCCCGCATGGCGGGACTCCGAGTTCTTGGTGCCTCTGGGGCAAAAAACAAGTAGGGTATTGCTTGACTGATCTGGAAATCCTGACGATAATATGAATGATCCTCGGATTTCGGGCCTAAAGGTCTCATATTTATGGTGAGGCGATGCCGATTTATGAATTCCGTTGTCAGGATTGCGGAAGGGTCTCTGATTTTCTCGTTCTATCAGTTCACGAGAGACTCGACCCCGTCTGCAAACACTGCAAAGGCCGGCGCATGTCGCGACTCATCTCCCGGGTGAAGGTTCTCCGATCGGAAGAGAGCCGATTGGAGAGCCTCGCCGATCCGTCCAAATGGGGAGGATTGGATGAGAACGACCCTGCCAGTGTCGCCCGGTGGATGAAGAAAATGAGTCGAGAAATGGGAGAAGACCTCTCGAGCGAAGAGGTTGATCAGATGGTTGATGAGGCCATGGAGGAGAGCAAAGGCGGACGCGAGCGCTCTGAGGGTGAAAAATCAGGTCTGGATGTGGAGGACTGAGCCCGAGAAATTGAAACTCCTTAGGCCGGACCATATGGGGTCGCATGAGCGAGGTATCGCTTCCGGTGGTACCTCCTGAGGTCACCTATCACGTGGGAACACAGGGGTACGTTCTCGCCAGGTTGGAAGCTATGCAGAGAGGACGGTCGGAGAGAACAGGTGAGGCGTTTCAGGAATTTGAGGCGACTTCGCTTTACTGCCCCCAATGCAAGGCAGCGGTTCCGGTGAGAAAGCGGCTGCTGCTCGTGTTGGTGGACGGCGAGATATACGAATACTTCTGTGCCTCCTGTTCAGAATCTCTTGGATCCAAAACAGTCAAGGGAGAAGAGCAGGTAAAGATTCTCACCTAGCAAGGTGGAGCGGTGAGTCTCTCTTTTGACTACTCTTGGTAAGTGAGGGTTCGAATGAGTCCGATGGTCATCCCGGAATTGTCTGTGGTGGCACAATCACTCACCGAGATGACCTCCTTAACATGCTGTTCTTGAATGAACTTATTGACCTTCTCGTCGAGTTCCGCCAATTCCTTCATCGTGTGAAATATCTTCAACTCATTGCTGAAAGTCTTGACTTTAATCATTCCATTCACCCCCTTTGATTCGACGGATGAAGGAGTTCTTGCGTATTCTGCAAGGCGAGTCCTTCCTGGTCTCAACACCACATAAAGTATATAATAAATCAGGTTACATGGAGGCAAGACGTGGCTATGAAAATCGGTGTGTTGACGGGTGGTGGCGATTGTCCCGGCTTGAACCCGGCCATCAAGTGGGTGGTCAAGACAGCCCTGGATTCCCGGCTGAGGACAGAGCGAGAGATTGAATTTGAGGTCGTAGGAATTCGCGAGGGTTGGCGGGGAATTACAGACATCGATATGCGGTGGGAAGAAGGTCTTCGGCAGTACATTGTCCCGCTGGATGAAGAGACGGTGCGGACTTGGGATCGTTTTGGGGGAACAAATCTCGGCACCTCGAGAACCAATCCTTTTGATCCGAACAATGACCGGAGCGACCAGGTGATTGAGAACCTGAAGCACCTCAAAATTGATGCGCTTGTCGCGATTGGCGGGGAAGATACGCTCGGGGTGGCTCACAAGCTCTCCAAAAAGGGCGTCAAGGTGGTCGGAATTCCAAAAACGATCGACAAAGATCTGTCCGGCACAGAATACACCCTGGGGTTCCAATCGGCTGTGGAGATCATCACGGAGGAGATTGACCGCCTCCGGACGACGGCCGGGTCTCATCGCAGAATTTTTGTCGTGGAGACGATGGGACGACATGCGGGTTGGCTTGCCCTCGTCGGCGGAGAAGCGAGTGGCGCCTATATTATTCTTATCCCCGAGCACGAAATTGAGATTGATCACGTCAACGAGCTTCTCTTAGAAGGACGCGCTCGGGGAGCCCGGTATGATATCGTGGTTGTGTCGGAAGGAGCAAAAATAAAAGGGGGGAGAGAGATTACAAGGGACGGAAAGAAGGACAGCTTCGGGCACGTAACCCTGGGGGGGATGGGGGAGTTCCTGGCGAAGGAGATCGAGCGGGGCACGGGTCTGGAGACACGCGCTTTGTCACTGAGCCATCTCCAGCGGGGCGGAGCGCCGTGTGCCTATGATCGTCTCATGGGGCGCTACTTCGGCATCGCCGCAGTCGACCTGATCGTCCGGGGAGAATTTGGGAAGATGGTGAGTTATCGAAACGGGAAGGTCACTGCTGTTTCATTAGAGGAGGCGGTGGGCAAGCTCAATACAGTCGATGTCGAGAGCCAGTACGATACCGAGAGATACAATGGAAGACGGACGCTTCTCAAGTAATGAATCCGTTCGTGTCCGATCATGGAGGAGAATTCATCGCAGGAATAGCCTTTGGCCAACAATGGCTTTGATCCAAAGGCGAGTATTTTGGGTGCCACCATGAAAAAAGCGTGGGAAATCTTAGAGGAGATCGGTGGGCCACCGTTTCCGCCCGAGATTCAGTCTCCCTATGACGACGCTACCATGATTCTCATCCCGGAAGGATCGTTCACCATGGGGATCGATCGGGAGGAATTGTTGCAGATATTTGCCCTGGATGGCAAGGAGAATCCCGTTTTCGCGACTGAGGTGCCCGCCAAACAAGTCCATGTTGATGCGTACTATATTGATAAATATCCTGTCACGAACGCACAATATGCTAAGTTCATCAACGAGACGAGCCATCGTGAACCCCTCCTTTGGGATCACCCGGGCTGGAATGACCCTGGGCAACCGGTAGTTGGGTTGGGGTGGGACGATGCAAGAGCCTACGCGGCGTGGGCCAGAAAGGAAATTCCATCAGAACCGCAATGGGAGAAGGCCGCGCGGGGTCATGACGGGCGTTGGTGGCCTTGGGGGAATGATTTCATCGCGGGTTATTGCAATTCAGCAGAACTCGGGATCGGGAGGACCACCGTCGTCACCCGCTTGTCTCAGGGGGCAAGTCCCTATGGTTGCCTCGACATGTCGGGCAATGTCTGGGAGATGTGTGAAGGATCGTGGATCGATAATTCGCCGCTTATGAAAGGGGGATGCTTTCTCGGCCGAGCCACGTTTGTTCGGGCAAGTACCCGATGGTCTCCGGAGGATCCTTTGAATGGCGCACATTGGCTCGGTTTCCGGTGTGTCAAGGAGATCCCTCAAAAGGGGGGTCGCAACAGTTGATCCCTCTTTGGAGAAAGATGTGAAGTCGGGCCGCTACTGACTTCAAGCTTCAGCCTTCTCTCTGAAACGCTTGAGAAAGACCATGAGGATGGAAATGGCAGCGGGGGTGATACCGGCGATTCGGGAGGCCTGCCCCAAAGAAAAAGGCCGAATTTCGGTGAGTTTCTGGCGGACTTCAGTGGATAGGCCCGGCACCTGCACATAATCAAATCCTCTCGGTATTTGAATCCCTTCCAAGTGTCTAAACTTCTTAACTTCAGCCTCCTGCCGCTTGAGATAACCATCATACTTGCACTGGATCTCCACCTGGCGCTTTACCTCCGGGGAGAGATCCGAAGGCTTCTCCTCGATCGCCTCAATGTTCTCGTAGCTCAGCTCGGGCCTCTTCAAAAGATGCCTCAGGGGGGTCGGTCTTTCGATCGGGGTTGAACGCTCTTTCTCAAGTAACACCGTCAGCCTTCTCGAGGGCTTCACACGAGTCCTTCCGAGTCTATCCAGTTCCTGGGTAATGAGTCTTCTTTTCTCCCTCAAATCATTCCAGGTGTCCTTTCGGTGAAGCCCCAGTTTATAGCCCTTTTCGAGAAGGCGGAGATCTGCATTATCTTCCCTGAGGAGGAGGCGGTATTCGGCACGGGAGGTGAATATTCGATAGGGCTCTCGGGTGCCGCGGGTGACGAGATCGTCGATCATGACACCCATATACGCCGTGGATCTGTCCAGGATAAAGGGATTTCTCTTCCGGACCTTGAGGGCCGCGTTGATGCCAGCCCACAGGCCCTGGGCGGCTGCTTCCTCATACCCGGAAGTGCCGTTAACCTGACCGGCAAGATATAGGCCGTCCACCAACTTGGTTTCCAGGGTGGGGCGCAGTTGGGTGGGTTGAACGTAATCATACTCAATGGCGTAGGCCGGCCTCATGATCTCGGCTTTCTCGAGACCGGGGATCGACCGAATAAGTTCAATCTGAATTTCATAGGGAAGAGAATTGCCGGTACCACTCACGTAGATCTCGTCGGTGTCCAATCCTTCCGGTTCGAGAATGATCTGATGACGATCCTTATCGGGGAATTTGACCACTTTGTCTTCCAAGGATGGACAGTAGCGAGCCGATACCCCCTTAATGGCACCACTGTAAAGTGGCGAACGATGAATGTTTCGTCGAACGATATCGTGAGTCATTGGACCGGTGTAACCGATGTAACACGGGACCTGGGGGAGGGGAATCGCATGGGTGAATAGAGAAAAAGGCCGAGGGTTCTCATCGCCCTTCTGTTCCGTAAACTGGGCAAATTCGATCGTGCGACGAAGTACTCGAGCAGGGGTACCGGTTTTCATCCGGCCCATCTGAAATCCCAGGGATTTGAGGTTTTCTGCCAAGCCATCCGCGGGAAACTCGCCGGCTCGTCCTGAGGGGATCTGATTTGTTCCAATGTGGACAAGTCCATGGAGAAAAGTCCCGGCTGTGATGACGACCGTTTTCGCCATGAACGCCGTCCCGATATGGTCCCTTGTCCCGACGACGCTGCCATTATTTACAAGAATCTCTTCAACCAGCGATTGCTTCAGTTCAAGATTCGGCTGCCTCTCCAGGACATTCTTCATTAGACTTCTGTAGCGGACCTTATCGTTCTGGGTCCGTGTTCCCTGCACTGCGGGTCCCTTTGTCGTATTCAGGACGCGGCATTGAATGGCGGTGAGATCGGCAATCTTGGCCATTTCGCCCCCCAAGGCATCCACCTCCTTGACCAAATGGCCCTTGCCCAATCCCCCAATCGAAGGCGAACAAGGCATATGTGCCAACGTGTCGAGATAGATCGATAGGATGAGCGTCTTGCAGCCCATCCGAGCGGCGGCCAAGGCGGCCTCACATCCGGCATGGCCAGCACCAACGACGATGACATCATAAGCATTGGAATAATCCGTCATTGCTTCCTTGACGAAGGTTTGATGACCGCTTTGCTATCCTTTCGCTCGACGTTTGAGGCCTGGGGTCTTATGGCTCACACCTTAAGTCCCGCACAGCGGGACGCTCCTCCATCCTCAAGCCAAAAGGGTCGATCTGAGACGCACCTTTTGGCGAACGATGGCTTGTCCATAGCCTGAAAGTCTCTAATTATATATAATAACGGTATGTCTCGTCTACCGTACCGTGACCTCAATACGGCTCTGCGCAAACAGTTCGGGTGCAGGGTTCAAAAGATCAGTCTCGATGCGGGCCTCACCTGTCCGAATCGTGATGGACGAAAGGGTTTCGGAGGCTGCATCTACTGTAATAAACTGGGATCAGGGACCGGCGCTTCACAGGATCAGTCCATCACCTCCCAGCTCGAGTCTGGAAGGGCGTATCTCCGTCAACGGTACAAGGCTCGGAAATTCATCGCCTATTTTCAGTCCTTTACCAATACTTATGCGCCTCTGGAAAAGCTGCGAAGCCTATATGAGGAGGCCCTCGCCGTTTCCGATATTGTGGGTCTGACGATCGGTACGCGGCCTGATTGCGTAGACGACCCCGTTTTGGACCTTCTGGCTGAACTGAACCAAAGGACCTACGTCTGCGTCGAATATGGCCTTCAGTCGATTCACGACCGTTCCCTGAACCGGATTAATCGGGGTCACGACTACGAGACTTTCCTCGACGCCGTGAGCCGTACCCGGGCAAGAGGCCTGGAGGTGTGCGTTCATGTGATTCTCGGACTCCCGGGAGAATCGAAGGGCGACATGCTCGAAACAGCGAGGGCTCTCGGACGATTAGATATTCAGGCCATCAAAATCCACCTTCTCTACGTGATCCGGGATAGTCCTCTTCATCGTCTCTACGAGAAGGGGAAATACCGCTGTCTGAGCCGAGACGCCTACGTGGACATCGTGTGCGACTTCCTCTCCCTCTTGCCCCCTCAAGTGGTCATCCAGAGAGTCACCGGGGATCCTCATCCTGGGGAACTCGTGGCACCCCTTTGGGCCCTGGAAAAACAGACCAACCTCCAGACCATTCGCGATACCCTTCGCAAACGGAATATCTGGCAAGGAAAGGCGTTTGATCATCAAAAGCGTGTGGCAACTGACCGGGCGGGAAGATATGATCCAGGGTAACAGCTCGGCCCTGGTGGACGGACAAGATCCCCTGACACCGGCGAGGTGGAGGATTTCTGAAAACTGGGCTTTGTCATTCTGCGACTTCCTGATGGCGAGCAATCCCGTTACTGGGTTTCTTAGACTCGAAACCTAAAAGTCCTGCAAGGAAGGGGGCAGTACGATGAAATTCGAGATCAACAAGTCAGTCTTGGAACTCGTCCAGGGGGATATCACCCAACAGGATACAGACGCTATCGTCAACGCAGCGAATCCGTCGCTTCTGGGTGGGGGAGGTGTAGACGGGGCCATTCACAGGGCGGCAGGCCCCGAGCTTCTGTCAGAATGTCGAACCCTCGGCGGATGCAAGACCGGTGATGCGAAGATCACGAAGGGCTACAACCTCAAGGCGAGGCATGTGATTCACACGGTGGGACCGGTCTACCGTCGGGAAAGCAGTGAGGTGAGGAATCTTCTGGCGAGCGCTTACCGACGGAGCCTGGATGTAGCCCATCAGAGTGGGCTCAAGAGCCTAGCCTTCCCATCGATAAGCACAGGGGCCTATGGGTATCCGGTGGAGGAGGCCGCGTCAATTGCCCTTTCAACGGTCATTGACTATCTAAAAGGAGATTCGGATATCGACCACGTCCGCTTTGTCCTCTTCAGCACAGACGTTTTGAAGGCCTATGAAAGGGCCCTCCGTGACCTGACCGGAGAGCAAATATGAGAAGGCGCAGGTTCTGGCGAAAAGCTGATTTTCTCGCCCACTCTCCCCCTTTCACCGGGATCGCTCGAGCACTCAGAGGTCGCAGAGTAGAGAGGTTGATCTATTACAGTTCTGGCCTAATTCTTCGAGAGGAAGAATTAGGCCAAGTCTTCTGCTCTGGATTGGCCACTCACCAATCCAGAGCAGGTTGTCTCTGAGCCTTTGTGGGCTCTTTGAGAGATCTTAGACTCCCGCTTTGCCGAGAATTGTTACCCAGACAACCTTGATTTGCTCTGCGAGGCTACTTTTCCGCTTTTTGAAAGGGTTTCGTCCAGGTTGCCGACCTCTCGGGGGCCAGCCGATCGTCTGTGCCCCTTAGATTGGATTAGAGGTTTCAAAAAATGTGACAGGTACATCGAACTTCTCCTGGACTTTTTCCCCCAGTGCTTGGATGCCGAGACGCTCTGTTCGGTAGTGTCCTCCCGCAACAAAATTGATGTTCGCCTCCCGACAGATCTCGTATGTCGGCTCTTCTGCCTCTCCCGTCAGGAAGAGATCTAACCCCAAGTCAATGGCTTCGTAGAGATCTCTAGCGGCTCCACCCGAGATGATTCCGACTCGGCTGATGCTTTCCCTCCCGGCGTCGAAACAGATGGCGACCCCTCCCAGAATCTTTTCGATCTCCTCCAATAAGACATGACGGGACATTTCGGTGGTAAGACGCCCGTGCCAGCCGATCGGTTTGCTTCCTTGGTAGCCGAACGGTTTAAGCTCTCCGAGACCCAATCTATTGGCGAGTAGAACGTTGTTTCCGATCTCAGGGTGGGCATCCAGAGGCAGGTGATACCCGAGGAGGTTGATGCCGTTTTTCAAAAGGACCTCAAGGCGACCCTTTAGGATCCCTTTGATAACCCATGGAAGCCCTTTCCAGATGAGGCCGTGATGGACGATAACCATCTTTGCCGCCTTTTCCTGAGCAGCCAGAAAAAGGGATTGACTGGCGCTGACCCCCACCACGATCTGACCAATTTCTGAAACGCCCTCGACCTGAAGACCATTGGGACAACTGTCCTCAAAGTTCTTCACATCGAGGTATTCATCGATCCACCGGACGATTTCGTCTCTCTGAGCCATAGCGCTTTTCCTCGTTTAAATCTCATCCGCCTATGGCGGGGTGGAGATAGAACTTCATCGTTTGTCATAGGCCTCTGGGCCACTGGAAGCACTTGGGTGACGGTATGCCCTGCGGCAGGCAACCCAACCAGTATAGCACTTATGACCTCTTCTCGCGAAGCGCCCGCTTCTTTTGCCAACTGAACATGGAAGGGGACCCCACTCTCAAGGCGGAGCACGGCAAGAACAGCATACGTGAAAGGCCTCTCCAACACCGATCAGGTATGCAGCCCGCCGTTCGGGACGAGGAGAAGGCCGACAATGGTCATGGCGTCTCGAATTCTGCCGTCTCTGATCATCAGAAGCGTTTCATCCAGAGGTACATGAGCCACCTCTAAGACTTCATCACTGTCGAGATTCTGCGACGCCGGTTCGAGTTCTGTGGCTAAGTAGATGTGAACCCTTTCATCGCAGTACCCTGGAGCGGTGATAATCTCTGCGAGCTTCGCCAATTGCCTGGCCTGGTAACCGACCTCTTCGACGAGTTCCCGTTTCGCGCATTCAAGGGGGTCCTCGCCGGGATTCAGAGTCCCTGCCGGAATCTCCCAGAGAAAGTCCCGAAGAGGCTGGCGGTACTGTCTTGTCATTACCACTCGCCCGTCCGGTAGCAGTGGCACAATGGCCGACGACCCTGGATGGTGGATAATATCGAGCGTTGCCGAAACGCCATTGGGGAGTTTTACCGTCTCTCGGCAAAGGCGAAACACCCTCGCCTGATAAATCGTTTCGGTCTTTTCGGGATCAGGAACCATTCTATCTCCTTTCTAAATTCATTCGAAAGTGGCCCTCCCTATGGTCTCATCTGAGAGAGTTTAACCGAATCCTTTCTCATATATCCAACGGAACCCTCAAAAATCTTTTGTTTGAATATCCATTGTGGAATACAGTACAATAGGGATTCGAATGCTTTTGATTACCCCCACGTCGTTTCCGGGGTTTTCTATGTATCCTGTGCTCATTAGCATCGGTCCCATACAAATCCGATTCTATGGGTTGATGTACGTCGTGGCCATCGTCGTGGGATACTTTCTCGTCAAAAGTGAGGTCAGGAGAAAGGGAATAAAACTCTCTCCGGACGATGTAATGAATCTCATCTTCTGGTTGGTTTTGGGTGGGATTATCGGTGCACGGATTTACTATGTGGCCTTTAACTGGGAATACTATTGGCCGGATTGGAAGGAGATCCCTGCGATCTGGCATGGGGGCCTTGCAATTCACGGTGGAATTCTTGGTGGCCTCCTCGGAGGGTACATTTACACGAGAATGAAAGGAGTCCCTTTTCTGGGGATAACCGATGCGGTCGCCCCGAGTCTCATCCTTGGCCAGGCTTTTGGGCGGTTTGGGAATTTCATGAATGGTGATGCCCATGGTCTTCCGACTCAGATGCCCTGGGGGATCGTTTTTCCGGGCGGAAGCATTGCCGGGCAGCAGTTTCCTCACATACCGCTCCATCCAACCATGCTTTATGAATTGATCATCAACCTCGCCATCTTCTTTTTCCTCTGGAAGATCCGAAAGAGGCCAGCAAAGGACGGATTCATCATCGCGTTGTATCTGATTCTCTACTCTGTCGGCCGGTTCGTCGTCAGCTTTTACAGGGCCGATAGTCTGATGGTTGGAGGGCTGAGAGCCGCTCATCTGATCAGCGTTTTGATTATCGCAACTGTGACTCCTCTTCTGATCAAGGAGAAACTCTGGAGTCGAGGAAAGGCTTCCTGATGCCTATGGAGAATCGTTATCCTCTGCTCTTGGCCTGTCGCAGGGAAAGGGTCGATTTTACGCCGGTCTGGTTGATGCGGCAAGCCGGGCGCTATATGAAGGAGTACCGCGCCTTACGGGCGAGGTACTCGTTCCTCGAGATGTGTAAGACACCCGACCTTGCAACGGAAATTACCCTCATGCCCATCGATCAAATCGGCGTGGATGGGGCCATCATTTTTGCGGATATCCTGCTTCCCCTGGAGGGAATGGGAGTCGATCTTCGGTTCACCGAGGCAGGAGGCCCCAAGATTCAAAATCCGGTCCGAACTGACCGGGACATCGAGAACCTTCGTGTCATCGACCCGGATGAGGATGTGCCGTTTCTGTTGGAGGCGATTCGGCAAGTCCGACGAGCACTCGAGGGTCGAGTGCCACTCATCGGCTTCTCAGGTGCCCCTTTTACGCTCGCAAGTTACCTCGTAGAGGGTGGCCATTCAAAGAACTTTCTTCGAACCAAGAAGCTGATGTATCAGAATCCTGAATCCTGGGGCCGACTCATGGAGAAACTCGTTCGGGTGGTCATCCGGTACGCGAGGAGCCAAATTACGGCGGGTGCACAGGCCGTCCAGCTTTTTGATAGCTGGGTGGGATGCCTGGGTCCCGATGATTATGAGGCGTTTGTCCTCCCCCATTCCCAGCGAGTCTTCAAGGAGTTGGGAAGAGACGTGCCCTTCATTCATTTTGCGACAAGCGCATCGACACTGCTCCCTCTCATGAGACAGGCAGGGGGCGATGTGATCGGCGTCGATTGGCGAATTCATCTCGGAGAGGCGTGGAAAAAGATAGGCTACGATGTTGGCATTCAGGGAAATCTCGATCCTACCCTCCTGTTTGCTCCCCCTCAGAGGATTCGGAAGGCTGTCCGGGCAATTCTCGCTGCTGCAGAGAATCGCTCCGGCCACATCTTCAATCTGGGCCATGGGATTCTCCCCGAGACCCCCATCGACCATGTGAGACTCATGGTGGATGCAGTCCACGAAATGAGTCAGCGATGAGTCATTTGGACGGAGAAGCTGCTGTCTTGGTCATGGCCTTTGGAGGACCGACCGCAGTCGAAGAGGTGGAGGAGTTTCTGAGCCGGTTTCTGGGAGGCCGGCTTCCCCCAGAGGAGAGAATCAAAGAGGTTAAGAGAAGGTACCGACTTATTGGGGGAGGATCGCCTCTTCCGAGAATTACCCTAAGCCAGGCCCGAGCCCTAGAGGAGGAACTCGCGCGAAGAGGCCAGAGATTGAAGGTGTTCACGGGCCTCCGTTTCTCTGAGCCCCTCATCAAAGATGCGGTGGCGAGTATTGGAAACCGAGGGATCCAAAAGGTTCTGGCCTTGCCTCTGACGCCTTTTCGTTCCAAGCTCAGCACAGCACCGTATTTTGCCGTGCTTGATGAAGCGATGAAGAGCCTGAAGGTTGATTTCGATGTCATTAAGGTCATGGGATGGCACACCCATCCTCTGTTTCTCGAAGCATGGTGGGAGAAAGTCGCAGAAGGACTCTCCCGGTTCGACCGTGAGATTCGGAGGACGGTTCAGGTGATCTTCAGTGCTCACAGTCTGCCGACGGAAGCAGTGGCCACGGACTCATATGTTGAGGAGATCCACGAAACCATTGAAGGTCTCTGGAAGCGAATGGAGCCCATGAATTGGTCCCTGGCCTTTCAGAGCAGGGGCGGAGGATCCAGCTCCTGGCTGGAGCCGGATGTGGGTGATGTTCTCGAGGATCTTGCTCGGAGTGGATGTCCCAGAGTCCTGGTGGTGCCGGTTGGTTTTGTTTCGGACCATCTTGAGACGCTCTACGATCTGGATATCCTGTACAGGAAGCAGGCGGAACAATTGGGAATGGATTACGAGCGATCGGCTTCTCTGAACGATTCGCCGAAGTTCATCGAAGCCCTGGCCCAGGTGCTGGTGGGATATCTAGAGGAGTCGGATGTACGTGATGACTGAATCACGCACCAGTTTCTGAACAAAGTACCTTCGGGCTCAGCGTTGCCGCTCGTGGTCCGTTGTCCAGGGTTGGTTGCTTGACGAGGTGAGTCCCTAAGACCGGACTCAGGACGAAGGCACCTCATTCTTAGCCGCTCGGTTGGATGGCGTCTAACAACTGACACACCTACAGAAAGGTTTTGAGCAGGGAAAAGCGAGCTTTTCAAAAGTGTCTCACAGAGGAAATGGAGGTTGGTGTGAAACGGGTGGTAATTGTCGGAGGGGGTATCTCAGGCCTATCGGCGGCCTACTTCCTCCAGGAGAGCGTGCGAGCGTCAGCTGAGCAGATCGAGACACTCCTGATTGAGCGAGCGCATCATCTCGGTGGTTCGATTCTGACAGAGAAGGTCGACGGTTTTATCGTCGAAGCGGGGCCAGACTGCTTTTTATCAGAAAAGCCATGGACGCTGAAACTCTGTGTACGTCTGGGCATCGAAGACCAACTGCTGAACACGAACGAGAATCGCCGTACATTTATACTTTCACGGGGAAAACTTCATGCCCTTCCCGAGGGTTTCATGCTCCTGGTCCCGACAAGTTTCCTGCCATTCATTCGTAGCACACTCATCAGTCCCTTTGGGAAGATCCGGATGGCCATGGACTGGTTGATTCCGAAACGGACAGCCGATGAGGATGAGAGCCTGGCGGATTTTGTGTCTCGACGTCTTGGGAAGGAAGCCCTTGAGAAAATCGCTGAACCGCTGGTGGCGGGAATTCATGCCTCGGTTCCGGAGACGATGAGCCTAAAAGCGACCTTTCCACGGTTCCTGGACCTAGAGCGAGAGTATGGCAGCCTCATCCGTGGTATGCTCGCCCGGCGGAAGAAGTTTTTGGAGTTCATGAAAAACCGCAAAGGCCCCGAGCGCACCATGTTTGTCACGCTAAGAAACGGCTTGGGAGATCTTGTTGAGACTTTGAAAAGCCGACTCGATTCCGGGTCGATTCTTTTGGGTAAGCGTGTCGTTTCGCTCAAGGAGCAGCGACTGGAGGGTTCAGTTGCTTACGCCTTGAATACAGACGGAGGAGAGACACTGAAAGCCGATGTCGTTCTTCTGGCAACTCCGTCCTTTGTCAGTGGCAACCTCGTCCAGGGTTTCGATAAGCCGCTCAGGGATCGTCTGCATGCCATTCCGTACGTCTCATCGGCCATTGTTCATCTGGCCTTTCGAAAGTCCGAAATCTCCCACCCCTTGGACGGTTTCGGATTTGTTGTTCCCAGAAGCGAACAGCGGAATATCATGGCATCCACATGGACCTCAGTCAAATTTGCCAACCGCGCTCCTGAAAATCATGTCCTTCTGAGGGTTTTCGTTGGGGGGGCAAAAAATGAAGCCGCCTTGGGGCTCAACGAGGATGAGATGGTGGCCATGAGCCGGAAGGAACTGAAGGATATCATGGGCATCGAGGCCGATCCTCTCTTCACCAAGGTTTACCGATGGGAAGATTCCATGCCCCAATACCAGCTCGGCCACCCGGACCGGGTGGCTCAGATTGAGGAAAGGGTTTCACAGCATCCCGGGCTCTTTTTGACAGGATGTGCATATCGAGGTGTAGGGATCAGTGATTGTATCCACGAGGGAGAATTGGTGGCAGAAAAAGTGGCGGAGTACCTTAAGAGTTCTTATCAGGAGTCAGAAGTCAGAAGCCAGAAGTCAGAAAAGACCTCCGAATAAGTATTGGTCAGCTCGTTCAATTCCTACGAGTAATGCATCACTTCTCTGTTTGCAGAGGCTTCGGTCGATCGATCGACGCGAGCTGTGAAAGGCGAAGTTTCGATATTCACGACATATCCTCAGGCAAGGTATCTACAGTCTCAAGCCAGGCATGGGATTCTCTTCAATTCGGGACGGCGTGAGAGAACTCGGAACCGCAAATGAGGCCGATTTTGGATTTGCGGAGGCGCATGGGTTTTCTGCTGGGATGACTTCTCGACTAATCTTTCAAATCAGGTAATGCATTGGACCCCTTTCCGAATCCTAAGGGGTGGACATCGACGAAAATACTGTACCTCTCCGGCGTGACCAGAACTTGTTCCAGTCTCTTGCTCACTATATTTCTCTATTGGGTGGTTCCACCATGCTTCCTAGGCCTCCACGCTCTCCCACGTGCTGATAACAATATATGTTGAGGGATCATCCTAGGAACGCAGCGTCTCCCTAGAGATATAACCCCTTCTAGGCAGAGCTAAGGCTCGAAGCTCCCACAAAACGCTCATCGTCTCATTCTGCCTACCCTTCCTCACCTTTCTCTCAATTAGGATTCTGATTGCCATGGAAACCTCCTCACTGGATCTAGCATATGACCCTATTTTATCCGACCCCTCTTAATCCAAAAATCAGCCTGAATTTCAGAACCTTTACAAATTCCTTGACATCTCCTTAAGATCGTCAATAATGGGATCATGAAGTAGGGCAAGATGAAGGAAGATCTGAATTGAGCAACGGCAGGATAGGATCCGAACGTTGGATCTACCTGACCTACAACGTGAAACCCAATCAATAGGGATCGACCCGATAGTAAATGAAGGGAGTGAATATGGCCAAGGCAGATAGGACTTCGGGGTATTTTAATGAGAAAAGGGAGACCATGTCGCAGGAGGAGAGGTGGAACTATCTCAATGCCAAGCTGCGAGAACTTGTAAAGTATGCCTATGAGCGCTCCAGCACGGTGAAGGGGAAGCTAGACAGGGCTCGAGTCAAGCCTGAGGAAATCGAAACCGTCGATAGCCTCCAACGCCTCCCCATTACCGCCAAATCCGACCTAGTGGAAATGCAAAAGTCCATTCATCCCTTTGGTGGGTTCGAGGCAGTTCCAATAAAAAAGATGAGACGGATATATGTCCTTCCCGGCCTCATTTATGAACCTGGAGAATGGGAATATAAGGATAACCGATGGGCAGAGGCCCTGTACGCCTGCGGCTTCCGGGCCGGAGATATCGCTCAGAACACCTTCAATTACCACATGTGGCCATTTGCATTTATGCTGGACGATTCCCTAAAGATGCTGGGTTGTACCACAGTGCCGGCTGGAGAGGGAAATACCCAGATGCAGGTGAAAATAATGTACGATTTGAAAGTGACAGGCTATGTGGGAACTCCCAGCTTCCTCATGAGTATCGCCGAAAGGGCAGAGGGAGTGGGATATGACCTGGAGAAGGACTTCTCGTTGAAGGTAGGCCTTGTCGGCGCCGAAATGCTCCCGGAATCCCTCCGGGAGAGGCTGGAAGCGGATTTCGGAATGACCATCAGGCAGTGTTACGGCACGGTAGACGTAGGGTGCCTCGGCTATGAGTGTTTCGAAAAACAAGGCATGCACATCCCCGATGATGTCATCGTCGAAATCGTGGACCCCGATACGGGCAAGAGACTTCCCCCAGGCACCACAGGGGAAATCGTGGCAACCAACTTCAATCGCACCTTCCCCATGATTCGTTACGGTACAGGGGACCTATCCGTTCTCTCCAGCATGCCTTGCCGATGCGGCAGAACCTCCATGAGATTGATGAAGATTTTGGGGAGAACGGACCAGGTGACAAAGGTGAGAGGTGTTTTCATCCATCCTTGGCAAACCGACGAATTGATGGCTAAATACCGGGAAGTAAGCAAGTATCAAGTTGTGGTGAGCCGGAGCGGTTATTTGGACGAGATGACCTTCTTGATCGAACTCGCCGACGAATCCGCGGATCGGACCTTGCTCAAGGCAAGGCTTCAGAGAGATATGGAAGAGTTCCTCAATGTGAAGGGCGAAGTGGAATTCGTGGAGAGAGGGGTTATCTTCGATAAGCATAAGAAGATCGAGGATAAAAGGAAATGGGATTAGAGTAAGAGGCGGTCGGAGATGGAAAGGGTTAAGGTAGGCGGGATAATGCAAAGTGACGGACACGCCGTGGTTACGGTGATGTCATGCCCCGCTCGTTCAGATATCGCAGGGTTGGTATTGGGCGCATTGGGAAATGAGAACATCAATATAGATTTCCTGGTACAGAGTCTCGATGTGGATGGTTTTTCTAACTTCACCCTCTGTATTGATCGGAAGGACTTGGAGTCCGCTATAGGTTGTTTGGAGGCGATCAAACCGTCGATAGGGGCCAAGGTAATCTCTTATAACTCGAACGTTGCGGTGGTCAGCGTCTTTGGTCCCCATTTCCGTGAGAAGCCCAAAATCTCGGGGATTATGTTTTCGGCTCTGGCCTCGGTGGGAATCAATTCCATCGCCATCAGCACCTCTATCTCGAGCGTCTCCTGTATCGTGGACGCACGAGACGCCGAAGCCGCAGTGGATGTTCTGGACGAAGCCTTCGAAGCCCCTCACCAGGTAAGGAAGAGGCCCAGGGGATATTGAATTCTGTTTCAATCGCGTTCCTGATTCCGAATCAATTTCCCAGATCCCTCGAATACCAAAAAAGCGACCTACCGTGTGAATGATCCGAATTAATTGATCATTCCCTCTTTTCGACTTTTTTATCCCCTGAGAACAAGCCCCGGAATAAAGAGGCGTGACTTCGGCGCTAATCTATTGCTGTTCCTCAATGAAAGAGCGACTGGTATTGGATGACTTTACATCTTTTGTGGCTCATATCGGGTGGAGAGAAGTCTCAACTTACCGGCTCTTTGCACCGGGATAATCCTTGGAGTCGATTCCAGAAAACACAGATACTGTAATACAGTGCCTTGATTTTGGCCACAATTGTAGTATGTTTATCGGCAGACGTTCTCCCCTATATAGAAGGATGCTCGCATCGTGGTCGCCGCGACAAGGGCGGTTTTTTGTTTTGCCAAAAGGGAGTGCGAAATGAGTTTGAGAGAGCAATTGGAATCGGATAAATTCGTCGTCCTCTCGGAGGTTCAGCCACCTAAGGGTACAGATACAAGAGAACTCCGGGAGAATGCAGATTTCCTGAAGGGAAGGGTGGATTTCGTCGTTGTCCCCGACCTTCAGAATGCAGTGATGAGACTCGGCTCCCTGGCTACCTGTCATATTCTGAAGCAAAAAGGAATTAAGCCCATCTTTCAGATCGCTTGTCGAGATCGAAATCGGTTAGCCTTGCAATCGGATTTGCTAAATGCGGCGGTGTTCGGTATCGAGAACGTCCTCGTGGTGAAAGGCGAGGATCCCAGACTGGGGGATCATCAGGAGGCTAAACCCGTATTCGATCTGACCCCTATTGAGCTCATCTCCGCTATACAGGACTTGCAGAAGGGTCATGACATGGCCGGAAACGACCTTGATGGCTTTCCGAAATTCTTCGTCGGGGCGGAGGTGAACCCGGGTTTGGAACCCGGTGCCCTGGAGCTGGAGATTACTGACATGGAGAAGCAGATCCGGAATGGAGCTAATTTCTTCGTAACACCGGCGATCTTCGATATTGATCTCCTCGAGAGGTTCATGAAGAAGGTGGGACCGCTGAAGGTTCCGATCTTTGCGGGGGTAACCATCCTTAAATCGGCTGGTATGGCTAGGTACATGAATCGTGTTATGAGGGGCGTTTTCGTACCGGAGGAGACGATTGCAAAACTCTTGAAAGCCCCGGACAGGCTCAAGGCTAGCACCGAGATTGCCTCTAATCTCATCAAAGAAATGAAGAACCTCTGCCGGGGGCTTTACATTATTCCCATTGGGTGGGAAAGGCGAGTGGCCGCTATTTTAGACGCAGCGGGCCTTTGACGGTTTTTCTTCATGCCCAAGGGAAGGAAATAAAAGGAAATGGGCAGAAAAGATTCTGTAGATCAGCACGGTCGGAAGAACAAAGAGGATATTCCTTTTAGGATGATCGCCGAGCTGGGCAATGACGGAATTCTCGTCTGCGACGGGAAGGACGAAATCGTGTTCGCCAACCGAGTGGCGGAAGAAGTTACTGGCTACCCTCGAAATAAGTTGCTGGGCAAGGCGCTGGGGACCCTTTTGGGGGAGAAAAACAGGGCTTTACTTCAGGATATCCAAATCGACAAACACAAGTTCGGTCAGAAACTTTGCGCTGAAATGCAAATTGTCACGGCTTCGGGAGATACCAGAGAGGCCGAGGTCTGCATCGCTTCGGCAAAAACCAACGGGAGAGGGAAGACCTATGTCTACGTGAGAGATATTACCGAGCGAAGGCGATTCGAGAGGAAGATCAAGGAATCAGAAGAGAGATACAGGAACCTCTTCGAACGCGTGCAACACGGCATCTTCATTAGTACCAAGAAGGGAAGATTCTTGGATTGCAACCCGGCATTGCTGGAGATGCTGGGGTATAGTAGCAAGGAGGAATTCCTGAAGATCGACATCGCAAGGGACCTCTATGTCAACCCGGAGGATCGAAGGATCTTCCAAAGTTTGGTGGAGAGAAATGGCTTCGTTAAGGATCTGGAGGTGGAATTCAAGCGAAGGGACGGACAAAAGATCACCATCCTCCTTACGGCCCACCCCATTCAAAACGAGACGGGGGAGATCATCGGCTATCAGGGTGTGAACATCGACATCACCCAACGGAAGGAGATGGAGAGAAGGGTCCAGCAGGTGGCAAAGAAGTTCCAGAAGATCTCGGAGATGGGTGAGAACGGGATTATCGTGATCGATGAGGGGAATCGAATTATATTTGCCAATTCCATGGCATTGGAGCTGACTGGCTACTCGAACAAAGAGCTTTTGGGGATGAAATTCACCAAACTCCTGAATGCAAGGGACAGGAAGTTCTTGGCGGAAATGCATGATCAGGTTGGGTTGGCCGAGAGCAAGCGGGTCTGCACGGAGATGGATATCCTTACGGCTGATGGGAGAACTAAGGAGGCCGAGGTTTGCGTCACTATTGCCCGGCCCCAAGCGGAGACGATGAACACCTATGTCTACCTGCAGGATATCACTGAACGAAAGAAGATGGTGAACGAAATCCGCACGAGTAACGAGTTCTTAACTAAGCTCATCGCCAGTTCCGGGGATGGCATTATTGCCGCCGACATGAAAGGAAACATCATCATATTTAACAAGGCCGCTGAGGAGCTCTTGGGGTACAAAGCGGAAGAGGTGATGGGGAAGGTCAACATCATTAACCTCTATCCTCCTGGGGGGGCCAAGGATATCATGAGAAAATTGAGAAGCGAGGAGTATGGGGGGATAGGGAAGCTCACCTTCCAACAGGTTACCCTCGTCAGCAAGTCTGGCGAACACATCCCCATCCAGTTGTCCGCCTCATTGGTTTTTGATGAGCAGGGTGGAGAGCTCTCAAGCGTAGGGTTTTTCACGGATCTGCGGCCCAGAATCGAGATGGAGAAGCAGCTGGAAGAAACCCATCTCCAATTGGTTAACTCGGAAAAGATGGCCTCTTTAGGCAAGCTGGCCGCCGGCATTGCTCATGAAATCAACAACCCATTGGGAGGCATTCTCATATACTCTAGCCTGCTGACGGAGACGCTGAAGGTGAGTGATCCGAGGACTCAGGATCTGGCAAAGATCGTCCAGGAGGCCACCCGATGCAAGGATATCGTCAAGAGTCTGCTGGAATTTTCCCGGCAAACAGATCCCAAGATGGAACCCGCCGATATCAACAAGGCCATTACCGATGGCCTCTTCTTCCTGGAGAACCAAGCCCTCTTTCATAATATCGAGATAGTCAAAAACCTGGCACCCTTCCTTCCGACTGTTCGGGGTAATGCGGGTCAGCTCAAGCAGGTGTTTATGAACATTATTGTAAATGCGGCCGAGGCGATGCACGGAAGCGGTACCCTCACCATTACAACGGGTCTGTCAAAAGACCAGAAGGGGACCTGGGTCGAATTTACCGATACGGGAGAGGGTATCCCTCGGGAAAACCTCTCGAGGATATTCGACCCCTTCTTCACAACAAAAGAAGTGGGAAGGGGGACTGGTCTGGGTCTGAGTACATCTTATGGAATTATCGAAGGACACAGGGGTCGGATCGATGTCAAGAGCGAGGTCGGGAGAGGAACCACCTTTAGAATAGAGCTACCGGTACAGGTAGAGGACGTTCTATCTCTCTAAAGGAGAATCAAAGAGATGGAGGATGTAGAGCGAGAAATGGGAATTAAGTCGATCAGGATGGGAGGGGATTCGACCACTACGGACCCCTCGTTTTACGACCGGGTGGCCCACGAAAGCGGGCAGAAACCTTTGGCCTGTTATCAATGTCAGAAGTGCTCGGCTGGGTGTCCCGTTGCCTATGCAATGGATATCCTTCCCAACCAAGTTATTCGCATGGTTCAATTCGGCCTCCGGGAAAAGGTCCTCTCTTCTCACACCATCTGGATATGTGCATCCTGCTACACGTGCAGCGTTCGATGCCCCAATGACATCGACATCGCCAAGATCATGGATGTCCTCAGGCGCATGGCCCTGAGGTCCGGGGCTGAGCTTGCAGAGAGGGATATCCCTATCTTCCATTCGGTCTTCCTCAGTTCCATTAAGTCGAAAGGACGAATCCACGAACTGGGATTGATATGGCAGTATAAAGCTAAAACCAGGGATTTTATGAAGGATGCGGCCCTGGGCTGGAAGATGTTCAGAAAGGGGAAAATCAAGCTCTTTCCCTCCAAATTTGGTGGAGGAAAGGAGATAAGGGATATTTTCGCGCGATTTGAAAGGGAGAAGTGAGGTGAGGGAGCTCTCATACTATCCAGGCTGCTCCTTGGATGGCACCGCTCGAGAGTACGATGAATCGATTCGAGGTGTCTGCGAGATTTTGGAAATTCACCTCCATGAGCTGGAGGATTGGACGTGTTGTGGGGCGAGTTCAGCCCATTGCACCGATGAGTACCTCGCTGTCGAATTGGCGGCACGGAACCTCGCTATAGCCGAAAAGTGGGACAAGGAGTTGCTCGTTCCCTGTGTCGCTTGCTACAGTCGGTTCAAGGCGGCGGAAAAAGAGATTCGGGAGCATCCGGAGGAATGGAAAACCCCATACCGGGGTAAGGTTCGAATCCGATATGCCCTGGACTTCTTCTCTCGGGATTCAATTCTAGATAGGGTAAGGGAGAAAGTGGTTAATCTCTTATCCGGGCTTAAGGTGGTTTGCTATTATGGGTGTCTTAGCGTTCGGCCTCCGGATATCACCGCGGTGAGGGACTACGAAGACCCGCAACATATGGACCGGTTGATGGACCTGTTGGGGGCGAAGCCTCTTCCGTGGTCTTACAAGACTGACTGTTGTGGGGCGAGCCTGGTTATGACCCGGACCGATATCGTAAGGAGGCTTTCCCACGGTTTGTTGGAGATGGCTAAGGAGGCGGAGGCAGATTGTTTGGTGACGGCGTGTACTATGTGCCAGATCAACTTGGATACCCGGCAGGAGGAGATCGGTAGAGAACTCGGCCAAAAATACGACCTTCCCATCTTCTATTTTACCGAACTAATGGGTTTGGCGATGGGGCACCGGGACGTTATGAAATGGCTGGGGCGTCATTTCACCGATCCTGTGAAGCTTCTCAATTCAAAAGGGTTGATCGGATGATTTCGGGCTTCAAGGGTGTAGGAGGATGGGACGTTGATGAGGGTGAGTGCTGTGGGCGCAATCTCATCCCCTAACTCCAAAGACGAACCAGTGGGCGCGGTCCTCGTTGTCGGGGGAGGAATTGCCGGTATCCAGGCGTCCCTTGATTTGGCGGAGTCGGGGTACTACGTCTACCTGGTAGAGTCCTCTCCGGCCATCGGCGGGGTGATGGCCCAACTGGATAAGACCTTTCCCACCAATGACTGCTCCATGTGTATCCTCTCTCCAAAGCTAGTCGAGTGTGGACGACACCTGAACATCGAAACCCTCACCTACTCGGAGGTGGTGGATGTCCAAGGGGAGCCGGGCCATTTTCTGGCGACTATCAGGAGGAAACCGCGGTACGTAGATCCAGCGAAATGTACGGGATGTGGCGAATGTCCGGATGTCTGCCCCGTGGGTATTACCAGTGAGTTCGATGAAGGCCTGGTTGACAGAAAGGCCATTTATCGCCCCTACGCCCAGGCGTTTCCCAATATCTTTACCATCGACAAGAGAGGACGGCCTCCCTGTGTGATGGCTTGCCCGGCCAGGGTCAATGTCCAGGGCTATGTTGCCCTCATCTCCCAGGGGAAATACCAAGAGGCTCTTCAACTCATCGATGAAAACCTACCCCTTCCTGGCATACTCGGGAGGATATGTCCTCACCCCTGCGAAACGGAATGCAACCGGACTTCCGTGGACGAGCCCATCGCGATCTGTGATCTCAAGCGGTTTGTCGCGGATCAAGCCGTGAGGAACCCCCCCATGAAGAAGGAGGAGAGGTCAGAAAGGGTGGCCATTATCGGCTCCGGACCGGCTGGATTAAGTGCTGCCTATTACTTATCCCTTGAGGGATATCAGATAACGATCTTCGAAAAACTTCTAACCCTTGGGGGGATGTTGCGCACAGGTATTCCTGAATACCGCCTTCCCCGGGATGTGCTCGATGGGGAAATCGAGTTTATACAAGACCGTGGTATCCAAATTAAGACGAACACCTCAGTTGGAAAAGACATACTCGTAGAGGACCTCTTCTCTCAGGGGTTCAAGGCTATCTTCATAGCGACCGGGGCGTATAAGGATCTTCGGTTGAACATCCCCGGCGAGGATGCCCGTGGAGTAATTCCTGGAGTGGTTTTTCTTGGGAGGGTTAATTCGGGTCAAGGTGTCCAGGTAGGGGAGAGGACAGCGGTCATTGGGGGCGGTAATGTGGCCATCGACGCAGCCAGGTCGGCCCTGAGAGTTGGCTCCAAGGAGGTGACCATCCTTTACAGGAGGTCCCGAGAGGAGATACCCGCCAACCAGGACGAGATTGATGAAGCCCTCTCGGAGGGGATTGAGATCCAGTATCTCGCGGCTCCCATCGAGCTTATTCCCAGAGGTCAGAAAGGCATGGAGGTACGCTGCCTGCGGATGCGACTGGGTGAACCCGACGAAACGGGAAGGAGAAGGCCTGTCCCCATTGAGGGGTCAGAATTTTCCATCGAAGTCGATACGGTTATCCCCGCCATTGGTCAGGCTCCCGATCTATCCTTTATCTCCCCGGAGATGGGAATAGAGTTGACCAAAGGGGGAACCTTGCAGGTGGACTCCATAACCCTTCAGACCGCACGGGAAGGGATCTTTGCGGGCGGTGATGCCGTCACAGGGCCGGGCTACGCTGTTGAAGCGGTCGGGGCGGGGAAGGAGGCGGCAATCTCGATCCATCGGTATCTCAACGGGCAAGACCTAAGAGAGGGCCGTGAACCACCTCCATGGCAAAGGGCAAATGTGGACGATCTCCTGGCCAAGGCCCAAAAGATTCCCCGAGAGAAGGCAACACTTCTCTCTCCCGCAGAGAGGAGGGATAGTTTCCAAGAGGTGAGACTGCCTCTTACCGAAGAGGATGCTCTGCGGGAGGCCCAACGTTGCCTCAATTGTGGGCTCTGTTCGGAATGCCTTCAGTGTGTTTCAGTATGTAAAGCGGAGGCAATTGTTCACGATATGAATGAGGAGATCTTCGATATCAAGGTGGGATCGGTGATCCTGTGCCCGGGCTTTGATGAATTCGATACCACAGGGCTGGATAGTTATGGATATGGTCGATATCCCAACGTGATCACCAGCATCCAATTTGAGCGTATCCTGAGCGCTTCAGGTCCCTATCAGGGAGCTCTTCTCAGGCCCTCCGATGGAACCTCGCCCCGGAAGATTGCCTGGATTCAGTGTGCGGGATCCAGGGACATGACTGGAGAGAACGGAAACGAATACTGTTCCTCCGTCTGCTGTATGTACGCCATCAAAGAGGCGATTATCGCCAAGGAACATCAAAGAGAGGTAGAACCCACTATCTTCTACATGGACATCCGCTGTCAGGGAAAGGATTTTGATAGGTATTTCGAGAGGGCAAAAAGGGAGCATGGAGTCCGGTTCGTCCGATGTATGATCTCACGGGTTGCCGAGAAACCCAGGTCCAAGAGCTTGGCCATCTCCTACATCGACGAGAACAAGCAAGTCGTGGAGGAGGAATTCGATCTAGTCGTTTTGTCCGTGGGGTTGACCCCGCCCAAGGGTGTTAAGGACCTTGCAGAGCGATTGGGGTTGGAGTCCGATGCTTATGGGTTCTGTAAGACGCATGAGTTCTCGCCCCTTGGCACCTCGAGGCCGGGGATCTACGTCTGTGGTGCCTTTCAGGGTCCAAAGGATATTCCGGAGACGGTGGCCCAGGCTAGTGGAGCGGCTTCAAGCGCCTCATCTTCCCTAGCCTCAGTGAGGGGGACGCTGTTAAGGAAAAAGGAATATCCCCCCGAGAGGGATGTTTCGGGGGAGGAGCCCCACATTGGGGTCTTCGTCTGCCATTGTGGGATCAACATTGGTGGCGTAGTCGATGTCCCTCAGGTAAAGGAATTCGCCAAGGAACTGAAAGATGTTGTCTACGTGGAGGAAAACCTCTACTCCTGCTCTCAGGATACCCAGGAGAAGATCAAAAAGGCGGTGGAGGAGCACCATTTGAACCGCGTCGTGGTGGCCTCCTGCTCTCCCCGCACCCACGAACCGTTGTTCCAGGAGACTATTCGAGAGATAGGACTCAATAAATATCTCTTCGAGATGTCCAATATCCGGGATCAATGCTCTTGGGTTCATATGGATCAGCCTGAAGAGGCCACGGAGAAGGCCAAGGAGTTGGTTCAGATGGCGACTGCCAAGGCCCGCCTCTCCCGACCCCTGGAGGAGCCCGTGGCAGAGGTCGTTGCGAAGGGGCTCGTCATCGGAGGAGGACTGGCGGGCATGACCAGTGCCCTGGAGCTGGCCCATCAGGGATTTGACTGCTACCTCATCGAGAAGGGTTCAGAGCTCGGGGGGAACCTGAGGAATGTGTACGATACGGTGGAAGGGAATGACGTCCAGCAGTTGCTTCAAAAGACGGTCGAGGATGTGGTAAATCATCCGCGCATCCACGTCTTCACCAACACGGAGGTGACCGAGTTCTCGGGGTACGTGGGGAACTTCAAGACTAAGATTCTGATTCGTGATGAAACCGAAGAGGAACTCGAACAGGGGACAGTGATCGTGGCCACGGGAGCAGAAGAGCTCAGGCCCTCCGAATATCTGTACGGGGAGGACGAGCGGATCATGACCCAACGGGAATTTGGGGAAAAGATCGCCCGTGGGGAAGGTTTCCTTTCCGAAGCCAAAACCATCGTCATGATTCAATGCGTAGGGTCGAGAACCGAGGAAAGCCCAAATTGTAGCCGAATCTGCTGCAGTCTGGCCATCAAGAACGCCTTGAAGATCAAGGAGAGAAATCCTCAAGCGGAGGTCTATATCTTCTATCGGGATATTCGAACCTATGGCCTTATGGAGAAATACTACACCGAGGCTCGGAATGCGGGGGTCACCTTCATACCCTATGATCCCCAGGATAAGCCCCAGGTCGGCATTGAGACGGGCTCCATTAACCTGCTCTTCACGGAATCAGTCACCAATGAGCGGATGGCGCTCAGCCCCGATTGGCTCGTATTGTCGGCCGGCATTACCCCCCGGAGGAATGAGGAGTTGGCAAAGCTCCTGAAGGTTCCTCTCACCGAGGACGGATTCTTTTTGGAAGCCCATATGAAGCTCAGGCCCGTGGATTTCGCCACCGATGGGATCTTTTTGGCGGGTATGGCTCATTTTCCCAAGTTGATCACTGAGTCCATCTCTCAAGCGAAGGCAGCTGCGGCGAGGGCCGCTACGTTGCTCTCCAAGGGATATGTCAGTGTGCTGCCCATTATCTCATCGGTTGATGAGGCCAAATGCATCGGCTGTGGCCTCTGCGAGTCGCTCTGTGCATACAGCGCCATTCAGGTCGGGGAAACCGACCATGGGGATAAGGCCGAGACCATTGCCGCTTCGTGCAAGGGATGCGGTGTTTGCAGTGCCAGCTGTCCGCAAAAGGCGATTACCATGAAACACTTCTCTGACGAGGAACTGATCGCCCAGATCGAAGCCCTTGTGCCGGTCCATAAGAGGGCTGGGAAAGGTTGAGGAACGTGACCTCGAACTTGCAGAAGGCGGAACAACCTGCACAGGGGATGCATCAGGACGGCTTTCAGCCGAAAATTCTTGCCTTCCTCTGTAACTGGTGTGCATATGCTGGGGCAGACCTGGCTGGTATATCTAGATTTCAATATCCTCCTAGCATTCGAGTCGTCCGTGTGATGTGCTCGGGAAGGGTTGATCCCATCTTTATCCCCGAGGGACTGCTCTCAGGTTTTGATGGTGTTATGGTGTTGGGATGTCATCCGGGGGATTGTCATTACCTGATAGGAAATATCCAAGCGGAGAAGAAGATGCGCCTCACGAGAGAGGCTTTGGAGATGGCCGGGGTGGAGAGCAGCAGGTTCATGTTGGATTGGGTTTCGGCAGGGGAGGGGCAACGGTTTGCTGAAGCGGTAAGGGATTTCACCGAGGCCCTGAGGGACTTGGGGCCGTTAGAACTGGAGGAAACCCTGAGGCTCAGACTCCTCGCGGTGAAGTGCGCACTCGAGGGAGAGAAGGTCAGATGGCTGGTGGGAAAGGAAGAGGCCCTTGTTGAAGGCGAGAATGTCTATGGGGAAACCGTGAAACCGGAGCAATTGCGTCGACTGATGGAGTCCACCCTTCGGGATGAATACATCAAGAACCGCATCATACTGCTTGTCGAGAGGAAATCCCTCTCCGCTGGTGAGATCGGATCGATCCTGAGTCTCACGGTGAAGGAGGTATTGCCCTTTCTCGTTGACCTCATCGGGGAAGGGAGGATAGCCGTACATGAGGGGGAGGGGAAAGTTCCCACATACGTGCGGAGTGGATGAAACCTATGGAAGCGTTAGAAAAGGACAGCGGAAAGGTCGGGGCAGTACTGGTGGTAGGGGGCGGAATTGGGGGAATGCAGGCATCCCTTGATCTGGCTGAGGCGGGCTTCTTCGTTTATCTCATTGATGACTCTCCCACTATCGGCGGATATATGGCCCAACTAGATAAGACCTTTCCTACCAACGATTGCTCCATGTGCATCATGTCCCCCAAGCTGGTGGAGTGTGGAAGGCATATTAATATTCGAGTTATCTCCAATTCAGAGGTGGAGTCCGTGGAGGGGGAACCAGGGAACTTCAGGGTCACCGTCACCAGAAGGCCTCGATACATTGATGAGGAGAAGTGTACCGGATGTGCCGAGTGCAGCAAGCACTGCCCCGTCAGCGTCATCGATACGTATAACGAAGGGATGAGCCGGAGGTCCGCCATTTACATTAAATACCCTCAAGCCGTTCCCAAGGTCTTTGCCGTCGATCGGGAACAGTGTATCGGGTGCGGCCTCTGTGAGAAGGTTTGTTTGGCCAAGGCCCTGAATTATAGCGACCAGGAAAAAATGGAGACCATAGAGGTCGGCAGCATTATCCTCTCTCCGGGGTATGAAGTCTTCGATGCCGCAAAGAAGCCGGAGTTTGGATATGGTGTCTTTGACAATGTAATCACCAGTATTGAGCTCGAAAGGTTGCTCAGCGCTTCAGGTCCGTACAGGGGCCACCTCTTGAGGCCCTCCGATGGAACCGTGCCGGAGAAGATCGCCTTCATTCAGTGTGTTGGGTCGAGGGATGCCACATGCGGCAACGACTACTGTTCCTCCATTTGCTGCATGTATGCCACCAAGGAAGCCATCATCGCCAAGGAACATGTAG
>CAYFYO010000007.1:0-61899 GCA_964347335.1 uncultured Thermodesulfobacteriota bacterium
TTGTCCTGCACCATGCATGAATTTCGCGAGCTGAATTCCCTTGCGGACGTAAAGAGCTCCGACTCCCTTTGGCGCATATAGTTTGTGACCTGCAATTGATAGGAGGTCCACACCGAGAACGTTCACATCTGTTGGAATCTTGCCAACCGATTGGGCGGCATCTGTATGCATAGTAATCCCACGGTCTCTGGCAAGCCGAGAAATCTGTTCGATCGGCTGGATCGTGCCCACCTCATTATTGGCATGCATGATGGTAATCAGGATCGTTTGAGGGGTGATCGCTTTGTCGAGGTCGGAGACACTCACCAGGCCGGCTTCATCTACGGCGAGATAGGTGATTTCAAAGTCGTTTCTTTCCAAAAATTTACACACTTCGATGACGGCGGGATGTTCAATTTGGGTCGTGATGATGTGCCTTCCTCGAGCCCGGGATGAGAAGGCGATCCCCTTTAGGGCATAGTTGTTCGATTCTGTTCCACCGCTCGTAAAGACGACCTCCTCGGGTCGACAATTCAGCAGGGAGGCGACCTCTCCACGTGCATTCTCGATGGCTGTTCTGGTCTGTCTCCCATACTCATGGGAACTGGAGGGGTTGCCGAACGCCTCCTCGAGAAACGGACGCATCGCAGCGACGACTTCCGGATCCTGAGGTGTGGTCGCATTGTAGTCCAGGTAGATTGGTCTTTTCAGCCTGCCCTTTGTGCTTTTTGAGCTCATGGTTTTCTCTCTTTCAATCTGTTCTCAGTTACAAACGGCCCGGATAGCCTATCCGCCATGGAGATGGGACTTATCGTTTAGCTCCTTTAGCTCCTTCACCTCACCGGCTGGGAAGATGACGACGTGATCCAGGTTAGCATGCACCTTCACACGCTGCATGAGTGGAAAGATTGTCGTAGAGGACTGGCTGCTTCGCACCACCTGACCGGATTTGAGGCGGATATTATAAATGTTTTCAGAGCCTCGAAACTCTCGACCGACGATGATTGCTGTGGCGTGATCGTGGGGTGTGAAATCGATGTCATCCGGTCTGATCATGATACGCAGTCGAGTGCTGGGAAGGGGGGCAGTAGCTCTGAATGATCCGAGTTCAGTCGACACGCGGCCCTGGTTGATCTCGGCCGGGATAAAATCGGCCTGACCCACGAATCGTGCGACGAATGGAGTTTGGGGGCGATGGTAGATGGCTTCTGGAGTATCCAACTGCTCCAGTCGGTGCTGGTTAAGTACACCGACCCTGTCTGCCAGGGTGAACGCCTCCTCCTGGTCATGGGTCACGAAAATGGCCGTCGTCTTGGCTTCACGCAATATGGAGAGCACCTCCTGCCTCATCTGAGATCGCATATCGGCGTCCAGGTTCGAGAAGGGCTCATCGAGAAGCAAGGCGGCAGGGCAGGGGGCCAATGCCCGTGCAACGGCGACCCTCTGCTGTTGCCCACCAGAAAGCTGATGCGGATAGCGGTCACCATACCTCTCCATGCCGATTTGTTTCAGCATTCCGCCAAGTATCTTCTTTCGCCGCCAACGCTCCAATCCTCGCAGTCCGTACAGGATGTTCTCCGCTACGGTCAAGTGGGGAAAGAGGGCGTAATCCTGAAACACCATGCCCACCGACCGCTGCTCAGGTGGTACGAAGAAATGGGAGTCGGTCACCACTCTTCCCTGGACGAGGATCTCACCTGCATCGGGTTGTTCGAAACCGGCGAGAAGGCGGAGAATTGTCGTCTTGCCGCATCCCGACGGGCCGAGCAGGGCAAGGATCTCCGATTGGGCGATATCGAAAGACAGATCTTGGATGACCAAGGTGCCATCAAAGGATTTCGACACGCCCTTGAGGCTAATCAGTGGGGACGTCGTTTCCATTTCCGCTTCCACTCCTCTCTGAACGATCATGTCTGTGTTGTTCATATTATAGCCTATCGAGCGTTTGAGTGGCATTTTCGGTGATTGTTATCGATCACGTTTTGGGCTCCCTCAAGGTGAGCAAGGCCACGGGCACTGCCGAAACACCGATCAAAAGGAGCGCTGGCATTGCGGCTCGGGCGAAGAAGGCCTCAGAAGTCGCCGACCATACCGCGGTGGCCAGCGTTTTGAATCCGATGGGGCTGAGAATGAGCGTGGCTGGCAGTTCCTTCATCGTCGCAAAGAAAACGAGAATCGCTCCAGCCAAAATGCCGGAACGGACCAGAGGGAGGGTGATACTGAGAAACGCTTCTATGGGTCTCCGTCCCAGACTGCGCGCAACTTCTTCAAGGGAAGGACTGAGTTGTAGAAGCGCCGCCCGGTTGGTACCCACCGCCTGGGAAAGGAATAAAACCAGATAGGCAAAAATCAAAAGCACCAAGGTCTGGTAGATAGGGGTCGCATAGCGGGCGCCGAAGAAGACAAGGGCGAGCGCAATGACGATCCCTGGCAAGGCGAAGCCCATATATGTGGAACGTTCCACCACGGTGCTCACCCATCCTCGATAGCGCACGGAGAGGATTGCCACTGGAAGGGCGGCAACGGTTGTTGCTGCCGCGGCCAGACCGGAAACATAGAGGGAATTGAAAGCAGAATTCCACACCAATCGAAGGGGCTCTCCTCTGGCGAGACCTTGGACAAGCCAGTGGACAAGGACGTACATGGGCATAACAAGAGTCAGGAGAGCAACCGACCCGCAGAAAACTAAGGCGGGCCACCGGCATCCTTCAAGCCGTATCAGAAGAGGCGGATGGGTCGCCCCCGTTGTGCTACGATGGTAACGACCTCGGCTCCGGGTGTGGGCTTCTAAGATAAGAATAACGAGGGCCATGGCCACCAGAACGAGGGAAAGGGCCGCAGCCAGACTCCGGTCGAAGGACGTCTGGTACTGAAGGTATATCGTCCAGGTGAAGGTCTCGTAGCGGAGGAGAGACACTGCCCCGAAGTCCCTCAAGGTATAGAGTGACACGATTAACGCTCCCGCAGCTAGGGCCGGACGGAGTTGGGGCATTACTGTTTGCCGAAATGTCTGCCATGGACTATAGCCCAGACTCCGTGAGGCTTCTTCAAGGGATGGATCAAGACCCCGCAAAGCGGCCTGAAGGGGAAGCAGTGCGTAGGGGTAAGAGACCATGAGAATCGTAACCATTGCGCCGGGAAATCCATAGATTTCCGGCAAGCGCTCGATGCCGAACGGCACCTCCAGAAGGCTCTGGAGCATCCCTTTTGGCCCTAAGGCAGCCACCACGACGAGGCCCGCCACGTAACTCGGGATGACTAAGGGTAGAGCGGCAAGAACCGACCACAGCCGGCGAAAGGGAAGATCTGTCCGCGTCGTAAGCCATGCCAATGGCAGAGAAAGGAGGAGCGAAGAACCCGTGACCCCGATGATGAGAATAACGGTACGACCAATAACCTGCAAAGTGCGCACGCGGATTAATAGCTCCCATATCTCTCGCTCGGCCCCCAAGGTTCGCAAGAACAGATAGGCCAAGGGGAGGCTCACTGCTGTGGCCGTTAAAAGGGCGGGTAGCCACACCAACGCGGGCGGTCGAGGTCGAGGCCAGCCGGCTATTCTGAAGTGCTTGAGTGGCGTGCCCTTCCATCTGACCATGTTTATGGGACGACTCCCGTCTCTCGGAGAAGTCTCAGCGTTCCCCGGAGGTCTGCCATGTCGACCATGTTGATCTGTGGACTATTGATTTCAGACAAGGGTACGAGTACTCGGGGCGTCTTGATTCCTTCCACAACGGGATACTCAAAGGTCTGCCCAGCGAAGTATTGCTGTGCGGCCGGAGAGAGAACGAAGTCTATGAAGCGTCGCGCCGCCTCCTTGTTCTTGGACGTCTCTAAGATGCCGGCTCCAGCAACCAAGATGAGGGCACCGGGGCCGCCTCCCCTGGGATGATAGTTCCGGGCAGGGAAGGACTCACCTCGCTCCTGAAGGAAACGCAAGAGATAGTAGTGATTGACAAAGCCGGCGTCGATTTCGCCGGCACCGGCAGCGGCCACAATCGGGGTGTTTTTTGGATAGGTTTTCGGGTTGTTCGCCTGAATGCCCTTTAGCCACTGCCGGGTCTTCTCCTCTCCCCAGAGCACCCGCATGCTCGTGACCATCGCTTGAAAAGAGCCGTTTGTCGGCGGCCACCCAATGCGCCCTTTCCACTTGGGGTGTGTGAAGTCCCAAATGTCATTTGGTAGGCCGGCCTGAGTCAGACTTTTCGTGTTGTAGACAACAACGCGGGCACGGCCTGAAATCCCCACCCATCTGCCGTAGGGAGAACGAAACTGTGGGTTGACTCGATTCACGATATCCTCGGGGATTCGCCCAAACAGGTGGACCAGGGCCCCAAGTCCCCCGGGGTCCTGAGCAAAAAAGATGTCCGCCGGGCTTCGCCGACCCTCCTCAAGAATGGTCGCGGCCAATTCCGAGGTTCCGCCGTAGCGCACCTGGACATCCACGCCAGTCGCCTTCCCAAACTGCTTAATAATCGGTGCCACGAGTTCTTCACTTCGACCTGAGTAGATGGTGAGCGACTGTGCGGATAATGGCATAGGAACGATCGCCTCGAATGCGAAGAGTGATATCACTGTTGCCAAAGCCAGATCAAAAATGCGCATGGTCACTTCCCCTCCGACATGAATCCGAGCAAATCTATTGATCGACTGTGATTCGGTTTCAATAGGACCGATTAAGGCACACCTGCACCATGGAGGTATGTTAGACTGATCTATGAGAGTAAATTAGCCTTAGCTAACTGTTTTGTCAAGGTCCCGGTCGGGAGGACGCGCCTCGTAAAATGAAATTCTCTCTGAGAATCGAACGGATAAAGGAGCCCGGCTCTTAAAGGTCAGGAACGTTCGGATCAGACAAAAAACTGAGTTTCCGGAGAGAGGCCAGAAAAGGGAGGGTCGATCTCAACCACTCACGGGCAGGACCCAAACTGTGGCGGCCGCCTTGATTCCCAGGGAAGTCTCCCTGAACTCACTCGCCAGGGTGATGGTGCCGGCGGAAATGGAAACCTCTTTCACCTCGAAAGTCTTACCCGGCAGCATGGCGTGCCTTTGGAAAAATCGCATGAGTTCTGTATTGCGTGTTGCCTCCTCGGCGATTCTCACAACCCGAAACAAGGTCCCCTGAGATAGGGTGTCGAGGGGCACTCCGTTAGGCAAGGGAACGGTCCTGTCTCTGGGGATCGGATTACCGTGAGGGCACGTCGCAGGCTGTCCAAGGCGCTCATAGAGTTTGTTTTCCACCATAGGAGAGATTGCGTGTTCGATTTGACACGCTTCGTCGTGGCATTCAGACCACTCGACGTCCAGCATGTCGGTAAGCAAGCGTTCCACAAGGCGATGCCTCCGGACGATGCTGATCGCTTGCAGTTCGCCCTTCTTTGTTAGCCTAATCTCTTTGCGGGAATCGAGGGATATGAGGCCGTCTCTTTTAAGCCGATTCAGGGCACTCGCCACCGTAGGCGGAGAAACCATGAGTAGCTCGGCCAGGCGAGCTGCAACGATTGTCTTGCCCTCTACCCGCATGTTGAATATCGATTCGAGGTACTCCTCAGCTCGTGCCGTAAGCTTGTTTTGTTGTTTCACTTTTAGCTCCAACATCCAATTCCGGTTAGTACCGCCAAAAGGCATCGGGTAGTGTGATCTTATCACATCTTATCCTCATTGCGTGCATGGGTCAACTCAAAGCGGGGGCAAGGAGTTTCGGTGGATTGAAAAAGACAGCGCCGCTCGTTATAATACTCTGTTGGATCTGTTGGCGAGGGTTACTGGAATCCTCATTCCCTCGAGATCAGCAGATGGACTCTCCAAATTTGATAGGTGATCAGCATGACAAAGTGGAGCTGCAGTCACTGTGGGTATGTGTTCGAAGCTGAATCGGTTCCCGAGCATTGTCCCTCCTGTCGGGAGGCCTGCACTTTTCGAGATGTAACCTGTTATACTCCGGACTGTGGCGGGCCCGATAACATCGATCCCAGACTGGTCGGCAAACAGGACAAATCGATAAACCGGTGAACGACTATTGGCGGCCTCTCATCAGTTGTCTAACTTTCTTCGTTACAACCTCCTCCAGGGTTGGTGAGGAGGCATCCTTGTACTCATAGCGTACTCTGATGGCTGGCTTGGAGATTTTGACGATTCTGGTGAGATTTATCGGTGTGGCAAAAATAACGAGGTCGCAGGCTGCAGCATTGGCCGTGTTCTCCAAGTCTCTGATCTGTTTCTCGCTGTATCCCATGGCCGGAAGGACGGGTCCGATCTTCGGATACAGCTGGTAGGTTTGTTTGATTGAATCGACCGCGTAAGGTCTTGGGTCAACAATCTCTGCTGCCTTATACGTCCTCGCCGCAATCACTCCAGCCCCATAGGTCATCTCGCCGTGGGTCAGGGTTGGCCCATCTTCGACCACCAGAACTCGCTTTCCCCTGATTCTTTCCGGGTCTTTGACGAGCACCGGCGATGCTGCGAGCAAAACCTGGGCGCGAGGGGCATAGGTCTTCAAATTCTCCTTGATTCTCTCAATGCCGTGGGGGGGAGCGGTATCGACTTTGTTGATGATCGCAACGTCGGCCATCCGCATGTTAATCTCCCCGGGATAATAGAGCAGCTCATGACCAGCTCGGTGAGGATCGAAGAGCACGATGTGGAAAGCCGGATGGTAAAATGGCGTATCGTTGTTTCCACCATCCCAGACGATGATATCGGCGTCTGCCTCAGCCTGGGTGAGGATTATGCCATAGTCAACCCCAGCGTAAACGGTTATTCCCTGATCAACGAGGGGCTCGTACTCCTCCCTCTCCTCAATCGTGCATTTCTCCCTTTCAAAGTCGGCGTATCGCGAAAAACGCTGGACGACCTGTTTCTTTAGATCGCCATAGGGCATGGGGTGCCGCACCGCGACCACTCTTTTGCCCATTCCTCTGAGAATTTCACAGACCTTTCGGGTGGTTTGTGATTTCCCACATCCAGTCCGCACGGCACAGACAGCAATGACCGGTTTGGTGGATTTGAGCATCGTATAGGTCGCCGCTAGAAGGATGAAATCGGCTCCTTCGCTCATGGCAATGCATCCCCTGTGCATGACTTCCACGTGGGGGATATCGCTGTAGGAAAACGCGACGAGATCCACATTGTTTTTCCTGACGAGCTTTCCAAGATCCTCTTCCGAGAAGATAGGAATCCCATCAGGATAAAGGCGACCTGCCAATTCTGGAGGGTAACGCCGCCCTTCAATGTCAGGAATTTGCGTCGCTGTGAAGGCAATGACGTTGTATCGCCGGTTATCTCTGAAATAGAGATTGAAATTATGGAAATCCCTTCCTGCTGCGCCCATGATGATGACTTTTTCGACCACGGCAATCCCTCCTCCAGTGCAATTTCAACGGGGAATCTATCTCACAAAAAGCTCCCCGGAGATCTGTGAAGAAGTCCCTCTTCGTTTCTCTGGACTTGGCTTCGAGGGTGTCAGTTCCCGGTCGTCCGTCGTCAGTTGCAGCGAATGATTCGGATGACCGAATGACAAACGAGATGCCTCGAATATCGTGTGACGAGTGTTAGTTCTCATCTCTGAACCCTTATAACAGAGGACGGACCACGAACAAGAACATTCGAACTCAAAGCACTTTTTCAAGCCTTGCGAACCCGCTCTCGAGGTGACTCGGTCCGATTGGGCTGTGCCTAAAGATTTAAGTCGAAAAATCCGATGATATATGTTGAGGCGGTCAAAGGAGGCGTTCCCCTCCATGAAAGTGCTTCCAGCAAAGCCTGTCTCGGAGCGCTCTTTATCTACCAAGAGAAAAGGCCATCAGGGTGCTGTTCTCATTGTCGACGACGATGAGGGAATTCGGGAGGTCCTCCAGGAGATTATACAACTCTTCGGGTTTACTTGTAAGACTGCGGAGAGCGCTGCAGAGGCCCTCAGGCTCCTCAAAAAGGAGCCTTTCGAGATCATGGTCACCGACATCAAAATGCCCGGGATAGATGGCATGGAACTCTTGAGAAGGGCGAAGGGGCAGTCTGAATCCCTTGACATCATCATGATGACCGGATTCAGTGGTGACTACAGTTTCAGCGATGTGGTCATGGCGGGCGCCAGTGACATCATCCCCAAGCCGATCAACCTCGAGGACGTTGAAGCGAAGATCAAGCGGGTCGTCAGAGAGAGAAAGCTTCGAAAGGAGCTCGAAGAGAAAAACCGCCAACTCCAGGAGTATTTAGAAGACCTGCAACTCGCCAAAGATCGACTCGAAGAACAGGCAAACCGCCTGGTGAGCGCCCTCACTGAGATTGAGAAGGCCAAGGAAGTCATCG
The DNA here is from genome assembly GCA_964347335.1 of uncultured Thermodesulfobacteriota bacterium. GTDB lineage: Bacteria > Desulfobacterota > BSN033 > WVXP01 > WVXP01 > WVXP01. The sequence continues at coordinate 8,284 of CAYFYO010000007.1, forward strand.
AAGGCCAAAACAGGAAGATTCTGAAGGCCAACTGGGAATTGGAAAAAGCCGACAAAATGAAAAGTAACTTCCTCGCAAGCATTTCCCACGAACTGCGGACGCCTCTGAACGCCATCATGGGTTTCCTCGGACTTGTCGTGGATGATCTCTGCGAAAATCGAGATGAGGAAAAGGGGCTTCTTCGAGATGCCCTCAATAGTTCGAAAAACCTTCTTTTTCTGATCAACAACATGCTTGACTTAGCAAAAATAGAGGCGGGCAAAGTGGACATCCTCTTGGAGAAGCTTAATCTCAAGGATATTCTCGACGAGGCAACGAGCCTGCTCTCCATTCAGGCCAGACAGAAGAACCTCTGTTTCAAACTCATGTCATGCGAGGTTCCCCCCGTCTATGCGGACCGGGGAAAGGTCTGGCAGGTCCTGAACAATCTCATCGGCAATGCGATCAAGTTCACTGAGGAGGGGGGCATTGAGGTCTGGGCACGCCCCTATGACAGCGATTTTGTTGAGATCGAGATCAAGGACACTGGCATTGGCGTTGCCCCGGAGCAGTTGGCACGCATTTTCGAACCATTTGTCCAAGCACAGAGAAACTATACGAAAAGACAGATGGGAACAGGCTTGGGTCTCGTTATCAGCAAGAATTTGGTCTCCATGATGGGCGGAACGATCCGCCTCGAGAGCGCGGGAGAGGGAAGGGGGAGTCAAGCTTTTTTTACCCTCCCGATCCATAAGGAAGGGGAGATCTATTCGCAGATCTGTAGCGAGGAGAATATTACTTCTTTCTGAGAATCTGCAGGTCAAATCGGTGAGGAGCTGGAGATGGCAAAAAGGATATTGGTTGTCGAAGATGATCCGATGAATGCGAAGTTTTTCGAGCTGACCCTGACGAGAAGGGGAAAATTCGACGTTATCGTGACAGAGGACGTGGATCAGATTCTTCAGCTCGTGAGGCAGGGTTCGGTCGATATGATCGTTATGGATGTGTCTCTTTGCAACAGTTTCCACAACGGGGAGCGAGTCGATGGGATTACGCTATCGAGAATTATCAAGATGGATAAATCCTCAACGAGGATTCCAATTCTAATCGCAACGGCTCATGTGATGAAAGGCGAGCAAGAGGCGTTTTTGAAGCAATCGAGAGCCGATGGATATGTGTCAAAGCCTGTGATCGATCCCAATGAGTTTATCAGAAAGGTCAATGACCTGATTGCCTGAGAAAGGCGGAGAGATCAACGATCTGACTGCCTGAAAGGAGGAAGCAAATGGACAGGGACTTGTCTGTTGGGAAGAGCTTTTCCCACCGGGGGGCTGTCGCAGAAGAGATCCTCGAACTTCGGTCTTTGTACGTTGACTATCTACGAGGGGAGATTGATACCATGAGGTGTCTTTTAGCCCGCAGAGACCTTGTGGGGATTAGAGAACTGGGTCATCGACTGAAGGGGAGCGGGGGATCTTACGGACTCCTTCGTATTTCCGAACTTGGAGAGAAAATCCAAAATCTACCGGACGGGGTCGAATGGGAGACGGTGGAGGCCGATTTCCATCGATTGGAAGAGATGTATGAGGAGATTGCTACGGGGCTGTAATACGCGAGTGAGGAGAGACGCCGACACCAAGAGAGCGGTTTATGGCCTCAAGGAGTTCATCCAAGCGGAAAGGCTTAGAGAGGATGTGGGAGGCGTAGCCTTCCGCAATCGTTCTCTGCGCAAATGGACTCTGCGGGTTGCCGGTGATTAGGACGATATTGGCACCCGGGTCGTATTTCTTGATCTCTCGGCTCGAATCGTAGCCGTTCATGACCGGCATTTCCAGGTCCATGAAAACGATGCTCGGTCTAGTTTCCTTATATTTGACCACCCCTTCATGACCGTTGTTGGCTATTTGGACGTCTTCAAATCCTCGAAACTCAAGCACCGCCATGAGCATTTTGGAGACATGATCCTCATCTTCGACAACAAGGATTTTCTCATTTCCCATGACCTCTCCTCTCGATATTGCCAGGTTCCTCTAAATTCATAGTAGACGACTGTCCAGGGTCTGTCAAGGAAAAAGTACAAGATGATGTATTTCTTCTCTCATGAGCTACAAGATATAGTGCTATGGTGGAAAAAAAAACAGGTCGTCAAGTTGAATACTTAAAGGCTAAATCCACAGGATATCAACAAACATATTCACAAAACGCGAGGGTGCATTTTCTGTCAAGTTTCTATGGAAGTCGCCATATAGCTTCGAGGTATTTGGCTCAAAAGCCTCTTACTGGTGTAAAGGCCGCAGCCGAGGATGTGTTTTTGGCAGGTGAGGATGACATATCCAGGGGCAACAGGAAGGTGAACCACGATCGCATGGTTTTGCAGTAAATGGGTGAGTTGATGCCCTTGGAGATTTATAACATTCCGAGTCGCCTTGGACCCAAAGATCTGCAGGGCGGCTGTGGTGGGTTTGATCTGGTCTTTGATTTTCCGTAACACAGGAATGCCTGCGGTATGGACTCTCAGACTCCTGACTTTGTCGATGTAGGGAGATCGTTGGAGAAGCCAACAGGTCTGACGTCCCTCCAGGAGTCTGAAACTCGCAAAGACCCTCAGGCCTATACCGAAGCGGTCCTCGAAATACTTCAGGAGTTCACTTCGGCGAGGATCGTCGACGAATCTTGGCCAAGAAGAATCCCACCGATTTAAGCTGGTGGGGGTAGATCCGCCAGCACTGTTCCATATGTTGGTCATAGTTTGCATCCTTCCAGTAGAGTAATCCTGGAGCATGGGGAGCCGAGAGGCCAATGGGTACAATCTCAGCCGGTCGATTCTCGAGTAGGTACTGAACCACCCCTTCATTCTCATCTGGGTTATAGGTACACGTCGAATAGAGAAGAGTCCCTGTCTCGGCTAACAGGTCGAATCCCCGAATGACAAGGTCCCGCTGAATCCTGGGTAGGAAACGCCGAAGGGGTCTCTTGGCTGCCGGGTGAGTCGGCGGCACGGGAAACCGGAACGTCCCCTCCCCGCTACACGGCACATCAACGAGCACGCGATCGAATCGCCAGCGCCGTGGGAAGTCCTGTCCAGCATACACCGTGGTGATGACATTGGTTATCCCCAGTCTCTTCGTGTTGTGCTCCAAAGCCCGGATCCGTTTTTCTTTGTTGTCATTGGCAACGATCAGGCCTCGATTTTTCATGAGCTGTGCCATGTGGGTCGTTTTGCTACCTGGAGCGGCACAGAGATCACAGATGAATTCATCCGGTTTCGGATCCAGCGCAATGACGGCCAAGGCGGAGCTTAACGCCTGAGAGAGAAAATATCCAAGGAGAGCCTCCAAGGTGTTTGCTGGATGTTTAGGGCCGTCGTGTTCGAGGAGATAATCAGCCAAAAAGGTCGGTCTCACCCGATACCCATGGTTCCGTAGCAGTCGTGTCAATTCGGGCGGGGTGATCCGCAGCGTATTCACCCGAAGGTACCGATTCAGGGGCATCCGTAAGCTGTTGTAGAAGCTATCAACCTCTGGGATGAACGACTCGTAATCTTGAAAGGGTCTTTCCCCTTGGAGGTCCATCGCCGGATCTCAATGGGATGCCTGGGGTTTTGCGGACTATTCGCTCAAAGCAGAAGAGGCTAAATGGGTTCTGCCCCCCCGTACCTGTGGATGCCTAACCGTGGAAGGCTCGGTTGCCCGGGCCACAGGGGTAGGGATAAGGGAATACTCCCCCGAACTGTCCGTGAGGTTTGATTCGGATAGACATTTACAGGGCCAGCCTAAAGCCGGCCCTGTAACAGATGACGGCAGGAATAAGGTTCTACTTAACCGCTTTCTTCAGAGCGCTGCCGGCTTTGAACTTGGCCGTCTTGGTTGCTGGGATCTTAATGGTCTGACCGGTCCTGGGATTTCTGCCCGTTCTCGCTTTTCGCTTGGCCACTGAGAAAGTGCCAAATCCAGTCAGAGAGATTCGGCCACCCTTCCTCAATTCTCTGGTGATACTGTTGGTAACAGAATCAACAGCCCTGGCAGCTGCAACCTTCGTGATCTTGGCCTCCTTGGCCACTGCGGAAATCAATTGCTCTTTGGTCATCCTTGCCCCTCCTTCGCTTGATTTGGTATATGAGGTATTTATTCCTCTTATAACAGCAGATTTGCTCTAATTCAACCAAAAAATGAATATTCAGCAAAAATTTTGCAGTTTGGGTAAATCTGAGGCGCCCTGGTTGGTTGTGGGAAGTTGAAATGTTTGATAGATCAAAGGGAGCATTCTCTGCGTCGGCAGCCGAGAACGTTGGATCAAAAAGAGTACCCTGAGTAGGTCCGAGCAGGTTGAGCAAAGGCAGATACTCAGATTTGAAAGGAGAGAAACAACATGGCTAAAAGGAGCTTTCAACCCAAAATCGAATTGGTTCCTTTTCCTACCCCTGCGGTGATGGTCACCTGCCAGGACTATGCGGGCAAGGTCAACATTATCACATTAGGATGGGTGGGTGTTGTCAATTCTGACCCCCCGATGATCGGAATTGCGGTTCGTCCATCGCGGTTTTCCAATAGAATGATCAAAGAATCTAGAGAGTTTACGGTCAATGTTCCCTCGGAGGAACTTCTGAAAGTGACCGATTTCTGTGGTGTCGTGTCGGGAAAAGACGTTGACAAATTCGAATCGACGGGGCTCACCGCCGATCCTGCGAGGGAAATTAGCGCTCCCCTCATCAAGGAATGTCCGGTGAACCTCGAATGTGTGGTCAGAGAAATCCTGTCTTTCGGAAGCCACGATCTCTTCATCGGTGAAGTCGTGGTCTTCCATGTGGACGAGACGGTTCTCAAGAATGGGCACTCTATTCGTATTGAAAACGTTCTCCCCTTTACCTACTGCCATGGGGCAAGGCAATATTGGAAACTTGGAGGCTCCATTGGCGCCTATGGATTTACTCAAGGACGTTTGTAGATCGAGTCCAACAGTCAGGTGGGCCTGGCAGTCAGGCTTTGGGGACTGTAGACTCTACCTCAATGGGGAGCCCTGGTCTCAATTATGGAAAAGAGGATCTACATCCCCCTTCTGGCTTCGACATTTTCGGCCATGTTGGGCATGGGGATTATTGCTCCACTGCTGCCGATCTACGCTCAGAAGCTCGGCGCGACAACCGTCACGATCGGACTTATTTTCGCTTCCTTCTCGATTGCGAGAACGCTCGTCCTTCCGCTGGTTGCCAGGTTTTCTGATCGGATAGGAAGGAAGATCGTCATCGTTTCCGGACTCGCCGTCTTTGTTATCACATCAGTCGGTTATGTATTCTCCGCGAAAACCTCTCATTTAATCCTGACACGATCCCTGCAGGGGATTGCCGCTGCTCTCATCATCCCGGCAACCTTCGCCTATGCGGGAGAAGGATCTCCTGCTCGTAGAGAGGGAACATTCATGGGGATATTCAATCTGTTCTTCTTCGGCGGTCTGGGTACGGGGCCGTTTCTGGGTGGCCTCTTAAACGATTTGCTGGGGATCGAATTCAGCTTCTTGATGATGGGATTCTTGGGTGGCATCAGCCTTTTTTTGATTCTGCTTTATCTACCGGAGAAGGAACCCGGTTTTGGGAAGAAAACAACGCTCGGTTCTGTCTGGATCATAGTCAGGGAACCGGCCATACGGAGTATCTTCGTGTTCCGGTCGCTTTATTCTGTCAGTGTTGGGTTACTCTGGTCTTTTCTTCCCATATTTTGTGCGAGTTCTTTAAGACTGGGCAGCTCTCGGATTGGCGTGTTGGTTTCCCTCAACGTTCTCGTTGCCACGGTTCTGCAAACGCCTTGTGGATTCTTGGCAGACAGAATGAACAAGAGAGGCCTCGTCGCGATCGGGGGTGGAATGAGTGTTCTTGGGTTCTCGCTGATCCCTTTCTCTCAGAGCTTTCCCCAGATTTTCGGGATTAGTCTGCTTCTCGGTGTTTCCGGCGGAATCGCAATGCCAGCGTTGATGGCTCTCGCCGTAGAAGCGGGTAAAAGGACGGATAGGATGGGAGGCCTCATGAGCTTCTTGGTTATGGCTCATAGTGTTGGAATGATTGTGGGTCCCCTCATGGCTGGTCTCATCGCCGAGGCAGCGAGTCTCAATTTCGTGTTCTTCCTGGGAGCATTCACAGGGATCGTCGGGATTGCCGTTTTGCTTCTTTCTCGGGACAGGTTAAAGGCAGGGCCGTTCCTTGTCTGAAATGTTTTGTCTCTTCGGATCCGAGACGGGCTAGATCGATCACTTCGGGGTGAGGATATTCTCTTTCAAGGGGTAATGATTGGCTGGGCTGATCGAATCGAGGAGCTTGTAGAGCTTGGCTTTCTCCCCTCTGTTTATCTTGATGAATTCAATTCCATACTGATACTCTATGGCCTCACGGATTTCGGTGATATCTTTCCAAACGATTTTGGCCTGGGCGCTTAGCGAAGTAAACTGGAGTTCAGATGTGTAAAACATCTCGAGGTCCAGCTGTGTGCCCACACGCATTCGGTCAAAAAGGCAGGCGAGAAGCCCCCCTTCGCTGAGGTTCACTGTCATTCCCGTAGAGATGTCAGGACTGTGTTCAGAGGTGTATGAGATCGGATAATCAACGGGGAACCGGTAGAACCTTCTCCGATCAGCTGTGGGCTTGTCAACGTCCATGGCCTTCCCTATCTGAACATTCTTTGGAATTGACCTCTATTTGTACGTCATCTCTCCCCTCATGTCAACGCGTTTGTCCGAAAGGAGTTCCCCCATTTTTCAGGGATCCTTCTGTCTCTGAGCGATCCCGTCTGCGCCGGGATGGGGCTCCCAAATGAGCTAAAGACGAGAGATCAGAGACTGAGGACGAAAAGCCAAACGGTAAATAGGAAATAACAAGTAACTAGTAACAAATAGCAAATAACAAATAACAAATAACAAATAACAAATGACTATTGGGAGTGTATCTCCTGTGCACCTTTTACCTTTTTCCCTTGTCCTGCGAGTGCTGAATTGATGAAAACCCGATCAGGTCACCGCGTCAACCTCGGAGCGAGGGGACAGCAGGCTCCCTCGCGAAGGGTTCACTACATCAGATTGATGGGGTCTACATCCACGTCGAACTGAATACCCACCGCCTCCTTCTCCATCTTCCCGACCAATTCGTGGAGAAAGCGGCGAAGTCTTTCACTGTGGTCGCTCTTAATAAGCAGCTGCCATCGATGCTTGCCCTTCAGTCGCGCAAGGGGAGCGCGACAGGGACCAAGCACCTCGAGATGATTCTTGTATGCCGAACGCTTCCGCAAGATCTCCGCACCGGCCCGACCCAGGCGTTTGGCGAAATCTTCCGTCAAGTCATGACGATTCCCAGAAACCCTCAGGTTGGCAAGCCGCGAAAATGGAGGGTATTGTAGCTCCTGCCGATACAAAATCTCTTCCTCGTAGAAGTTGAGGAAATCGTGGTCCCTCGATCGTCGGATGCTGTAATGATGGGGATTGTAGGTTTGGATGATGACCCTTCCCGCTTCGTCACCTCGGCCGGCTCGACCGGCGGCCTGCGTCAGAAGCTGAAAGGTTCTCTCGCTCGCTCGAAAATCTGGAAAATTGAGGATTGTATCTGCGCAGATGATCCCGACGAGCGTGATGTTGGGGAAGTCGTGTCCCTTCACGATCATTTGGGTCCCAATGAGAATGTCGATCTCTCCCGATTCCATGGCACGAACAATTCTCTCATAAGCCCCCTTCCTGGTGGTCGTGTCGCGATCCATGCGAGCAATCTTGGCTGGAGGAATGAGCCTAAGGATCTCAGCCTCGACCTTTTGGGTTCCGATCCCGAGGGGATGGAGGTTATAGCCTTGACAGTGAGGACATATTGTTGGCGTCGGTGCGGCAAAACTGCAATGGTGACATTGAAGGTCCCGATGAATCGCATGGTAGGTGAGGGTGACACTGCAGTTAGGACATTGGAAGCTCCATCCACAGTCTCGGCACAGGATGAAGTTGGCAAATCCGCGGCGGTTGAGAAAAAGAAGGCTCTGACGGCCACATTCGGCATTCGTGAGAAGGGCTTCTCTCAGGCTTTCTGAGAAGATCCGACGTCTTGGGTCCCCCTTTTCCAAACGCATGTCCACGATCTCCACAGCCGGAAGGAGCCGGGACTCGACCCGCCGGGGAAGGTGGAGATAACGGAATCGATTTCTCCTCGCGTTGAAAAAGGACTCCATCGATGGGGTTGCCGATCCGAGGAGAAGGAGGGCACCAGACATTTTGGCTCTCATCACGGCGAGGTCTCTTGCATTGTATTTGAGTTTCTCTTCTTGTTTGAAACTCGTTTCATGTTCCTCGTCGACGATGAGGATACCGAGTTTCGTGAAAGGAGCGAAAATGGCCGACCGGGCCCCGATAGCAATGGAAACCTGGCCTCTCAGGATCTGGCGCCACTGATCGTGTCTCTCACGGGGAGATAGGCCGCTGTGCAGGACGGCGATGCCGCTGTGGAAACGTCTCCGGAATCGAGAGATCAATTGGGGCGTCAGTGAAATCTCAGGGACCAGGATGATGGCCGCCCTGCCTGTCTCGATGACCTGCTGAATCACTCTGAGGTAAACCTCTGTCTTGCCACTCCCTGTGATCCCATGGAGAAGAAAAGGACGAAAACCTCCCTCGGTGATCGCCTCCTCGATTTCCGACAAAACGTTTTCTTGATCCGCCGTGAGCGTTGGTTCCCTATCAGACCCGACATTTTCGCCCTCGAAGGGATCTCGATAGATCTCCTCAAAATCGAGTCTCACAGCGCCTCTGCTGACCAGACGCCTGAGATAGGGGCCCAATCTGGGAAATTTCGCCTGGAGATCCTTTCGAGAAATCCTTCTGCTTTTTTGAATGAATGTGAGGATCTCGGACTCTTTCGGGGTGAAATGGGTTTCTCCTTCTGCGGCAAATTCATCCCGAAATACGACGAAGGGCTCAACTCTTGTCTTGATTCGGCCTCTCTTCAACCGAGGCTCCACAGCCAGAAACTGGCTTCTTTTCAGCGAGAGAATTCGGGAGCGAAGGTTTCTGAGTTTCAGACGACGGGAAAGGCTATGGGTGCTCATCTCCCTTTCCAGCGCCAAGGTGGAGAGGAGACGGTAGTCTTCTGAATCCGGGGGGAGTTGAGGCAACTGGGCCAGACCTTTCGAGGTGATTTTTGCAATCTGAGAAGTTCCAATGGTGAGCCCCGGCGGCAGCCCTGTCTTAATGACCTCCCCGAGCGGATGGAAGTAATAGCTGGAGATCCATCGGAAAAACGAGAGCATCTGCGCATCGAAAAGGGGGGTCTCGTCCAGGACGTCGATGACTTCCCTTAATTTCTCCAGATCGAGCTCTTCAGGCATGGGAGCCGGGAATTCGACAACATAACCAGTCACCTTCCTTCTTTGGAAGGGGACTAAAACCCTTTTTCCGATTCCGATCTGTCCTTCAAACTCCGCAGGGACCCGGTAGGTAAAAGTCTTCCGGAGGGGCAGGCTAACAGCCACCTCAGCAAAGCCTTCCATTCTGCCCTCAGTCTCTGCCTGTGTCATGGTGATCAGTGGGTGAGGCGGGCGAGGGTAACATCAATTTCAAGCTCACCTTTATCCCATTATCCCATGCCCTCTGGGTTTGTCAAAAGGAAAACAAGAGGGGTTCAGACGATTTTTCTAATCCTAAGGACTCTCTTACTCCTCCGCGGAACTTGCCAAATAACTCAGATCTCTGTGAAGGGAGAACAGACTTCGACATCGGCCTGCGACGAGCTCAGCCGAGCGTTTCATTCGGCCCGAGCTCATGGCTGAAGGCAGCCGAACTTAAGCGGAAAAGGTCGTCTCGAGCGGGGAAAGAGAATCGGATAACCCCTCAGAAGTTCAAGTTTGAGCGAAACGGCGCGATATATTATAATTGTGGACCGATGAAGGCTCGAAAATTCATCAAAAGACTCCAATCCAACTGTGTGCTTGTCTCAACGAGAAGCCTCGGGGACATCCTGGTCGGCTGTCCTCCAGAGATTGTCAAGTGGTTTATTGCCCGTGGGAGACCGATCCCGTCCGTCGTTGTCCTGCCGAAAGACTTTCTCATCGATAACACACTCAACGTTGAGCCCGAGTTTCCGATTTATGGGAATTTCTTCATGCAGAAGAGGCGAGTGACCATTATCGGTACGAGGAATCAACTCCAGCGAGTCAAGACGGTTTTCCGGGAGTCCTTTCTTGGGCCTCGGGAGGCGAAGGACGGTAAACGGGAAAGGGATTTTCTCAGGGCTAAGACGGAAGATGGGAAGGCCTTGAAATTGACGGATCTGGTCAATCTTCTCCCTATCAGGCGCGATCGAAAAGGCGTTGCGATTGATGGGGTCACCATAAAGACGACCCGGCCTGGCTGTTTTGAAATCTGGGAAGAGGGGGTCCGACTTGGAACGGTTGATACCACCCTTTTTGCGCTCCCGTCTCACCCGCTCGATCTGTTCAAGGAAAAGGCCCTTAAGCCCCCAACCTTTGGTGTGAGCTTTGTCGGGACGGGAAGCGGGTTTAATCCATTTCGGCGGACCACGAGTTTCATCCTGTGGGTCAAGGGGAGGGGTATTTTCGTTGATCCGGTGACAGACCCGTGGGTGGAGCTCAACAAGCTGGGAATCGATGAGATGGATGTTCCTTCTGTGTTGCTGACCCATTGCCATGCTGACCATGATGCAGGCATGATTCGAGCCGCCATTCACCAGCGAAGGATTCGTCTCATCACCTCCCGGGTCGTTTTCGAGAGCTTTTCGCGGAAGGCAAGGGCGCTCGCTGGATGTGATATCGGGAAGTACGTTGACTTTCTTGAAATCAATCCTGGGGACACCCGTGAGTTGGAAAACGCCCACATAACGGTCTCCTCAGCCCTTCACTCCATTCCGACGATCCGTTTCGAAGCTGTTTTCAACGACATGAGATTGAAAAGGCCACTAAAAATTGCCTACTCCGGAGATACATGCCTCGATCGTACCAGGATTGAAAAGATGTATCGTCAGAGAATCATTGACAAGCACAGACTGAGGGAGCTCCTCGATTTCGGCTTTGACGCCGACCTTTTCATCCACGAGGCCGGCCAAGAGACGATCCATACATCTGTGGAAGAATTCCAGCGTCTTCCCAAAAATTTGAGGGAGAAACTCATCCTTGTTCATGCCGAAGACCTCCCCAGGGACTTGAGAGGGTTGCGGATTGCGCAAGAGGGCGAGACCGTTGAACTGGTCCCTTCGAGCAGAGTCCCCGCTGATCGGATTCAGCTCATCTCCTCGAATTCGATCTTTGAGGGCCTCAAAAGGGAAGCTATCATCCGCATTGCAAAGCGGTCCATCCTGATACCTTTTAAGGCTGGACAGAATATCGTTACCCAGGGGGAGGAGGGAGATCGGTTCTATATGGTTACACGGGGCAAGATGAGGGTCTTGGTCGGTGATTCCATCAAGGCTGTTTTGGGCAAAGGAGATTACTTCGGGGAGATCTCTCTCTTGAGCGGGAAACCACGGAATGCGACCGTCCAGGCTATATCTGATGGATCGACGCTGGCTTTGGAAAAGGGGGCATTCCTCGACCTGGTTCGAGAGGACCCCTCATTCAATAAACGATTGCAAAGGATTCTCGCACTCAGACCCATCGTTTCCCAGTTGACCTTTCTCAAAGATCTCTCGGCAGATCAAATCGCGAGGCTTTCTATCCGCCTCGGAAAATCTAAACACCGCAGGGGGGATCGAGTCGTTGAACAGAGAGAGCGTGGGGATGCGTTCTTCATCCTCATATCGGGGAAGGCTATCGTGCAGGTCAGGGATAAGGGGGGCCGTGAGAGAATGGTTGCCAGGTTGGGACCTGGAGACGTTTTTGGGGAGATCGCCCTCCTGCGGAATACCCCCCGGACAGCAACGGTCGAGATTAGCTCAGATTCCGCAGAACTGCTGCAATTAAAAGAGAAAGACTTCCATGCCTTGATGGGATCGATACCGAGCCTGAGTTTCTATCTGAACCGAATATCCTCACAGAGGCTTCGAAAGCTAGCAAGGAGGAACCCAGATTTGGATGACCGCCTTTTGCGGGAATTGGCGTGAACCTATTCGACCAGCTCTACCCTGACGATCTTACCCCCTTCATCGTAGTATTTCACCTCTCCCTTCCCCGTAGCTGGATCGATCGTATGGAACCAATCGATCCGTTTGTGGATGGATCGATCCTGGAGCCATTTGAGGTGGTATGTGACGTAGGTTAGATGGAAACCATTGACCTTTCCAATGGCGAGTTCCACGAGTTGGACCCAACGGATGCCACTGTTCTGAGGGTCCCGATACCACTCGGTCACCAGATCAATGGTGGCTGTGAGATTCCCTTCCTCCAGGGCCCGGGCGTAATGTGCCCTGTCCATGAACAGCTTCGATTCAATCTGTCCCTCATCAATCGGTGCGGTCGACTCGAACTGGGCATGGGGGAGAGTTGCCTCCATCATCTCAATTCCCCACCGTTTTCCCTCAATATATCCCCGAACAAAGCCTTCCAGGTAGCTTCTTCCATTTGATGTTTTGGAGTTCTGTGTCCATAGGAGCCCATCAGGAGCTCCCGGCTCCGCTGGGGCCGAGAAAAAAGGAATCCAAAACAGGACCCATAATGCAATCAGCATTTTCATCATGGCACGGTGTCCTCCCGTGATTCTTGCCAGAAGCGCCCCATCTCCAGCCCTCATCCCAATAGGGGCGAAGTCGTTCGGTGGTTCTGAAAGTTCCTCCGAGCCGAACCGAAACTCGTGTTGGCGTAGCAGTAGATGCAGCCAGAGGGACACGTATTGTAGGCTCCGATGTCCTGACTTTCCACGCATCGGCAGAGCCTTCGTTGTCCCTTGTCCTTCGAAACAGAGAGGTGGAGTCCGAAAAGCGTGTTGAGAAGCTCATTGTCGATGCATTTTCCGTGATGAACACCGAATTCCTCTAAATCGAATTGTTCAGCACAGGTGACGACTTCGAAGCCGTGGTTTCTGCCGACTTCTCCGATGAATTTTGAAATCTCGCCAACTTTTGGGTCGTGGTGGCGAATATCGGTTACGATGATACCTTCTTCTCTGTGTAGGCGATTCAGAGCCCTTCTCATCTTCGGGTAAATGTCCAAGAAGCTTATGACACAACGACGCGTAAACCCACTCAGCGCCTTGGCGATCTCCTCAAACCATTTCTTGTGATACCCCTGATCGGTCAGGCTACTGAGAATGATCGGATCGTATCGCCAAATGATCCGACTGCTCCCTACCCTATTACTGAGGAACCTGAACCTTTCGATTTTCTGAGACAGGGAGAGTGGAGAGCATTCAAAGACCTTCGGGTAGTGGACCAAGGTATATTGGAAGTAATAACGAAATCCCATGAGATCGAGTTCGTCCAAATACCGTATCAAGGGCTCGGCATTCCGGGTCCAGAAAACGATCGCGTCCACAGCGGCTGCCCCTAGGCTAACTCGGCGCGTCTGGTTTGGGCGAAAAGGGTTACGAATCAGGACAAACCCATCCTTGACGCGGTTCATAAACCATTCAGTGTAAAGGGCGGGAATATCCGTTCTTCTGCTGGCACTAATGATCATGATTGTTTGAATGGGAGATGCAAAAATGATAATTTAACATAGACCCCAAATAGATCAACTGCAATCGGTAACTGACCTGATTAAACCAGTCTCAGCGTAGATCCCAATGCCTTTTGTACCTGCATATCTCAATCTGTACGAAAGTGGGGAATTGCAAAACAGGATTGAAAGCCTCAAAGAGATCCTCAAATCCTGTGAACTCTGTCCTCGTCGATGCCGGATCGACCGCGTGAATGGCGAGATGGGCTATTGCCGTGCGGGCAGTGAACTGAGCGTTTCGAGTGTTTTTCCCCATCACGGAGAGGAATCTCCCCTTGTTGGCCGTTATGGCTCCGGGACAATTTTTTTGGCCAATTGCAATTTGCGGTGTCTGTTTTGCCAAAACTATGACATCAGCCATCATGGGAAAGGGGAGAGGGTCACCACCGATCACATGGCGAGATACATGGTTAAGCTGCAAGAGATCGGTTGTCATAATATCAACTTCGTGACGCCAACTCACTACGCCCCACAGATTGTGGGTGCCTTGCCCCAAGCCATTGAACTCGGTCTTCGGGTTCCCTTGGTATACAACTGCGGAGGATACGAATCCCTGGAAGTGATTCGGCTCCTCGATGGCGTGATCGACATCTATATGCCCGATGTCAAGTTTTTTTCTTCGGAGGTCGCAGAAAGGCTCTGCAATGCTCCGGACTACCCAGAGGTTATCAAATCGGTTTTAAAGGAGATGTATCGCCAGGTCGAAGACCTGAGGATGGACTCCCGCGGGATTGCTGAGCGAGGTCTTCTCATTCGTCATCTTGTGATGCCTAACGGCTTGGCCGGCACCGAAGCGGTGATGAGGTTTATTTCCGAGGAGCTTTCTCGCGACAACTACGTCAACATCATGGCCCAATACCGACCCATGTATCAGGCGAGCGAGTATTCGGATCTCGATCGTCCGATTAGAACCAAGGAATTCCTGGAGGCTTTGGAAATCGCTCGGAAGTATGGTCTTTATCGGGGTTTTAGGTGAAATTCGAAGAGATCGTTCAGGAAGTATCTCTTCTGCGGAACCGCCTGCGGGACCTAGAGAACCGTATCAGGGCTATCGAGATATCTTCGCCAGACGGATCCCTGCTTAGTACCAGGTTAAAGGAGCGGGGCCTCAAGATCTACCGTCAGAATCCCCGGGAAAAACTTCTTATCCCACCTGACCTTTCCCCTGAGCTGACCACCCAGTTCTATGAGAAGATGAGGAAGTACTCTTTTCGGCTCTTCTTGCGGGATGTCATCAACAAACAGGCCCCCTTTTGCCCTGGTGACCTGACCCAGTATTGTTCGAATCGCGTCGCCGAGGAGTATAACCGATTCCTGAGTACCACCTCGACGGTGGTTCCTCTCCAGGGAGATCGTTACCGCCTCAATCGTTCCGGGATTTCGTCATTCGGGCCCACTCTCGAATGGTTTGTGGCAGAGATGTTTCAGAGAGAATTTGCCTGTCCGGCCATCTACGGGGTCCATTTCCGGGAAACTGACGTTGGGGGAGATTATGATGTTCTCGCCCTCTGGGAGGGACGCATCGTCTATGTGGAGGTCAAATCGTCTCCGCCCAAAAGCATTGAGGATGAAGAGGTGAAAGCCTTTTTCCTAAGGATCTACGATCTGATTCCTGATGTAGCGCTTTTTTTCAATGACACGCACCTCCGGATGATGGACAAGGTGATTGAGATTTTCAAGCGAAATATGGAGAGGATCCCGAAGGGCGAGTCTCTACCTCGGGCGCCCGAAAGACTGAAAGACGAGATCTATCATGTGGATCACTGGATATATATCCTGAACAGCAAAAGAGATATTGTCGGGAATTTCCGGATGTGTTTGAGGAATTATCTTCGAAAAAGTAGGGACCTCTCACCCTCGAGCCTGCAGAAGGGGAGTTGAATCTCGGACTGCGAGGCTGCGTGATTCACGAATCTTCAGGATTCGTGAACCAACACCCGCAACCCATAGAAAATCATGGTTGCAGGTTTCGACAGGGATCTTCCGACCCGCTGGCCGTATCCTTTCCCTGCCGCCAGTTAGCCTTTCAAAACGTTGAGTATGGTCTGTTGGATCTTACGAGACTCTTCCTGATCGCCAAAGGAACCTACCCGCACGCCGACTTCCGTTACCTCGAGACCTTTGTTTTCAACCTTGATGACCACCGTTTTTCCATCGCCTCGTTTCCCCTTGATTCGTCCATTCAGTGCATCGCGCTCTTGGCTGATCACGTCAATCTCTAATCTTTCCATGGCGGTCAGTGAGGCATTCCAAGTGCGGTCATAGGGATAGGGGTAGAGGGCTTTCAATTCTCCTTTAATGTAACTGTAGGTTCCAAAACCACCTCCCGCTCCGAGCCCCACCAGGGCAGGGGTGCAACCTTGAACCAGTATGAAAGCCAGAAACACACCCATTCCCAAACTTCTCTGCAGCTTCATTCGGGTCTCCTCATTCCGAAGGATTCTTGCCATTTATCATACCAGAAGTTTCTTGACATAACACCAAAAGAGATCGTAAATGTGGAGTCGGTTTCTTCCTTCTGAAGGATTGAACAATCAAGGAGGGGAAAAATGTATCGACTGGGGAAGTGCCTGTTGATTTTACTGTTACCCTTTTGGCTTGCGGGGTGCCCTTTCTTCCTTGGTGCGGGGATGACCGTCGGGACCTACTATGTGATTCGAGGAGATCTCACGAGGTTATACAGAGCAAGCTACGACCGGGCATGGGAGGCTGCTCTGGAGACTTTCGATGAGCTGGAAATGACCGTTGTTGAGCAGGACCGAGAAGAGACCGCGGGTACGATTAAGGCGAAGCGATTCGATGGAACCCCAGTTCGGGTGATACTCAAGCGAAAGGCCCTCGATGTAACTCAGCTTCGGGTCCGCATCGGTCCGGTAGGAGACCGGGCGAAAGCCGAACTATTTCACGAGAAATTTCGCCGGAACGTGTTTGACTGAGGGCTACAGGCCTTGCGAGAGTATCGTTCCGATGAGTGAGATCAGATTCATTTTGAAATCCGGGAGTGGAACGGGGATAAAGGAGAGAACAAAGACCGAAAAGATGCCTCCCGCCAGGAGCTTTCGCCGTCCGTCGAGCTCGGTCTCATCGTCACTGGGTGGAGGATGCCTGAATCCCAAGAGGAGAATCAGGAAGAGTGGGAGGAGCCACCCCGGAAAAAAGAAGACGCCGAGAATACCGAAGCCGATAGCAGCTAGGTAAAAGCAGACTCGACTCCTCCGGCCGAAGACCGCGTAGACGACATGACCGCCGTCGAGTTGTCCTATCGGCATCAGATTGAGGCCTGTGACAAAGAGGCCCACCCACCCCGCAAAAGCGAGAGGATGAGGCAGAATTCCTGTTCCCTTCGGGATCTCGCCGAAGATAATCCTCTCGAAGATCGAGAAAAGGAGAGAGTTCCCCAGCCTGAAAGAGCCTCCTTCGATTTGCGTAACCCGAACAGTTTCGGAGAGTTCTAGGCCGATGATGGCAGCGGGAACCGCCAGGCAAAATCCGATGAGCGGGCCCGCGGCTCCAATGTCGAAGAGGGCCTTCCGAGAACTGATTCTGCCTCGCATCAGAATCACGGCTCCAAGAGTTCCGAAGAGATTGGGGAAGGGGATGAAAAAAGGCAGAGAACTCCGAACACGGTAGTGACGGCTCACAAAAAAATGGCCCAACTCGTGGGCCAAAAGGATGGTCATGATTGATATGCAATACCAAACTCCCCCCACAACCACCGTTGAAGCGACTGTCAAGACGAAGAGGGAGATGTGTACCAGGAGGCGTTTCATACTGAATCTAGGAGATGCCGTCAGAAATCAGTCCACGATGACGTTGGTTTGGGTTCGCAAGACGCCGGGAAGGCCTTGAATCTTGGTCACGATGAACTCCCCGAGAACATGGACGCTCTCAGCCTCAACCAAGGCAACCACGTCATAGGGGCCAGTCGTTGCATTCGCCCTCTGGACCCCGTCAATCTTCGAGACGTGGGTCGCGACCTCCCTCGCCGCTCCGGCCGTGCATTCAATAAAGACATAGGCTGCGATAGCCATAGCTCCCTCCTTTCCTTCTAAACGCCCTGCCTCTTTACCTGCGGTGATATGATCATGTTGGAGCTATCCCGATGGTCGTTCAAGATTGTTGATTATCACAGAATCCGGGTGTTTTTCAACCATAAGATGTTCCCTTGACAAAGTGCGTCTTGGCAATATAATTGCAAGACAGGGTTTCGACTACAAAAGAGAGAGGAGGCCTTGCGATCATGTCAGGACAGAACATCCGTAAAGGGTTTGCAATAATGCTCACTCTGGTGTTTGTTTTTTGTGCGGTGACTTCTTCCTATGGGATCGAGGATGATCAGCTCGTCATACCCGACTTGCTCGTTGGAAAACCCATAGGTTTCATTGCCCTTGGGCTCGGCACTTTGACCTGGGCTTTGACCCTCCCGGTTACCATACCTTTTGGATGGCAGAGGAAAGCCCGCGAGACTCTCGTTGATAAGCCCTACCGATTCACATTCGAGAGAGGCCTGGGAGAAGATCTAGACAAACTCTAAAAGGGAAAGCCTTTGATTTTAGTTTTGAAAATGGGGCTGTAGCTCAGTTGGGAGAGCGATGCGTTCGCAACGCATAGGTCGGGGGTTCGAATCCCCTCAGCTCCATCCATTCCAAAATCGGTTGGGCGGTCGGGGTGAACCTGACGCCGAGCCGGTCTTGAACGTTTGACAATTCACCACTCCATTTAGGCGTCATTCAGTTCTACTCTCTGTCCGTCATGGACAGGCGTTCACTCTTCTGGCCTAGACCCTCTCAGAAGATGTGAATCCTCCTTCCCCTCTCTCCAAAGGAATTCTTTCCTAATCCCGAATCCTCGCAAGGGACTGTTTCTTTCCGCGGAAAGGTCAAAAAGTGGAACGAAAGGGCGTTATTTCGCCAGGAAATTATGATATTCTATTTATGATTGCCCTCCGTCTCGGAGAGAAGTCGGCACGTCTAAGTATTCTCAGCAGTTGTCTGAGAAAACGGAAAGGGACTTAGACCACAACCTCTCCGGAATTAACCTTTTTTTCTCCATGAGAACTCAGATCTTGGAGGCGTTTTATGTCAGTTATTGAGCAGAATGAGCCCGTGAATGTGAACATTGAAGACGAAATGAGAAGATCATACATCGATTATGCGATGAGTGTCATCATCGGGCGTGCCCTCCCAGATGTGCGAGATGGCCTCAAGCCTGCCCATCGTCGTGTCCTTTACGCCATGCATGAGATGCGCAACCTCTGGAACCAACCCTACCGGAAGTCCGCCCGAATTGTGGGTGATGTCATCGGGAAGTATCATCCTCACGGTGACGCAGCCGTCTATGACACGATTGTCAGAATGGCCCAAGATTTCTCGCTCCGATACCCACTCGTCGACGGCCAGGGCAATTTTGGATCTGTCGATGGCGACCCGGCCGCCGCGATGCGTTACACGGAGATCCGGATGGACCAACTCGCAGGGGAGTTATTAGGTGACATCGACAAGGATACGGTCGACTTCATTCCGAACTATGACGAGTCTTTAAAGGAGCCTACGGTTCTGCCTGCGAGGTTTCCCAATCTTCTCGTGAACGGATCGTCAGGTATCGCTGTCGGCATGGCGACCAACATTCCTCCTCACAACCTCAACGAGGTGGTGGAGGCTATCGTTGCCTTGATTCGGAAGCCGGATATTTCCTTGACTGAGCTGATGAAAATCATTCCTGGGCCTGACTTTCCCACGGGCGGATTCATCACTGGAAGACAGGGCATCATCAGCGCTTATGAGACTGGAAGAGGCATTATCCAGCTCAGAGCCGTCGCCACCACAGAAAAGAACAAGCGTATGGATCGGGAGAGTATTATCGTCACCGAACTCCCCTTCCAGGTGAACAAAGCCAAGGTGATTGAGGATATTGCGAGGCTCGTGAAGGACAAAGTGATCGAAGGCATCTCTGATCTCCGGGATGAATCTGATCGAGACGGCATGCGCATTGTCATCGACCTCAAAAAGGGTGAGGTGCCTCAGGTCGTCTTGAACCAACTCTATAAACACACGCAAATGCAAACCTCATTTGGTATCATTCTTCTTTCCATTGTCAATGGTCGTCCTCTCCTCCTGAATCTGAAAGACTTGCTCTCGTGCTTTATCGGCTTCCGAAAAGATGTCTTTATTCGTAGATCTCAGTACGAACTCCAGAGGGCTGAAGCAAGGGCCCACATTCTTGAAGGCTTGAAAACTGCCTTGAAGCATATCAACGCCGTCGTCACTCTGATCAAATCGTCCCCCAATCCAGGTCAGGCAAAATCCGGCCTCATGAAGCGGTTCTCTCTATCGGAACAACAGGCACAGGCTATTCTGGATATGAGACTCCAGAGGCTTACAGGTCTCGAGCAGGAGAAGATTTCTCAGGAGTACCAACAACTGATCAAGGAGATCGCTCGGCTCAATGAGATCTTGACCAACGAAACTCTCCTGTTCAACATCATCATCGAAGAGTTACAACAGAGTTCGGCACGTTACGGGGATGAGCGCCGGACACAGATTCTCGCTGAGGTTTCGGAGATCAAAATTGAGGACTTGATCGCTGAGGAGGATATGGTCGTTACCATTTCGAACACCGGGTATATTAAGCGAAACCCTATTAGTCTCTACCGAACCCAGCATCGGGGTGGGAAAGGAAAACTGGGGATGGGTGTCAGGGAAGCGGATTTTGTTGAGCAGCTATTTATTGCCTCGACTCACGACACCCTGCTTTTCTTCACAACTGCGGGTAAGACTCATTGGCTCAAAGTTCACCAGATTCCACAAGCGAGTCGTGCATCTCGTGGCAAGGCTATTGTAAATCTCCTCAGTTTGGCTTCGTCCGAACGCCTGACCGCTGTCCTTTCCTTCAAGGGATTTCAACCTGGTCAGTACATCACACTGGCTACCCAGAGAGGCATTGTCAAAAAGGTCGACATCATGGCCTTCAGCCATCCCCGTGCTGGCGGAATCCTCGCGATCAATCTGGACGACGGAGATGAACTCATCTCCGCTAAGCTTACGGATGGAAACCAAGATCTCTTTCTCGGCACCCGGTCAGGAATGTCCATCCGATTTTCAGAATCGGAGATCCGTCCTATGGGGCGAAACGCCAGGGGTGTGCGAGGGATCTCCATTCCAAGAAGTGACCAAGTCGTGGCCATGGAAGTTGTTGAGGAGGAGAAGAGCATACTCGTTGTGACGGAGAAAGGCTGCGGGAAGAGAACGCAGGCATCGGCCTACCGCAAACAGGGAAGGGGCGGAAAGGGCCTCATCACCATTCGGATCACAGAGCGAAATGGACCCATTGTGGCGGTTCATCAGGTTTCGAAGGACGAGGATTTGATGATCGTCACAGACAAGGGGAAGATTATCAGAATCAGGGTGAGCGACATACCGAATGTGGGAAGAATCACCCAGGGGGTCAAGCTCATCGACATCGAAAGAGATGAACGGGTCGTTGCCGCTGCGCCCCTGGCTGAAGAAGATCTTTAGCAGATTTTCGTCTCTGCTGCTCCTTTGATCTATCTGGGGCCTTCACCGAAGAGTGCCCCCTTCGCTCTCCGAACGAGACCTCCGGCCCGTTGTAAGGCTTCTTTTCGCCGAGACGGGTATCCCAGAAATTCCGTCATGTTCGCCCTAGGGACATTCTTCAGTGCTACCGGCCGGGTTGATCTACCATCTCCATGAGCAGGATCTTGGCGAAACGATAACTCTAAATGCTGATATTATGCTCGCATCTCCAAGATTCATGCTGGGATCTTGGGCCCTCTGCTTTGTTGGTTTTGTCTCAGAAATTGTCTAGAATAGCTTGTTACAGAATCGTCTGGAGGCGCTCCATGTGTGATCACGAATCTAAGCGGGTTCAGAAGAAAGTCAAGGTGAGTGAAGAGGAGATCCCCTGCGCCTATGCCGCCACTCAGACCAAGATCATTTTCAAGGTGACTTATCATTGTGATGAATGTGGGGAGAATTGGACGGAGGAGAGAGAGGAGTGGAGAGGATTGTGAGATCCTTTCAGTTCAGCTGCGCTCTCCAAGATCCCGTCTCAGTTTCATGAACAGGGCGAGGGAAAAAAGGCCATAAGCCCTCTCGATAGCGTTGCGGGGCTTATGGCCGATCCGTCTCCCGGGCTGGCCGGGAAAATTCACTCATAGAAGCTTCGCAATTTGCATTTCCGCTTGGGGTGTTTCAGTTTCCTTAAGGCCTTTGCCTCTATCTGTCTGATTCGTTCCCTGGTAATCCCGAACTGGCGTCCCAATTCCTCCAGGGTGTAATCCCTTTTCTCCTCAATTCCGAAGCGCATTCGCAGTATCTTGGCCTCTCTCGGGTTGAGAGACGAAAGAACCCGCTTGATCTCTTTGTTCAAGTTGGTCTGAACCGTCATCTCAAGCGGTGAGACTGCATCCTCATCGGCGATGAAATCACCAAACCGTGTTTCACTGTCTCCCACAGGCGTTTCGAGAGACGTTGGCTGCTCCATGCGAATGTGAAAGATCTTGTTTACCTTTTCAAGGGGAAGGTTAGCTGCCTCAGCAACTTCCGGAGGTGTGGGTTTTCTTCCCAACTGATTGAAGAGGCTATAGCAGATCTTCCTCATTTTCATTTCATTCTCGAGTAAGTGAACGGGTAGCCGAATCATTCTGGCCTGATCAGCGATCGCTCGGGTGATTCCCTGCATAATCCACCAAGATGCGTAAGTGCTGAACTTGTAGCCCTTGCGATAATCGAATCGATCCACGGCCTTCATGAGACCAATGTTCCCTTCTTGAATCAGATCGGGCAGTGACAGTCCTCGATTGACGTATTTCTTTGCGATGTTTATCACCAATCGCAAGTTCGCCCTCACAAAATCGTCTTTTGCCTGTTTGACCTCGCGCCGTGCCCTCTCAACCGATGCGAGGATGCCATCTAGCTTCTCCTGACTCCCCTCCGACCAATAGTGACCTCCCTCGTTTACACCACGATTGGCTCGTCCCCTGAGAGTCAGTTCTATCTCCTCCAGAATCTCTCTTTTGATCGGCAATTGATCGATGAGGGTCTCAATGACCATCTGGTTTTCTGTCATCTTTGTGGCACTGGAGGGGTCTTCCTTTCCCGTACCGATTCTATTTTGAAACCTTATGTTCTTTGTATTGAGTCTAAGAATTTGTTTTACGGAACCGAGAATCCGTTTTCTGAGGTCCGACTCACCCTCCTGTTGGTAATAGTTTGAGTTGGTCGGAATGTCCAGTATTTCTCTTGTCTGGATCTCCCCGGTCGCAATCTGTTTGGCCCTCGAGGCGATCCATTCGATCCCGACAGGGCTCTGGATAAGGAGGGTCTTCACCCGGTTTTCGCCTTGTTCAATCCTTTTGGCGAGCCCCTGTTCCTCCTCCGGGCTGAGGAGGGGCACACAACCGATCTCCTTCAAATAAACCCCTATCGAGGAATAGGGGAAGTCAGAAAACTGGCTTGGGGGTGAGGTTTCGGTCCCTTCACCATCCGATAAACGACTACGATAGGAGTCATCCGATTCTTCTCGATCGAACTGAAACTCCTCTTCCTCCTCCTCCTCCTCCTCAAACTCCCCAAACTCGTTTCCCTTGTCCATATACTGTTCGTTGTATACATCCATTTCTGCTTTCATCCCCACCTTCGTGCGAAAAAAAAAGCCCTTTCACATCTCTGAAAGAGCCCCGCATTTGCCAGGGTTAGACTGTATTATCCTTTTTCCCCCGTCCGTGGTGATTACAGATGTAATTATAAAGAAATAATTCAAATTTGTCAAACATTTCTTTATACTCCCTCATCCCATCCTTCTCCTCCTTGATTCTCAACAGGCCATTCGCTAAAGGATACCGATTCCCGCTAACATGTCTCTACCTGACAACAGCTGATTTCTGCTCGACTTCTTGTGTACCTCAAGAATCTTCATCGGAGCGGGCACGAGGTTTTCTTTCAATGCGTAGAAATCGATTTCTCCTGAACCCGGTGCCCAGTGGTCGTCGATTCCGTTGGCATCGTGAATGTGCACCCCAACGAGCATGGAACGATAGGATCCGAGAAGTGCCCCGGGTCTCACGAAACCGAGCTTCTCTTGAACATGGGCATGGCCCACATCATGCCAATAGCCCAGCGATCCGCCAAAAAACCGCTCGAGAATTAGGCCGATCTCATCAAAGTCTGGGATTTCGTGATAGTGGTAACGGTTTTCGACTCCGAGGATGACACCACGTTTTTCTGCTTCTCGGATCAGGCAGTCCAGACTATTCAAGACAGCATCCACATAGGGCCTGCGCGTTTGTCTTCTTTCCCTTTGTTTCTCTGCAATGAGACGCTTTCCTTCGGAAGTGCCCAGGCTTCCCTCGCTAAAGAGCGTATAGATTCGGTCATATTCCGGTTTCATGTCAACCTTTCCAAGGTGGAGAACCACCGCTCGGGCACCCAGGTCTCGTGCCGCCTCTATGGTTTGTATGGTCTTGATGACGGCTCTACCCCTTTCTTCGGCCTCAGGAGAAGAGAGGAGAAACATGTCTCCACCGGTCTTTGACGGGGGAATATGGTCGGGACTGGGAAAGAAGTTATGGATGCTGAGGATCCGGAGTGCCTTTCTACGGATCAGGGGACGGATCTCCCTGAAGAGGGTCGCGGAGATGCGGTGTTCAAGCTCCACCGATCTGAACCCGAGAGAGAGGATCTCCTCGATGACTTCGGGACCCGTTATGTTCGCTCTCTCTGTTATCCAGGATGTTGAAAGGCCGATCATCAGGAGTTCACCGCGGTCGATTGTTAATCTTTGAATTCCGAAAGCCTCGCGACCAGGGGCTGCGAGATGATTGTGGCATCCAAAGTCGGGTCATTATCGAACAACCGGAAGTGGTTATAGAAGTATTCAGCCTTATCTTGGTTTGGGAGGGCTCTGAACCAGAGGACGATAGGCGAGTCTGTTTCGGCTTCTCCAAGAGGTGGCTCGCCTACGTACCTCTGAGCGATGAAATAACTTCTCGACAGAAGGCTGGCAGATCGTCAGGGATGCGGGAGGTAATAAGATTTCCGTCACGGACGACCTCTTGGTCGATGTACTCAGCCCCAGCGTTGATCAGATCATCCCGAATCGCGAAAAAGCAGGTCGCCTTTTTGCCTTTGAGGATGCCTGCGGAAACAAGCATCCACCCAGCGTGGCAGATTGCTCCGATCACCTTTCCCTGCTCATGAGCATCACGCACGAGTTTCACCATGGCGGGGTAGCGCCTCATGAGGTCAGGTGCATAGCCACCGGGAATGATGATCGCATCGTAATCGGCCATGTCCAAACCCTCAGCCGGGTGGTCCACGGTCACGGGATACCCGGTTTTACTGGTAAAGGTAGAACTACTGCCAGATCCAACGACTTTGACCTCTGCCCCCTCCTCTTTCAGTCGATAGTAGGGGTACCACAATTCCAATTCCTGGTAGTTGTTTTCGGCCAGAATGATCACCTTTTTCCCGGTCAGACTCATGGGTCCCTCCATAGAGGTCTAGGGGTTATTGAAGTATCTTCTATGGCACGTGCGCGCTCTCCCTTCAGCGGGATCGTTCGCACCAACGTGTGATGTCCGTTGTTTGTTTTCAGTGGTCAGTGGTAAGGAACCCCTCAAATCACGAAGTGAAGAATGGGGTGCCATAAGCCTCTTCTCAGGTTCTTCCTCAGTTCACGGGTGCCAATCTCTGACGGGCCACCAGTTGCGGTCAACGATTTTCGGAAAATCAACCCAGCGAAACCTATGGCGTGGCGAAACTCGGTGCCATGTTGGAGAGACAACAGAGCGCCGCGTCGCCGAGGGATACATCTGCAAAAGCACTCTAGGGATCGCCTCAAGAGATTTGAAGCAAAATCCTGGTGCGATTTAACCCTCCAATTGAAACGCCGGGGGCTTGTCTCCTGCATCCGTCCACGCAATACTTTTTACCAACCTCGTCCCAGTCTCGTAGGCTTCTCTAAGAGCCGTCGGATGATTTTTGACCGCTCCTTTTTTGTCGATCTCCTTGAACAATAGATGCCCCGAGTAGGTTGCATTGATCGCATCGAAGAAATACCTCACCGTCAGAATTGCACCATCGAACATCTTTTTCCCCTTGGTCCCACCCACGGAGAGAAAAAAACCCCCTTTCATCGGGGATCTTTTCCTCAATAGATATTTTCTGGACCACAGGGCCTGGCATCGATCAATCAGTGCCTTACACTGGGCAGTGACATTGTAGAAATAGATGGGAGAGGCGAGGACGATCATATCGGCCTCGTCGATCTGGCTGTATATTCTCTGCATTCCGTCTTCGATGACACACCGTCCTGTCCTTTCGCATCCGCCGCAGCCGTTACACGGAGCGATCTGGAGGTGACATGCATCGACCTTCTTGGTGTCGGCCCCTTTATCCTTAGAACCCCTGAGGAGTTCATCGAGAAGCAGATCAGTGTTCCCCCCCTTTCGTGGACTACAACACAGGCCAAGAATCCTCATGTTCCCTGCCAGTCCTTCCGCGGGGTAAGGTCAAAGATTTCCTCTACTGTAACTTTGATAACACACTCGGGATGAGGGAGGGGTATCCGCATAGACGACCCCGTCACTGTAAAGATCTCCCTCCTAGACGAACTCTGCTTTTCCCTTGAATTGAAAGCCCTTCATCACCTTCGGGTCTATCACGGCGATTGCAGTGTTCGGGTTCACCGGTAGATTGGCGCGTGTCTTTTTTAGGTGACAATCTGCGAACGCCAATGTCTCGTTATCCATGACCATGATGGATTTTTTGGGCGAGACATTCACCCGGCCACTTATGCCGCTCGTAGCAACAACACAGATCTTCTGGTCTGAGATGAGATCGGTCATTTCGGGCGTTAGCCTTGCCGCGGGCTCACTCCTTACCGCCTAGATCCGTCCTATACAAGCTTCTCTTCGAGAGCGTCGAGTTCGATTTCTTCAGACCCTTCTGCCTCGAGTCTCAACACCATGGTGGTGAAATCTCCCTTGGCTATCTTTTCTTTGACACGATCGATGCCCTTTTCCCTCAACAAGGGGACAGCCTTTTTGAGGGCATCTTCCTCTCTGCCGGCTTCGGATTTTATCTTTGTCATCAGGGTCTTTTTGTCGGCCCAAACGCAATAGGTGAACTTCTTTTCTCCCTCCCGAGACACAACAAAGAAATACTGCCACCGATCCGTCTCACCCGGCTTCAGACCCTCCCATACCGTAAAACCCTGATAGTCCCATGTCTGACCTGGATTCATGATGCCTCCCATCGAAACAGGTCCTCACGTGAACATTATAGTAAACCCTGTCGCGAGCGGTCTCTCAATTTCCTCATCGTGTTGGGAGAAACCGAGAGCGCGTCTAAACTCCCAAAAGACTAGCACAAGGCAGACTTGATTCGCAAGGAGTTTCTAATAGGAGAAGTCAGGAACCGCTTGTCAAAAGCCAGAATGGAATCGGAATCAGGAGCAGACGGCATCGCTTTTCATTCTGAATCCTAACTTCAGACCTCTGGCTTCCTCGCCCGAATTATTCATGAATCTCTCATGGCACCAGGAACAGTCCGCCCCGACCGTGTCGAGGGACTTCGTTGAAGGCCGTTTCAGGCCCCCGCTCAGGGCGAGTGCGAGCGTATTCAGCCAGTTTCCATCTCTCGCAGAGCACACTGAGATCTCTGAGTTTCGACCTGAATCGCTGAGAGGGCGATTCAGGTCAAGAGCCTCAACGCTTCAAATACTTCAATTGATTTGGTGCCGCCACGCGATTCGTCGTGAAATCTGCGTTGCCCTGAAGGGGCTCAGCGGGTGGCCTGATTTTTCCTCCAAAAGAATCAGGCCAGAGCCAAAACCATCTCTTGCGATCTCTGTGGGTTCGGGCGATCCAGAGCAGGGGCGAATGGCCTGCCCTGAGTAAAGTCGAAGGGGAGCGGGCGAGAGAGCGTGTTCGGGTATTGTCCTGAAAAGCCAATGGGAAGACACTTAATGCGTCCGTATTCGTGGCCTTGAGCGGGTGGGAAACACCCTTGCGAGACCCGCAACAAAGGTTGTCCATTTGTTGCGGGTGCTTATTCACGAATCCTAGAGATTCGGGAATCATGCAGGCGAGAATTGTCCGAAAGGCATTTGCCGGACGGTTCTGGTCATTTTATCAGGACGAGGCTGATATTGGGAAGGTACGTAATGATGATCAGTCCAAGCAGGAGAATGGCTAGGAATGGGAGAGAGGCCACGTAGAGTCTTAGGATAGGTCGTCCGAAGCGGTAGCTTGCAATGAATAAATTCATCCCGACAGGAGGCGTGGAATAGCCGATGCCGAGGTTCGTGAGAAAGATGATCCCCAGATGAACAGGATCGATGCCATAAGCCTGAGCCAAAGGGAGGATCAAAGGCACCACAACCACCAGGGCGGAGAAGATATCGATCATGCAGCCCACGATAAGGAGAAAGATATTGAGGAGAATGAGAAAAACCCATTTGCTCGTAATGTGGCCCTTGATAAAGGCAAGTATCTTTATCGGAACCTGTGCGTCGATGAGATAATTCGTATAGGCCAAAGCCATTCCAAGGATGATCAGAATCCCCCCTACCAGCACCATACTCTCCTTTATGATGGAAACCAGGGCCTTTAATTTCACTTCCCGATAGATCACCACCTCTACAATGAGGACATAGAAGGCGGTTA
Organism: uncultured Thermodesulfobacteriota bacterium; assembly: GCA_964347335.1. Classification (GTDB taxonomy): domain Bacteria; phylum Desulfobacterota; class BSN033; order WVXP01; family WVXP01; genus WVXP01. The sequence goes on from CAYFYO010000007.1 coordinate 36,562, forward strand.
TGGCAGCTGCATCGCTGACGGCAAAATACCCGGTGTATATGCCCCCGAGGACCACAAAGGGGAGGGGAATCTCCCATAAAGACTCGAACAGAGCCTCTCCCATTTCCCGAGACGATACCCTGACGATGGGAGTCCCGGCCTTCCATCCTCTATAGAGACTATAAAACATGAGGAGGATCACCAGGATTGATCCGGGGATGATGCCGGCTATGAAGAGCTTATCAACGCTGGTTTTTGAGACGATTCCATAGAGGATCAAGGGAAGACTCGGGGGGAGAAGCAGACCCAGTGCCCCAGAGGTGGTAATCAATCCCAGTGAGAATCTCTCTGGGTATTTCTGACTGATCAGAGCAGGGAATACCAGGCCCCCGAGGGCGATGATGGTGACTCCTGATGCTCCAGTAAAGGCCGTAAAGAGGGTACATTGAATCAGGACCACGACCGCTAGCCCTCCAGGCATCCAACCGAGAAAGGCCCGGGAAACCCTCACCAGCCGTTTTGGGGCGTTACTTTCAGCGAGAACATAGCCAGCAAAAGCAAAAAGGGGAATAGCTACAAGCAGGGGCGTGGAGGCCAATCGATACATTTCGATGATGACAGCCGAGGAGTCAATGCCTGAGAGATAGAAACTGAGAAGGGCGCCTACCGCGATAACAATAAAGAGAGGCGTACCGGTCGCCGCTAGAATCAGCGTGACGAAGGAAAAGACCGAACTCATGAAGCGGATTCCCCAAACCTCAGGATTTTGGTGAGGCCATTCAGGAGAAAGTGCAGGGTGATGATGGAGAAAGCCAAAGGAAAAATGATTGCGAGAAACCACCCCGGAATCTGTAAGAAAGCCGTGGTCTGAGAGAGAAATTCGTCCCTCACAAACTTCAACCCCCCATAGATGAGAAGGAGACAGACAAAGGCAGAGAAGAAATCGATCAAAATACCCAGGAGGGATTTTGCTTTTCCATGGAGGAGCCGGGGAAGGATATCGATATTAATGTGCCTCGACTCTCGGGTTGCCACCGTGGCGCCAAAGAGTCCCAACCAGAGAACCAGGTGTCGTAAGGCGACATCCCCCCAGATGATGCCTGAGGAGAAGAAGATCCGAAGGAAGATCTGGATAAAAGCGAGTGCCACCATCACGAGCAGGAGAGAGACTAAGATCGCATGCTCGAGTTTGTTAAATGCCGCTTCCCAGCGACGGATTATGGACCGGATCGGTTCCACTATTTCCCTCCTCTCAGCGTATCTAGGTGTGTGCTGATGTCTTTCAGGATCTCTCTCGAAAAGACCCTTCCAGCCATCTCTTCCGTGGCTTCCCTGGCGATCTCTTGGAAACGAGCGAGTTCTTGGGGAGAGGGTTCGACCGTCTGAATTCCTTCCCGTTCCATGACTCGAAGGGCCTCCTCGTTGTCCGCTCGGGTCTTTACATTGAGTGCACTGAGTTTCTCGTGGAAGATTCCTTTGAATGTCTGTTGGTGGTCTATCGGGATACGGTCAAAGGCCTTCTGAGTAATGAGGAGACCGCCTATAGCGTAACTCAGTGGAACACGGGTGATATACTTCACCTTTGTGAACCACTGGAGGGTGATCGCCCCGACGGGGGGGCTGTACACGACATCGACCAAACCGGTTTGAAGGGCCAGCAAAACATCGGAGATCGCCAGGGGAACAGGCGATACACCGATCTTTTGGAAGACCGCCTGGCTGACAGGATCTCCTTCTGGCATCCAGACTTTCGCCCCTCGGAAGGCATCGAGACTGGCCACAGGTCTGTTGGACATCAGGTAGATAAAGCCGATTTCAGGCCAACCGAGCAGAACGAAACCATTTTTTTCGAGGACTCCTTCCAATCGACCCTGAACCCTCTGGAGAACGTAATCGACTTCATCGTAAGTCTGGAAGAGGAAGGGCGTTCCCATGACCTGAACATCCTTGCAGACGGCTCCCAAACCCAGACCGGTTATTCCAGCGATATGGATTTGATCAATACGCATCTTTCGCAAAATAGCATGGTCGTCCCCCATAATGCCGCCGGGGTATGCATGCATCTTCACAACGCCATCGGTCCTCGATTCTAGCTCTTTGTTCGCATTGTGGAAGGCTTTCATCCAGGCGCTTCCCTCGGGTGCCAGGGTTGCGAGTTTGAGGATGACCGGTCCTCCTTCTCCTCGAGCAGGAAGAGAGAAGATAAGACATATTCCGACGAGGATCCACCACATCCGGCTGTGAGATTTCATATCAGAAGTAATCCTCCACTTGATTGAGTAGGTCCATAGCCCTACTTTTTGCGATGGTATTGGTCAGTGTAAGCTCCGGAACCCGATCAACAGGCGTCTCAAGGGCCTTTTCTAGGAGAGAGACAAAGAGATCCTTCTGAAATGTCTTTTTGGCGTAGTGCTCAGCATAATAGACATAGGCCATCAGATAATCTCCCTTGCCGATCTCGAGAGCCCTTTCAAAGTGTTGACGAGCCGCTTCGGGTTCACCGCCGTAAGCTTCGGGTTTTGCTGACTTGTAGATGCCCATAAAGAGGTGGGCCCCGCCGTAGTAATACCCTTCATCCAACTCTATCAGCCGTTCCATGAGGAGAACAACTCGGGGAAGATCAGCGACGGCCTCTACTGAATCGGTAGAGACACTGATCCAACCAGCCCAACAGCTGGCAAACCAGAATAAGGCTGGCACGTCTTTCCGGGAGAAATTCGCAACATACTGTTCGAGTTCGCCGTAAGGCTGGGTGAGAACAGATAAGAATTTCTCGTATTGACGGAGCGCCATGACGGCGTAATGCTTTCCTCTCAGATAGAGTTTGCCAACCGCTTCAGGGGTGTCCTCATTGGCGAAGGCCGTCGCATAGGAGCAGTAAGCTTCGGCACCGGCTAGAAGGAGTCTGCGGTTGGTCGGGTAGGCCTCGATCAAACCGTCAAGCAGCATCAAATAGGCGGGGATGCCCTCTCTCACGATGGCTGGATTTGTCTGTTTTGCTGAAGCCTTCGCCACATCGTCCAGGAGTAATCCCACACTCGCAACGGTCAATCTCTTTGTGGGGAAACAGCCTATCGGAGAGACAAGACAGAAACCGATCGCGACCGGAAAAAGAGCCCTGCGCCACGGGAACCTCATGGATTTTCCTCTGTGCCGCTATACCGCGGGATTTTTCCCATTCTCACAGATGACAGCCATTGAGTCAACCCAAATGTGTCCGAGCCTCACTTGGGTACTCGCAGTTTTGTCCGGATTCGGAAGAACCATCCACTTCGAGCATGTCCGAAGAAATTTACAAAGCCTAAGAAGTGTGCTATGCGTACGGTGAGTGTATGTGCTGTCGGGAACCGAAGATCCTTTCAGCATCAGTCGTCCCTATTCGGCTTCTCGAGAGCGCATAGGGCATGTCTCTGACCATAATTCCCGTCGGTTGACCTATGGATGTCTCAGATATTCGAAGATTGCATCTCCTTTGGGTAAAGATCTATCCCTATCTGGCCGAACAGGTCCGGTCCATTCTTCCAGAAGGGGCACGTATGCTTCTGGAAATCGGTCCCTTTTCAGGAGGGATCGCTTTCGAACTGGCAGAGGGCAGGAGAGACTACTCGATTGTGATCGCTGACACACGCCAGAAACTCCTCGACCATTTGCGTCGGGAGGCAAGGGATCGAAATCTCTTGGATCAAATCCAGCTGCAAAGGACCCTGCTATCCCCCCTGAGGTTCGGAGATCATGAGTTTGACGCGGTCATTTCCCGGGGAGCTTTCTTCTTCCTGGATGAATCGTTACTCAAAGAGATCCATCGGGTTTTGAAGCCCGGGGGGATTGGCTTTATCGGCGGTGGATTTGGTGCGTCCACTCCCAGAAATCTCATTGACGAGATCGCCCCAGAATCGAGAAGAATCAATAGGAAACTCGGAAAGAAATGGATTTCTCGGACCGACGTGGGAAAAATGGTTGCCGAAGCAGACCTGGAGCATTGTTCCCGGGTCATAGAGGCGGGTGGGTTGTGGGTGCTCCTGACGAAATGAAAGTCCCGCCTTTGGCGTGAGGGGGGTAGTAATTCCCCGCCTGGAAGCTCCGGTTCTCAATGGCCTTCATTGCATTTTTGATCGCTATGTGCTAGGAACCCTTGGAGCCTAGTTTTGGGTCGCATCGCGACGAACTTCCATCTTCTACCGAGGTGAGCCGTGCAAGAAGTCCTCGCCATGGTTCTTGCTGGAGGGAAGGGCGAGAGACTCTATCCCCTTACGAGAGACCGGACGAAGCCTGCAGTCCCCTTCGGGGGTATCTACCGAATCATCGACTTCACTTTAAGTAACTGTGTCAATTCCAATATTCGCCGCATCTACATCCTTACCCAGTATAAGTCGATTTCGCTGAATCGGCATGTCGAATTGGGATGGCACATCTTGAGTAGCCAACTGGGCGAGTTCATCAGCCTGATCCCCGCCCAGCAACGGCTTGACGAGAGCTGGTACCAGGGTACTGCAGATGCCATTTTTCAAAACATATACACCCTTCAACAGGACCAGCCAGACATCGTGCTCATTCTGTCAGGGGATCACGTGTATAAGATGGATTACCGGATGATGATCGATTTTCATGTCCAGAGTCGGGCGGATCTCACCCTCGCGGTCCTCGAGGTGAATAAACGACTCTCAGAAGAATTCGGTGTGGTCGAGGTTGATAGGGAGTATCGTGTCAGAGGTTTCCAAGAGAAACCCTCGGAGCCGAAAACGATACCCGGTAAGGCTGATTGCATTCTCGCTTCGATGGGGATCTATGTTTTCAATACGGAGATCCTCGTCAGGCGCCTCATCGACGATTTCAGAAATGCGGAGAGTTCGCATGATTTCGGTAAGGATGTCATTCCAGCCATGCTAAGAAAGGACAGGGTCTTCGCTTACAGCTTCATAAAGCCGGAAACGGGAGAACCCGATTACTGGAGAGACGTGGGAACATTGGATGCTTACTGGCAAGCCAACATGGACCTGGTCAGTGTAACTCCCCAGCTTAATCTCTACGATACTGACTGGCCGATCCACACCTTCCAGGGGCGTTACCCTCCTGCCAAGACGGTACATGCTGAGGAGGGCAGAACGGGTACCGCCATCAATTCGGTCGTGTCCGGAGGATGTATCATCAGCGGAGCAAAGGTCATAAATTCACTCCTTTCTCCAAATGTTCGCATTCACAGCTATGCCGAGGTGGAGGACTCGATCATCATGGAGGGTGTCGAGGTGGAAGAAGGGGCACGAGTGAGAAGAGCCATTATCGACAAGAGAGTTCGTATTCCCGCAGGCGCAGAGATTGGCTACAATCTCCGGAGGGACAGAAAGGGGTTTACGGTCACCGATTCCCGGGTTGTGGTTATTCCGAAAGCGATGCAAATCAAATGATCAAGGCATCATGCCGGTCTGCATCTCACTCCAGGTTTCCCACCGCTTGGACTTCGTCTAACTGGCGATGTAACTGGTTAATTTGCTCCTGACTCAGGTCTTTGAGTTTCAGGGCGCGATGAATGAATTCTGCTGCCTCCTGAAAAAGTCCCTTCTCAAAATGGCATCTCGCCAACATTATCAGGCACTCCAGCGGTTGGGTCCCCTGTTCGAGGGCTTTTCTGAACTCCTCAATGGCTTTATCTGTCAAGTCCATCTCGCGGTAGGCCACGCCGAGATGGTAGTGGAGATTGGGATCCTCACCTGATGAACTGGGGCTTGAATCCACCCCATGGTATGAGGATGGGGAGGTATCGAAAGCGGGCGAGTCGGGAGGAGGCGTCTCGATTTCTCCGGATTGAAGATCCGTGTTTGATATATCTTCTGCCGTGAGATCTCGAACGACCGTTCCATGAAGGGAGCTTTGCCCAGCGGCTTGTTCCTCCTCAGGGGGTCCTGAAACGTCCAAAACATCGTCGGTTTGGATTCTTGAAAGGTCGATCTCTGTACCCTGGCTCTCGCCTGGTGAAAGGTCTTCTCCGGCATTTTCTCTCTCGTCACCTTCTTCCTCGCTATCGGGCCAATCTTGAGGTGTTTCCATCAGGTTACCGAACTGATCTGAAGGCGCATGATCACCGTCAGAGGGGTCGATTAGTGTCTCTATCGGGACTGGATCGGAATCGCCTATCGCCTGAGTCTCACCCATTTCAAGTGTGTTTCGGATATCTCGGCCGGAGGGGCTTACTTCGCCCCTCTCCAGAGCGGCCAGTGCTTCGCGCGTCTCTCGGTCTTCTGGTCGAATCTGAAGGATCCTCTCGTAGGTTCTTCTCGCTTCAGCGAGAAGGCCTTCCTCAGTGTAAAGAGCGGCCAGGGATTTGTGGTTTCTCATAGACATACTATCCAGAGTAAGAATCTTCTTATAGATGGATATGGCTTTAAGATTGAATCCCTCTCCGCTGAGGGAACCTGCCGCCTTTTGATATTCACTGATGGCCGATTTTTTGTCACCCACGCGGAGGTACAAATCGGCGAGCTTCAGCCTCTGCTTTGCATTCTCTGGATCATCCTTGAGGAGATCAAGGAGCTGAGCGATTTGCTTATTGGGTTTACTCTTTTTCCTAAAGACAAACATGGCCCCAAAAGCGATGTTCCAGATTCTGTGAACCGGTTGGCCGTGTGAGGACAGCGGGATGGATGCGTTGCAGGTATGCACGAAATATGCCAAAGGCTAGGGGACTTTGTGGGCTAGAAAGGGGGCAGGCAGAGTCAGAACGAGGCTTTCATGACTCTGCCCTTGCCAGGAGGGTGAAAATACCCCATCGTTGTTTCTCACCTGATGATGGGGTATGATTAAGCAGAGTGGAATCGGGGTCCAGGAAAGACGGGTCTCCCCTGAACAGCGTTTCAGCCGGAGTACGCAGCTGGACAAAAGAAGACGAACAAGAGGTATCGTATGAGGAGATTGGTCCCGGTCTTTCCGTGGCCCCGATAGTGAAAAAGATCTTTTTCACTTACTTTCGATTATATAGCACCCTCTTATTGTCCCGTCAAGGGCCTTTTGTAAAAAATTCGATAAGCCTCATCTTTTTCAGAGAACGATTCAATTCGACGCCACATGCCCACTGTGCTAACCCGCCTGAACCATATCAAAAGCGTTTTTGAAATGGTGAACTTCATTCAAGTCATTTTGCCCGCTGATGGCCACAACATCAAAGCGAGCCCGTACATTGTGGAGCCGTTTTTCTCTCAGGAACCATAGCGCAACCCTTGACAGCTGATGTTGCTTTTGCCTGTGAACGGCCATTTCGGGTCTATCGTAATCATTCGTTGATCGGGTTTTGACTTCAATGAAACAGATCGTTTTCCGGTCTATCGCGACAATATCGATCTCTCCTAATCGGCACCGATAATTTTGCTCGATGATTCGGTATCCCTGCTTCTTGAGATACGTAATCGCTAGCACTTCGCCTTCTCGTCCGACTTTGGATGACTGGGCCATTGAAGCACCGCCACAGGACGATTGGATTCGCACAAACCTGGGCAGAGGGGTCGCCCCGGCCTTGGTTCCTCTTTCTAAGACGCTCAATACCTCACGGAAGGGAGCTGGACAGGAAGGGCTTTGACTCCCCTGAAGGTCCTCCGGTGGTACTCGCAATATCCATGTAGCCTGATGGCCTCTCGATGTTCCTTTGTACCGTAGCCTTTGTGCTTTGCGAAATTGTAATGAGGATATTTTTCATGGCAGGCCATCATGATTCGATCTCGAGTGACTTTGGCGACGATCGATGCGGCGGCTATTGACACGCAAAGATTGTCACCTTTCACAATCGTTCTCTGTTTTAAGGGGAGGGGAACGGGAAGTATACCGTCCACGAGAAGTATGTCCGGCCTCGTGTGCAAGAGGTCTACTGCCATCGCCATGGCCTTCTCAGTGGCCCGGCCGATGTTGATCCGGTCTATCTCTGCGGCCTCGACGATGCCCGTACCGATGGACAGGGCCACCTGTGATATCCTCTCATATAGGGATTCCCTCGCGGCGGGCTTGAGTCCCTTCGAATCCCGAAACTGCTCTTGAAATGTGGAAAGTGGAAGCATGACAGCAGCGGCAACGACGGGACCGGCAAGCGGCCCGCGGCCAGCCTCATCGACCCCAGCGATCAGCCGAAATCCCTGGCTCAAAAATCGCTTCTCAAAGAAGTCCATAGCCTGTTTAGACTGGGGTTCTACGAGATCGCCTTGGCGGGAGTCGAGCATGATCTATCCAGTTCGTTATTCTTCTTTAATTCTCGCAGCCTTTCCCCTGAGTTTCCTTAAATAGTAAAGCTTCGCTCGTCTCACTTTGCCTTTGCTGACCACCTCGATCGTCTCAATCCTCGGCGAATAGAGGGGGAATATTCTCTCAACCCCGACCCCGTAGGACACTTTTCTCACCGTGAAGGTGGCCCGGGGGCCGCCTTTGCGCTTGCTGATCACAACGCCTTCAAAGATTTGTGTCCGTTCTTTTTCGCCCTCTATGATTTTTGCGTGAACTCGGACCGTATCACCTGGCCTGAAATCCGGCAAGTCGGTCCGAATGTGCTCTCTTTCAATCAATTCGATGGAATCCATTCTCTCCTCCTTATCGATTCCCGGTTAAACGGTCTAGCACAATGGCTACGGCTGACCGAACGGACAGGTGATTGTAATTGAAGCTTCCTTCTATCGGAGCGAGGACAAAGTCGCTTCCTTCAAGAACTTCTCGCGCAAGGCCCCAGCCCGTCCCAAAAAGGAGGAGATAAGGCTGACGGTCATGACAGAGAAGGTCATTCATTTCCTGATAAGATACTGAGCTGCCGCGCCAAGTGGCATCGGTTGCGACGGTTTTTGCCGGAAGGTGATGCGCCTCTGCGATTTCCTGGATAACCTCCTGAAGCGTCGCTCTCACGTGGATTCGCTCAAGGGCCTGTTTTCTCAGCGGATTGTATCGTGCTCCCGTCCCTTGTGTCCAATGGTGAATGATTTTTTGAGCGAGGTCCCTTTGCGATTCGAGAGGGTTGACGATATATCCGATCCGGACACCGAAAGTCTTGGAACACCGCCCAATGTCGTGAATATCGAGATTGGTCACGGCGGTGCAGATAATTCTTCGGCTTTTGTCATAGACTGGATAGTGTACCAAACCCAAGTAGAGGTTTGAGAGGTTTAAGCCGCCCCTTTGCAAAACCTTCGTTCTCTCTCTATCTCATCAATGGCCTTCCAATCCTCAGCCGATAGTTCCATTCTTTTGAGAAGGTCTGGCCGCCTAAGCCATGTTTTTCGAATTGATTCCTTTCTTCTCCAGCGCCTGATTTCTTGGTGATTCCCCGATATGAGAATCTCAGGAACCTCGAGACCACGGAAACTCCGCGGTTTCGTGTACTGAGGATATTCGAGCAGTCCACCTGAAAAAGAATCGTCCTGAGCCGCCTCCACGTTTCCCAGGACTCCCTCGATTTGACGGGAGACGGCGTCGATAATCACCATGGCGGCTAGCTCTCCCCCGGTTAATACGTAGTCGCCGATTGAAATTTCCTCATCGATAAATCCAAACCTGACCCTTTCGTCAACTCCCTCATATCGCCCGCAGACGAGAACAAGATGAGGATACTGGGCCAGTCTGCACACTTGGCCATGGTCGAGGAGCGCCCCCTGGGGCGTCATCAATATGACCCTGGCGGATGGATAGGGTTTTTTGATAGATTCAATGGCCCGAACGATCGGCCCGGGTTTCATCACCATTCCACCGCCGCCACCGTAAGGCGTATCGTCCACCACCCGGTGGCGCCCCTGGGCAAAATCCCGAATGTTATAGACCGAAATCTCGATTTGTCCTCTACGACAAGCCCTTTCAATGATACTCTCCCTGAGTGGAGATTCAAACATTCCGGGGAACAATGTGAGTAAATCAAATCGAATCATCTTCATTCAGACCCTTGAGAAGATTAACCACCATACGCCGCGAGGCAAGGTCGACCCGTCTGATCACTTCCTCGGTAGCTGGCACGAGGACCTCTTTTTCCCCTTCCTTCACAACGAAGACATCAGCACCGCCGGTACGGATCACATCCAAAACGTCTCCCAACCGCTCCCCACTCGCGGTCGTGACCTCCATACCAATGAGATCAGTCCAATAGTATTCTCCTTCCTCCAATGCAGGGAGGGCCTCCTTTTCAACAAGGACAGAGGCTCCAACCAGGCGTTCTGCTGCTCCGATATGTTCTACGTCTTTTAATTGGATGATAATGGAGTCTTTGTGGGTTCTCGCGTCAGTGACGCCGAATGATTCCAGATGGCCAACCGGGTCCATCACCAGAATCTCTCTGTATGAAAAAAAGCTCTTATCCTCATTAAAGTATTTAATCCGGAGTCTCCCATGAATTCCATGGGTCTTGACGATCCTGCCGATCGTGATGAGTTCTCTCTCTTTTGGGTTATTCAATGATTTCAAGTACGGAGTGTTTTCGTAGTTTTGTTGAGGCAGCACTGAGAATCGTTCGCATCGCTTTTGCCGTCCTGCCCTGCTTGCCTATGACTTTTCCAAGATCCTCTTTGGCCACGCTCAACTCAATCACCGATGTCTTTTCCCCCTCAATTTCAGAAACTCGGACCTGATCGGGATTGTCGACCAATGCCTTCGCGATGTACTCGATTAATTCCTTCATGTCCGCACCCCCCCTGATTGTCCGACCCCCAGAATATCATCTCGCAAAATCCCCTAGGTCTCGTCGGCCTTCGACAATTTCTCAATGAGCCCTATTTGTGTCATGAGTTTTCGCACGGTTTCTGAAGGTTGCGCCCCCCTGCGCAGCCATTTCAACGCCCTTTCTTCTTCGATGCGAATCACGACAGGATCCTGGTTCGGATCGTAGAGGCCAATCCTCTCGATAAATCTTCCGTCTCGAGGAGCTCGTGAATCAGCAACAACAATACGATATGTGGGTCTTTTTCTCATGCCAAATCGAGCCAACCTAATTGCAACGGCCATCGCTTTGTTTACCTCCAGGATACGAATTGGATTCTAGCACGAATCGAGGCGGCGGCCTACGAAAAGGGGAAGGCTCCTGTTGGGATGCCTTTTAGCCGTCCCTTTTTCATTTTGCCAAGCATCTTACGGGTCAGAACATACTGCTTGAGCAGCCGGTTCACGTCCTGAACTGTGGTGCCGCTTCCTCTCGCGATTCGTAATCGTCTTTTTCCGTTGATGATGTTGTGGTTCCGTCTTTCTTGAATCGTCATCGAATTGATGATCGCCTCGACTTTCACCAATTCTTTCTCTGCCAGGTGGAATGGGCCAAGGCCTTTCACTTTGCTCAATCCAGGTATCATCGGTAACAGGCTCTCGAGAGAGCCCAATTTTCGGATTTGCATGAGTTGGTCTTTGAAGTCCGCAAGTGTGAACTCGGCTTTTCGGATTTTTCTCTCGAGTTCTTTGGCCTTCTTTTCGTCAAAAGCCACCTCAGCCTTTTCGATAAGAGATAGGACATCCCCCATTCCGAGGATTCGGGAGGCCATTCGATCCGGATGGAAGATTTCAATGGCGTCTACTTTCTCACCGACGCCAATGTACTTGATTGGGCTACCCGTTACCGCCCTGATGGACAAGGCGGCTCCACCCCGTGCGTCGCCGTCCATCTTGGTAAGAATCACCCCGTTAATGGTCAACTGATTATTGAAACTCGTGGCGATGTTCACAGCATCCTGGCCAGTCATTGCATCTGCCACGAGCAGGATCTCTCTCGGCAAAATGGCTCCTTTGATCTGTCGAAGCTCATTCATCAGGGCTTCATCGATGTGGAGCCGCCCTGCCGTATCGATGAGAAGTGTATCATAGCCTCGTTTCGCCGCGTTATCCATCGCCTTCCTGCAAATCTCGACGGGGCTTTCTCCCTGATGGGGCTCATAGAAGGCCACCTCGACCAGGGATGCCAGGGTGTGCAGTTGCTCCACCGCTGCGGGTCGGTAAATGTCCGCGGGAACGAGATAAGGAACGCGTCCGTCTTCCTTCAACAGCCGACCCAGTTTGGCAACAGTCGTGGTTTTGCCACATCCATGAAGGCCCACGAACATGAGGGGGACCGGCGGGTTCCCCGAAAGGCGAATCTGGCGGTCTTCAGTCCCCATGAGATTTACGAGTTCCTGGTGCACGACCTTGATAACCTGCTGTGCAGGCGTTAGGCTGGCCATCACCTCTTTGCCAACGGCTCGTTCTTGGACTGACTCGATGAAATCTTTGACCACGCGGAAGTGGACATCCGCCTCGAGGAGGGCCATTCTTACCTCCCTGAGGGCCTCTTGGATGTTTTGCTCTGTGAGCTTGCCGTGGCCGCGTAGCTTCTTAAAGACCTGAGAGAGCTTATCCGTCAGATGGTCAAACATATTCCGAACCGAATTTCCATGGGAATTCTGAGTAAAAACCGTCTATTGTAAACAACTCGCGGCAGATTGTCAATTTGCGGGTATACTTGGGCCGTCCGTTTATGCTGGCACAGGGGAGCCCTTCTTGTATCGAGCATGTCATTCAATCCCGGCAATACTAACGATTGAGGATATCAGCAACCAACCCAGTGAGGATGCTGCCGTTTCGGTGTGTCGGGGTTCGAATGCTCTTGAGGATCCATGGGTATCATGGTCGATCTGCGAAAGCGGTCCGAGAACAGGGGTTGTGTCATCGTCTTTCCACCGCGAATCAAGGATGGACCTCGCCTTGGACGAGTATTCACTGTCTGGGTATTGACGGATAATCTCCAAAAAGGCTGCTCTCGCCTTGTCGTCGAGGGAGAGATTCAGAAAAGCGTTGCCCAAGTGGAAGAGCGCGCCTGGGACCAGTTCGGTGTCTTGGTAGTTGGTCACGATCTCCTCGAAACGGGCGACTGCGCCTCGGTAGTATCCCTTTTTGTAGTAGAATCTTCCGACCAAGAACTCATGTTCTGCAAGACTCCGCCGGCAAATTGTAATCTTCTCATGAGCGGCCTCGGTGAAAATGCTCGGCGGATAGTTTTCCGTTAGATACCGGAAATTGGAGAGGGCTTTTTGTGCCGGCGTCTGATCGCGGTCCGGTGATTTTATCTGTTTGAAGTATGCCTGTCCTATCTGAAACAGAATGTATGGAATATCCCCATCATAGGGATGCAGTTTCCGAAATTCCTCGTAGATGACGATGGCCTCTTCATATTCTTGTAAAAAGAAATGCGAGTCGGCAATATGTATCTCTGCCCGAGATGCGTATGTCGATTCGGGATAATAGTTTTTGACGTCCTGAAAAACCTCGATCGCGGTTTGGTACTTCCCTCGATTAAAAAGGGAGAGGGCCTTGCCATAAAGTCTCTCCGGACCTCCCCCGAATGGTTCATTCCGCTTCTTTGCGGAGCATCCAGCGAGAACGGCAATCACAATCAGGATGAATGCAAGAGGCCTGGCAAAAGTCATGATAATGAACAGATCGTTATTTGAAGGAGATATGAGATAAATATGGAACCAATACCGAATGATGTCAAGGGCAATTGTGAACAAGTTCCAAGATGGGTATCCCATCACTGCCGCTGTGTCACCCAAGGGAAAGAGGATCACGGAATGCGGAAACCCCTCAAATTGTGCTAGACTGTAGCCAATCCTCACGGTCTGTTTACCAGATGGTTGTGAGGAGAGAGGCACAACACCAAAAGATAAACAGTTGCCCCCCCAAAGCGGAGAATGAGTATTTCCCATAATGGTGGGTCTTTCGATGGAGAATCGGAGACTTCTCACTTCAGGGGCTCGCGCGCTAGGGGTTTCCTTAAATGCCAGCAAAGTGGAGGCATTCGAGCGATTCCTCAAGGAGCTGATGAGGTGGAACAAGAGAATGAATCTCACCGCTCTCCGTGAAGAACGCACGATCATCATCCGGCATTTCTTGGATTCCCTTTGTGTGGTGAAGTACCTTCCTGAAAAGACCAGTCTCCTGGATGTCGGTTCAGGAGCAGGTTTTCCAGGCATTCCTTTGAAAATCGCCCGACCCCTTTGGCAGGTGGTTTTGTTAGAGGCATCTCGGAAAAAGACGTATTTCCAAAAACATATCATTCGATCGCTTGATCTTTCAGGAATTCGAAGCATCTGGGGCAGGAGCGACCAGGAAGAGGTCAAAACGGCTCTGGGGAATCGTTTCGATGTAGTGATTTCGAAGGCTGTATCACCCATCGAGGTTTTTCTTCGGGAGGCGGTTCATTTTGTTCCCCCCGGTGGGATGATCATTGCGATGCAGGGAAAGGATATAGACGTGCCGGATCTCCCGGAGCCCGTTCCGCTCATCCTCGATCGAACCGTCTCTGTTGATCTACCCTTTGAACGAATTAAGAGGCATCTCCTCGTCTTCATCAAGGTGGCCTCTGTGGGGTGAGGGACCGTCCCATCTCTATTCCTCGATCTCTCCGACGGGAAGAGCTTGTTTTTCTGGGTCGACGGGTTGGTGCTTTCCAAAGGGGGAGGGTTGTGTTAATATCTCGCAGACCTCACGAGGCAATTTCAGAGAGACCATGGCAAAAATCATTGCGGTAGCCAATCAGAAGGGTGGTGTCGGTAAGACGACAACAGCGATCAATCTATCGGCCTCACTGGCGGTCGCGGAAAAAAGGACGCTTCTTGTGGACATTGATCCGCAGGCCAATTCGACGAGTGGCTGTGGGTTCAACAAGAACGAACTGACAGAAACGATTTACCAGGCCATCATCAGAGGCAAAAGTCTTCAAAGGGCCATTCGAAAGACCCCCTTGCCGCTTCTCGATATTGCGACATCCACGACCGATCTTATTGGCGCGGAAATTGAATTGATCGATGAGGCGGACCGGGAACGGAAACTGAGAACCCTTCTGACAGAAATCGAAGAGGAATACGATTTTATTCTCATTGACTGTCCTCCTTCTCTCGGACTCTTGACTGTCAATTCTCTGACAGCGTGTCACTCGGTGCTCATCCCGCTTCAATGTGAGTACTATGCCATGGAGGGTTTGGGCCAGTTAATGAAAACGATTTCTCTGATCAGGAATCGTCTCAACCCGGCGCTCCACATTGAGGGTATCCTTCTCACGATGTTTGACACCCGAAACAATTTGGCCCATCAAGTCGCCCGGGAGGTGCAGAGCCATTTTGGCGATAAGGTTTTCAAGACCATCATACCGAGAAACGTCAGACTCAGTGAGGCTCCCAGTCATGGAAAACCGGTCATTCTCTATGACATCCACTCGAAAGGTGCAGAGAGTTACCTGAGCCTGGCGAAAGAGGTCTTGTTCAACGGAGGGAACTATCATGGGTAAGCGGATGGCCTTGGGGAAGGGGTTGGGAGCTCTCATTCCTGATGTAGCTCGTGAAAAGAGTGAGCTCTTCCGGTGTGGCATTGAGGAGATCATTCCAAACCGCAAACAACCCCGGAAACGGTTTGATGAAGAGAAGATACTGGAGTTGGCCGAATCGATCAAGGAGAAGGGTATTCTCGAACCCTTGCTGGTGAGAAAATCCGGGGAAGCATACGAGTTAATCGTCGGAGAGAGGCGCTGGCGGGCAGCTCAGCGAGCAGGCCTCAGAGAGGTCCCTGTGCTTCTCAAAGACGTTTCCAATCGTGAAGCCCTCGAACTGGGGCTTGTGGAGAATCTCCAACGGGAGGATCTCGGCGTCCTGGAAGAGGCCGAGGGATACCGCCAATTGATTGACGAATTTGGGTTCACCCAAGAGGAACTGGCGAAAAGAATCGGGAGAGACCGGAGTTCTGTGACAAATACCCTGAGGCTTCTTCGTCTTCCCGGTGCGGTGAAGGAAAGGCTGGCGGAGGGCGCCATCTCCCGCGGCCATGGGAGGGCCCTGCTGGTTTTACCGACGGAAGCGGATCAGATCGAGGCCTGCCGGGTGGTGCTGAGAAGGGGCCTTTCAGTTCGAGAGACAGAGAAGCTGGTGAAGACATGGGGGAGCAAAAAACCAGGCGCTCCCCAAACCAAGGGACCCGATCAATTTGAATGGAAACCCTTGCAAGATGATCTAAGGAGATTTTTGGGTACCCGGGTCCACATTTCAAGGCGTGGAAAAGGGGGCAAGATTTCGATCGAATTCTATTCCGAAGGTGAACTTCAGAGGCTCGTTGATCTCATTATTGGGGAGAAAGGAGTCTGACCATGATCGGAACGAAGGACCAGAAAGGAACGCCCAGGGTTGACGAAGTGAACGCTTTTCTTGGGAAAGGGACGACATTCGAAGGGAAGATGACTTTTGAGGGCATGTTCCGCCTCGACGGAAAGTTCAACGGTGAGATCTTTGCTGGGGATTCCCTGATCGTCGGAGAGACGGGTCAGGTCAATGCCCAGATCAATGTGAAATCTCTGGTCGTAAACGGGTATGTCAGTGGTAATATCGAGGCCAAGACTCGGGTAGAGATCTATCCACCAGGCAAGGTCATCGGTGATATCAAGACGCCGACTCTGGTCATTTCGGAAGGTGCCGTATTTGAGGGGAATTGCCAGATGCAAAAAATCGATACCAAGCGGGAAGAAAAGGTATCCCTTCTGAAAATGAAAGGAGATGAGAGAGGGGAGAGTGAGTTGAAGGAGGTCGAAAAAGAGTCCGGTTCTTGATAGGAAGTCTTTTGGTCTTTGCCTGAAAAACACCCGTTTCGGGATCCCCCAGATTCCCGCAAACGGGTTTGGTCTTCGCGTTTTTCTCCAATTGGCATATCGTATTCCCTATCGAAATACCCGAAGAAAACGTACCCCAACATGTCGGGCACTTCGAAGCCTAATCCGCCATCGAATTAAGTTGTCTCACCCTTCAGACTCCTTGGCATAAATTGAAATGGGGGATGAGCCCCTGGGTATTGACAAAAATACGACGAGTAATACTATTAAATCTTCAATACTTCGACGGGCAAAGGGAAGACCGCTGTAGTCCTTCGAGACATCGTGGGAACGGTGTCATGCTCGACTGAAGTTCGAAGGTGATTTGGAAGCGAATCGAACGAAATGGAGGTTTTTTTGGCAGTAGATCTGATCAGGAAGGTTCGAAAGGCGGAAGCGGAGGCTCAAAGGACGATCGAGGAAGCTGAAGTCAAAGCTTCCGGGCTCGTCACAGAGGCGCAGGAGGAGAGAAAACGTCGAGTTGAAGAAGCCCATAAAGCGGCGAGTCGGATGGTCGAGGAGGCCCTGGACCGAGCGAGTCGAGAAGCCGAAGCGGAGATCAAGAAACTCAGGGAGAAGGAAAAGTCAAGGCTCGAGGCCCTCCGCTCCCGAGCGATGAAACATATGGACAGGGCCGTTCAATGTATTATCGAGGGAATCTAGCCCATGGCCGTTGCGAGGATGGAGAAGATTCAGATTCTGGCTCATCGAGACGAGAGGGAACGTCTCGTGGAGCGGATACAGGAGCTCGAGGAGCTCCACGTCACGGATATCAAATCCGGATCGACGGCTGAAAGCCACCCGGATCTCGTGTCGGGAGGTGCGGCCTCTGACGGGAACCTGGAACGACGGATTTCAGGGATTCAATTTGCCTTGGATTTCCTGTCGAGCGTAAAGGAGAAGAAGGGATTTCTTTCCGGATTATTCTCCCCAAAGATCATTCTCACTCCCCAACAGTATGAGAAGGTGCTCGCGGAATATGATGAGAATCCAACGGTCTCCCGTTGCCGAGAATTGGACCGCGAGAAGAATGAACTCCTTTCGACGATCACAAGATTGGAGACAACGATCCATCAGCTCGGTTTCTGGCTCGCCTTAGATTGTCCCCTCGAGGAAGTCCTTGCCACTAAACATACGGCCATATTCCTGGGGACTTTACCTACGGAAGCGATAGGGGATTTCCACGAAAAAAGCGAGGGAGTGACGGATCACATTTTCATAGAGACGGTCGAGCAGGATCAGGAGATGGCTTATCTTCTGATCGGCTGTCACCAAGAGGACTTCTCCCAGGTGTGGGATCTCCTAAAACGCCTAGGGTTTGAGGAGGTGGCTTTTCCTGGGTTACGGGGGAGACCCAGAGAAGCGTATGAGCAAACTTTGCGGAGCATCAACGAGAAGCGCCGTCGGATTCAGGAGATCGAGGCAATCAGCCGAGAGCACTTGAGAGAAAGACAAAACCTCCAGATCCTCTACGATCACCTCAATGGCCAACTCCAGTGCAAGCAGATCCGGGCCAATTTTGGACAGACAGAGACAGTTTCTGTGATTGAAGGGTGGATTCCACAGACAAGCCTGAAGTCCTTTGAGTCTCGCATAACAGAGGGATTCAGTGACGTGGCCATTGTGTCATTAGAGCCCTCTTCCCGAGAGGCACCGCCCGTTTCTCTTGAGAATTCAAAGAGCCTGATTCGCCCATTCGAGGTCGTGACCGAACTCTATGGGATGCCAAACGCTCGGGAATATGATCCCTCGCCGTTCCTCGCACCATTTTTCTTCGTGTTTTTCGGTCTATGCCTCACAGATGCTGCCTACGGGGTCATCATTACGCTCCTCTTTTTGTACCTCATGAAGAGATTCAAATTCACCCTCGGCAAGGCTAAACTCATCGGTCTACTCTTTCTTGGAGGTATTTCCACCATCCTGATGGGAGCGATGACCGGCGGGTGGTTTGGAGATCTTGTCAACTACCTTCCAGCATGGATGGAATGGGCGCGTCGGATGAGGCAGGCCTTTATGCTGTTTGATCCGATGGAGCAGGTCCTCGTTTTTATCGGAATTGCCCTTGTACTCGGTTTCCTCCAGATTTGCTACGGTCTTTTGATTCGGATGGCACGAGAAATGCGTCGGGGTAACCTCGCTGACGCATTCTGTGGTCCCTTTCCATGGCTGATCCTACTCAACGGTCTCGTGATCTTCGGACTGAGTCAGATGGGTTTGCTGTCTTCCTCTTTAGGAGTTTTTGGCAAATGGATGAGCATATGGTCAGCTCTGGCAATCGTCCTGCTCACAGACCGTAAGAGTCCGAGCTGGTTGGCCCGAGTTGCATGGGGGGTGTACGGACTCTATGGCATCACCTCCTACGTGGGAGATGTCCTTTCCTATCTCAGGCTTTTTGCTCTCGGTCTTGCGACTGGCATTATCGCTATGGTGGTCAATCTGCTCGCAGACATGCTGAGGGGGGCACCCTATGTCGGTTGGTTCTTCTTCGCGATTATTTTTGTGATTGGACACATATTTAATATCCTCATCAATGGTCTGGGCGCCTTTGTCCATACGTTGAGGCTTCAGTACGTTGAGTTCTTTCCCAAATTCTTTGAAGGAGGAGGGAGACCTTACCGACCTTTTCAGAAAGAGACCAGGTATACCATTATTGCTGAAAAATGACGGGGGCAAATCAATCGCACGACGCTCTCATATGGGCGGCCGAAGGAGGAGGAAGCCATGGAGATGTTGAGCTACGCAATTCCCGTGGCCGGAGCGGCGCTGGCCGTTTTCCTGGCAGGTTTCGGCTCATCGATTGGGATTGGAACGGCTGGCCAGGCAGCCGACGGGGTATTGAGCGAGGATCCCGAAAAGTTCGGATCCCTCCTGATCCTCGTTGCCCTTCCGGGAACTCAGGGGATTTATGGGCTTCTCGGAGGCTTTCTGGTTATTTTCAAATTGGGCCTTCTCGGCGGAACACCGGTTGAGCTCACCCTTGTACAGAGTTGGCAAATCTTCTTCGCGGCACTTCCCGTGGGTTTTGCAGGATGGATCTCCGGGATCCACCAGGGCAGGGTCTGTGCTGCGGGCGTGGCGATGGCGGCAAAAAGACCGGAAACGCTGATGAAGGGAGTCGTTTATGGAGCGATGGTTGAAACCTATGCGATCTTTGGTCTCATTGCGACCATCCTTCTCCTCCAGGGCATCAAGCTGTGAAAACCCAGTGGTGATGTGAGGGAGAGAATGGCCATAGAGTCTCTTGTTGCCAAGATCATCGGGGACGCAAGAAAGGCGTCTTCGCAGATTGAGCGAAAGGCCGCGGAAGAGGTGGGATCCTGTAAACAGATGGCCGAAAGAGAGGCACAGCGTATTATGGATAATGCCAAGGAGAAGGCAGCGCGCTCTGCAGCAGAGAGAAAACAGAGAGTCATCGCAATGGCCCAACTCGAGAATCGCAAGGAGATCCTCAAAACGAAACAGCGCCTGATCGAGGAGGCCTTCGGCCGGGCTATGAGGAATATCCTTTCCCTCGACACAGAGGCCTACGGAGCGTTTCTGTGCAAGCTCATCCTTCAGGCAAACGCCGAGGGTGATGAGGAGATTCTATTGAGTGAGAGAGACCGGGGTCGTCTCGGAGATGGCTGGATAGAGGGACTGAACCGGAGACTTTTAGAGAACAAAAAGAAAGGGCAGATGAAGATAGCCGGTGAGACGAGACCTATTCAGGGAGGGGCCATTCTGAGGCTGGGAAGAAAGGAGATTAACTGCGGCCTAGCGTCGGTCATCGATTCCAAGAGGAATCAGCTGGAAACCATCGTGGCTGAAATCCTGTTCAAGGATATTGATTAAAGATGGAAGAGATCAGGTGGAAATATGGGAATGACGTTCGATACGCCTATGCCATGGGGGTGATCCGTGTCCTGGAAACGCGACTCCTTTCCAAAGAGAGAATTGATCGGGCAGCAGACGCTTCCGACGCGGAGGAGGTCTTAAGAATACTAGGTGAGACACCTTATTCGGAGTATCTATCGAGCCTCGCGAATCCGGCGGACTATGATTCTTTTCTGGAAGAAGAGCACCAAAAAGCCCTCGATCTTCTTCAGCGACTGACCGAGGATCCGATACTCACGGATCTTTTTCTTCACCGATTCGATTTCTACAACCTGAAAGTTGCTCTGAAAGAGAAGTTCGGGGCGCAAGAACTGGATTCTGCGTACGTTTCATTCGGCTCGATTCCGGTCCTGGCCCTGAAGTCTGCCGTGAGGGATGAGAACTTCTCGGCCCTTCCGAAGTGGTTGAGATATGTTGCCGAGCAGGCTATTCGAGAATTCCCTGATCGACAAGATCCGAAATGGATCGATGTATTTGTCGACGGAAGGATGTACGGATACCTCGTCTCAACGAGCCGAGGGGAGGGAAGCCTATTCCTCCATGACCTCCTCCAGAGAGAAATCGATCTCATCAACATTCTCTCCCTCTTTCGGATTCGCCGCTCGGGGGGGGAGAGGGGTTTTTTTCTCGAATCCTTCATTGAAGACGGCAGTCTGCCTCGACGGTTCTTTCTGCAGCTGTTTGACGAACCTCTGGAGGCTCTCCCAGGTCGTTTTGATCATACCCCGTATCGGGAAATTGTTGGGGACGGCTGGGCGTACCTGAATGCCAGAGGCTCTTTCATCGTCTTTGAACGGATGGGTCAGGACTTGATTCTGGAGTACTTGCGCAGGGCCAATCTGATCGCCTTTGGTGTCGAGCCTCTCATCGCGTACATGCATGCAAAAGAGAACGAGCTGAGGATGATTCGGGCAATCATGGTGGGAAAACTCAATAGACTCGAATCGACACTGATAAAGGAGAGTCTCCCCCGTGTCCACCTCTGATATTGCTGTCGTTGGGGATAAGGATTCCATTCTCTGCTTTCGGGCCATTGGGGTTCTTACCTATCCCGTGTCTGAGCCAAAAGAAGCGAGGTCCGTGATCCGAAGGCTGATGAAGGAAAAGGTCTCTGTCATTTTTGTCACCGAGAGGATTGCTGAGGGGATGATGGACCTTATCGATGAGCTCGCCAGAAGACCCCTGCCCAGCGTCGTTTTGATTCCCGATAATCAGGGATCCCTGGGCCTGGGTATGGAGAGGATCAGGCAGACGGTCACCAAGGCTGTGGGAGCCGACATCTTTGGTCAAGATGAGGAGACATGATGGAACAGGGTGTCATTGTGAAGGTGGCGGGCCCTCTCGTGGTCGCGGACAAGATGAAGGATGCCCGGATGTTCGATGTGGTCAGAGTCAGTGAGAAGGGTCTGATCGGCGAGATCATCGAAATCCACGAAGAGCGGGCATCGATTCAGGTCTATGAAGAGACGCGGGACATTGGCCCCGGTGAATCGGTTATCAACACGGGCGAACCCCTCAGTGTAGAGCTGGGACCGGGTCTCATTGAATCCATATATGACGGGATCCAGAGACCGTTGGATGTCATCTACGGTCAGGCCGGCAACTATATCAATCGGGGGTTGGATGTCCCCGGCCTCGACCGGGAAAAGACATGGCATTTTGTCCCCATGAAAAAGGCTGGAGAATCAGTCCAGGGAGGAGACATTCTGGGTACGATTCAGGAGACAGTGGTGGTGGAGCACCGGGTTCTTGTGCCTGTCGGGGTGGAGGGCGTGATCGAGGAGATCCGGGAGGGCGAGTACCATGTGGAGGACTCGATCTGCCGAATTCGGACGGATGAAGGGTCGAGAGACATACCCATGATTCAGAATTGGCCTGTTCGACGGCCGAGAGAATACAAAAAGAAGTTGGTTCCGGATGCTCCACTCACAACGGGGCAGCGGGTCATCGACACGTTTTTTCCCGTGGGAAAGGGGGGAACAGCTTGCGTGCCGGGTCCTTTTGGCAGCGGGAAAACGGTGATTCAACATCAGCTCGCTAAATGGGCAGATGCGGATATCATTGTCTATGTTGGGTGTGGGGAACGGGGTAACGAGATGACCGACGTGCTCATGGAATTTCCTCGCCTCAAAGATCCGCGGACGGGTGAGGTCCTCATGAAACGGACCGTTCTGATCGCCAACACATCGAACATGCCGGTGGCTGCGAGGGAGGCATCGGTCTATACGGGGATCACCATTGCGGAGTATTTCCGGGACATGGGCTACAGTGTCGCCCTCATGGCCGATTCGACTTCCAGATGGGCCGAAGCGATGAGGGAGATTTCAGGACGTCTCGAGGAGATGCCCGGCGAAGAGGGGTATCCCGCATATCTTGGAACGCGGATTGCGGAATTCTATGAACGGTCGGGGAAAGTCATCTGCTTAGGCGCAGACAATCGTGTTGGGGCGCTCACAACGATCGGGGCTGTCTCTCCGCCGGGAGGGGACCTTTCTGATCCCGTTGTGCAGGCCACACTGCGGGTGGTGAAGGTGTTCTGGAGTTTGGAGGACAGGCTCGCTTACCAGAGACATTTTCCGGCTATCAGTTGGCTGAACAGCTACTCCCTTTACCATGAGAATCTCCAGCAGTACTGCCATGACCATCTTCCAGAAGACTACACCGAATTGAGACAGGAAGCCATGCGGCTCCTTCAACAGGAGGCCGAGTTGGCAGAGATCGTCCGCCTCGTCGGGGTGGATGCCCTCTCGCCGAAAGACCGGCTGGTCTTGGAAACAGCCAGATCCATCAGAGAGGATTTCTTACACCAGAATGCATTTGACGAGATCGATACCTACACCTCTTCGGCGAAAGAATATCAACTTCTCAAAATAATCTTCGAACTTCATGGCTTATGCGAAGAAATGCTGAAAAATGGGGTTCTCTTCAGAGAACTGCAAAACCTGGCCGTTCGGGAGGAGGTCTCACGGGCCAAATTCATCCCAGAGGACCGGCTGGAGGAATTCGATACGATCCGGGCTCACATGAAGACGGAGGTGGAGGCACTGTCCAGAGAGGAAGGATAGTCTCATGCTAAAGGAGTACTTGACCATCCGGGATATTACCGGACCGCTTCTTCTGGTGGAAGAGGTGGAGGGGGTGAAATACGAGGAGTTGGTTGAGGTTGAACTGCCAGATGGGTCGAAAAGAATGGGGAAGGTCCTCGAGGTGGATCGTGACAGAGCGCTTGTTCAGCTCTTCGAAGGGACAACGGGTGTTGACATTCGAAAATGCCGGGTCCGCTTTCTCGCACGGGGTATAGAGCTCGGTTTATCGATCGATGTCTTGGGTAGGGTTTTTGACGGATTGGGCCGACCGATCGATGATGGACCGAAGATTCTTCCTGAAAAAACCTATGACATCAATGGGAATCCGATTAATCCTTTTGCCAGAGACTATCCGGAGGAGTTCATCCAGACAGGGCTCTCCGCCATAGATGGACTGAATACATTGGTCCGTGGCCAGAAACTTCCGATCTTCTCAGGCTCTGGGCTCCCACACAATCTACTCGCGGCTCAGATCGCAAGGCAGGCCCGGGTCCTTGGCAAGGAGGAGAAATTTGCCGTCGTTTTTGGAGCCATGGGGATCACCTTCGAGGAAGCGGATTATTTTACGTCAGAGTTCAGAAAGACCGGTGCCATCGATCGGGCTGTTCTTTTCGTCAATTTGGCTGATGATCCTGCACTGGAGAGGATTGCGACTCCTCGAATGGTTTTGACAACTGCCGAGTTCCTTGCATTCGAAAAGGATATGCATGTTCTCGTCATCCTGACAGACATGACGAACTATTGCGAGGCGTTACGGGAGATTTCTGCTGCCAGGAAGGAGATTCCCGGTCGACGAGGCTACCCAGGGTATCTCTACACGGACCTTTCGACGATTTACGAGAGAGCTGGGCGCATCAAGGGGAAGGAAGGATCAATCACTCAGATCCCGATCCTTTCCATGCCTGAGGACGATAAGACCCATCCCATACCTGACTTGACGGGGTATATTACGGAAGGCCAGATTATCCTGAGCCGACCGCTCCACCGCAAAGGCCTTTCACCTCCCATCGATGTTCTCCCCTCCCTATCACGGCTCAAGGATAAGGGGATTGGCCCAGAGAAGACTCGTGAGGATCATGCGGATGTCTTTAACCAACTCTTTGCCGCATATGCGAGAGGCAAAGAAGCGCAGGAGTTGGCCGTCATTTTGGGAGAAGCCGCTCTCAGCGAAATGGACAAGCAGTATTTCCTGTTTGCCGACACGTTTGAGCGAGAGTATGTCTCTCAGGGAGAGTACGAAGACCGGACAATTGAGGAAACCCTTGACCTGGGATGGAGACTGCTGTCTGTGTTTCCGACGGCTGAATTGAAGCGAATTCGACCGGCATGGATTGAGAAGTATCTGCCCAGGTTCCAGAAAGAGGAAGAGCCACCATCAGAGACAGAACAAGAACAGGTTCGGATGGCCTAAAGGGTTTCTCCTTTTGAAGGCTGGCGACGGCTCTGAAAAAGTCACCTGTCGGTCATGTGGAGTTTTCTTTTCAGGTGTCAGCCGTCGGGTGTTAGTGTTTCGTGGTTTTCTTGTTCCCGTCCTTGGATGGGCATGGTTGCCGCAAAAGCCGAGGTCCCTCGCGTTTCACCGAATGAGTTGAATGAACGGCTTTGAGTGACAACGGACAGCTGCTAATAGAGCCTTTGCGTGTGGGATTCTTGTTTGTTGAGATCTTGCATGGAGCCCTGATTTTGAGAGGCACGGATTCATGAGAGTCGAAGCCAATCCAAACCGGATGGAGCTTCTTCGGCTGAAGAAACGGCTGACTATGGCCCGGCGAGGGCATAAGCTTCTCAAGGACAAACAGGATGAACTCATGC
>CAYFYO010000008.1:0-59957 GCA_964347335.1 uncultured Thermodesulfobacteriota bacterium
GTGACAGGGACGATGGATTGGAACAGTGCGCTGTTCGCAATGCGGAGGAGCCGGACCGCGAGAGAGGGGTCCTTTTCGACGAGGTTTGCGAGGTTCCTGATCGCACATTGATCATCCGACGCCATTTCGATCAGTCTGATAGCGATCGGGGACAAGGAGGGAAGGGAATATCCGGATTGAAGTCTTTTCAAAAAGTTCGATGCGTGATCTTCTTTCATCCCGAGTCCCAGACCATGCGATTGCCGTTGAGTCCTCCGGGTCCGAAAAAACATCATCCCTTGAGGCCAGCACCGGAAGAGAAGCTTGTTTCTCCTCATTTTACTTATCGGAAGGATTTGGGAGAGATATGAGCGACTTCTTCATATAGTGGGAGAATTAGGGTGGGTTCAGGCCAGCGCGCTCTGCCGGGATTATCCGTCGTGGCACTTCTTTTGAAGTCTCTCCATGAACCACCTCAGTATCTCGCCTCAAGTGTGATGCCTTCCCTTTCAGCCATGGCGAGAATCAGCCCTGCGGTGCCGGTCATCATGTTATCGCCGAATGGCGCTCCAAAAACGACCTTTTCAAGCCCAACAGGCTCTAGCATCTTTCTCTTTGGACCCGTCACGACGATCATGTCAACCCCTTCGAGCCCAACAGCCCTCCGGACATAGGCACCATGTCCTCCTTCGGCCCTGATTTTCTCATGGGAGAGCCTCCCATCAGCGAGATCGACGATAAGAGATTTCAAGATATCGGGGGTCACATCGACGGTGTGATATTCAAAGAACCCCCCGATCTCGCCCTCGACCAAAAGAGCGCCCAAAGTGTGCGAGGTGGCGATATCGAGCACAATAATCGACCGCTTCTCCCGGACTGACCGATCACTCGATGCGCCGAGAATGGCAGCCATGCCCGTATCCATGACATACAGTTTACCGGATGGGAAAGCCCTGCCATCCATTGCGGCGGATCGCATTCGGCGGAGATATGAGGGGATCCGATCCGATGGGAAGAGGAAGGCCGACGGTTTTGGAGATTGCTCAATAATGCCCTTGAGGATGGAGTGACGAAAATCAACGGTTGATATCCTCTTCTTTGGCGTCCCATGGTCCTGAACGGCAATGCCGAAGAAGTCCACGGCCGGCTCGACTCCCATCATTTCCAGCATGGTCATCATCTCCCTCACCGGCACGTCGCCTGTCTTGAACCACGAGACCTTACGGCTCTTGAGTTTCTCTTTTGCCACCTTCTGGGGAATCAGTGTCGCCCCGAGTTTTTCGACTTTTTCCATACGGTAGTGAATGGTCTGGGCTGCAGACCAGGTCAACATGACCTTGGACCCGAGGGCTTTCTTCCTTATCGCTTCAGTGACAGGGCTACCTCCCATTTGACGTCCCATGAGGAGGATCTGACGATCTCGGCATGCTTCGATTTTATCAGCGAGGATTCGGGTCGGTGATTTGGCCACAAACTTAAGATGATCCCCCGATCGGGTATCCAAAAACATGGCATCCAGGGTGCCAGCGCCGACGTCTACTGCCAAGAATCGAGCCATGTTTCCCCGCCTCTCCTCTGTTTGCCGTATTCTAGCACAATTCGTTTTTCGGGAGGACGAAAAATCCTTTGCCACCTCCCTTTCAGGTGATGCCTCATCGCAACGCGTCGAATATCCTCGTTCCCTGCCACCGAAAAATGCCCATTCCCCTCCGTGAACAGAGTTTCTGACCCGTTCTCAGGCTCCACCTTCTAAACTCGGCCTGGCGACCCGAGACGGTCGTGCCCGTGCATCCAGTCAGTTTCCACCTCTCGCGGAATACACGGAGATCTCTGAGTTTCGAGCTGAATCGTTGAGCGGGCGATTCGGGTCAAGAGCGTCAACCCTTTGCATGGGTCAATTGATTGGGTCCCACCATACGATTCTTTGTGAAATCTGTATCCCATGGCCCCGAAGGGGCTCGGTAGGCGGCCTGGTTTTCCCTCTCAAAAAAAGCCAGAGTCAAAATCATCTCTTGGGGGCCCTGTGGGCTCCCGCAGCCCTCAGCAGACTCGAAGGGCAGCGAGAGATAGGGTGGAAGCATTGTCCTGAAAAACCAATGTGAGAACATTTCATGTTCCCGTATGAGCTACTTCGATTTTGCCTTGTAAACTCCATTGTCCATGAGCGACTCGCGGGAGAAGTGGGGCCCCCTTCGAGAGTGAGCAGGAAGGGGAACGCCCGGCCTTCATAAAGTGAATGACAGGACCAGCTTCCTGCGTCTCTCCATGGGGCTCCAAGACGCGAAAAGGCCGGGAAGGGGCAAGGTTTCCCCACCTGCGAACCCCGAGAGGGTCACTTCGGGAGCGTTGGAGCGGAAGGGACAATGGAGTTCGGCAGAAAAACTGGCATTTCACTCTGCGCCTCAATTGACACGGAGAAACCTTTTATCTATAATCGCGCTATTCAAAAGCCAATCATGATAAAAACGGATCAGAAAGAAAGACCCCTCAGCCGGATCGCGAGGGATTACTTTGACTACCTTGGAAGACATCTCTCCCAGCAGTGTGCCAGTGATGAGTTCTATTTCCTTCCTCGGTCGGAAGCCGCTGCCGAGCACCTAGACCACTTAGACGACCTGAGGCCGGAGCGAATTCAGGACCACATTCAAAAGGTGCGAGATTTCCGAGACAGAATCTCACCACAGGTGCAAAATGACCTCGAGGAAGAGATCGATCGGCTCCTCCTCATCCAGAGTATGGAGAGCTTCCTGAGGGAGTATGACGGTACGGCTGGATGGCGAAATGACCCAACCCTCTATGCGAAAATTCCCCTCTTTGCCACAGATCGGGTCCTGTCCCAGGCTGATGGCTCGCGTGACCAAATGAGACGAAATCTCCGGGACCTCTTTGACCAGATTCCATCTTTTTTTGCCGTCGCCATGAGAAATCTCATTTCTCCTTGCGAACTGGCCGTTCAGGTTGGTTTTCACATGGCCCGGGATGCATGTGAGTTTTACCGCCACGACGTCAAAACCTTCATCGAGGAGCGGATGGGGGGAGATAAGGAGGTCTTGGCGAAAAACCGGCGGGTTCTGGAGGCATGGGACCGATTCGGGCGGGACCTGCTGAGGCTATCCGCTCGGAGGTCATTTGCCATTGGAGAGGACGGTCTTCGGGGAATCCTTGCCGTCAACTTGAGTTATCGCAGATCTCCTGGAGAAATCCTGGAGATTGCCCGACAGGCCTACCATGAGATAAAGCAAAAGATCACTCGCTTTGCCAGGAAAATCGACAGCCGTAAAACCTGGATGGACATCATCTATGAACAGCGTCCCGCTGTTTCTTCGCCTGAAGAAGTTCTGAAACTCTATCAGCGGGAGGTCGTTAATCTGCGCCGGTTCTTTCATTCACGCGACGTCATGACTTTTCCTCCCGGGGAAAAGGTCATTGTCCTCAAAACGCCGCCCTATTTGCAATCCCTGAGAGCTACGGCCTCTTATCGAGCCCCCCTAACCGGCGGCACTGGGGATCATGGGCTTTTCTACATCACCCCTGGAAAAGAGGACTTGGAAATCATATTCTCTCATTGCCCCTACCTGTCAGCTCACGAGACATACCCGGGCCACCATGTTCTCGATCATATCCGGATTCATCATTTCAATCCAATCCGACGCCAAGTCGAATCACCGCTATTTTATGAGGGATGGGCCACCTATGCGGAGCAACTCTTGGATGAGTTGGGATATATTCAAGACCCACGGCAGCAGATTGTGCAACTGAAACGGCAACTCTGGCGTAATTTGAGAGCAATTCTGGATATCGAACTTCACGTTGGGAAGATTGGTCTCACCATAGCGGCCAAACGGATCCGCACCCTGGGCTTTTCGTCCGCGAGGGCTGAGCGTCAAGTTCGCCGGTTTGCCCTCACGCCAGGATACCAGTTGTGTTATTTTATGGGCGCGCACGAGATTATGCGACTGCGCGAGAGATTCTCCCCCCAGTTGGGTACAAAACGTTTTCACGATATGCTGCTTGGTGGAGGTCAAATCCCTTTCGATCTGGTGGAGAAAAGGCTGCAGGCCTTCCTTGCTCAAAAGCTTCCAGAGGGGCCGGAAGAACGAGGATGAGAACCGTTCAGGGTTATCACAGTGAATGGAACATGGGCAGTCCGGGAGGCTGGGACTATCAGCGGATTGCGCAGAACTTGGGCAAAATGGCCTGGGATCTGGTTACAAGAAACGTCGAAGTCGGCGTCGATGTCGATTTCGAACACCCCCAAATCAATCCAGTCCCAGGGTTTGCCCGGATGTTACTGCGGGCCCATGAAAAGTGCCGCGGGAGGAATCGAGTCCATGTCGTGCTCTTGGCCGAGACGGAGACCCTTGACGTTGTCCTGGAAAACAGGAATTTCGTGGACTATCTCAACTCCCTGGACGGCGTCAAAGCCTCTCTCGCCGGACCCGGCGACCTGTCCGTAAAGAACCGGAGGGTCTGTTGCAAAGGAGAAGAAGCTACGGTTATTTTCATGGATTTCAACATGAAGACGCTGTTCAAGATGGCACAAAATGAGGATATTCGGCCCATCCGGGAGGCCATTAAACAGGATATTCTAGTAAATCCCCGCGGAATGGAGCCTCTCGGTGCGAAAGGCCTGTTTGAGGTCATCACTGAAGAGGGTCGAGACTATTTGAGCGAAGAGACGGTCGCACATACCCCCTGGACACGACAGTTCTATTCGCGGAAAACGACCGGTCCGGACGGGGAATCCATCGAAGACCTCGTCGCCTGGACTGAGATGCATTGGAAGGATCTCATCCTGAAACCGGCCCATGGATATTCCGGGCATGGGATATCCATCGGATACAAAAGAGAGAATCCCAAGAAACATATCGAATCGGCTCTGGAGTCTGGCGACTATGTCGTCCAGCAGATCGTTCCATTGGGACTCTGGTCTGAGCAGAGTACCTGGCCCCTCCTTGAGGAGCGACGCCTCTTCCCAAAGGAATGGCAGACCGATTTCAGGTGTTTCATCACCGATGAAGGGCTTCAGGGGTTCCTGGCTCGCTTTGGCGGGGTCCCCACCAACGTGGGCTCGGGAGGCGGGATTCAGCCCATAGGTGTACTCAGGACCGCTGTGACTCCCCGGAAGGCCGTCGACACCATTAACGAGGCCTTGGTCAAATTGGGCTATCAGGCCTTTGTTCAGATCCAAAATGAAGTGAACCGAAGAGCGATTGGGATGGGTTTCACCTATCTCCTGGGTCCAATCATGATCACCCTGAGGCCCAGGTTACTGACCGAGGATCATCTAACAGACCTCAGACAATACGCGCACAATCTGTGGCATGATGCCGTCAAACTGGAAAGACTCTGGCGAAAGGGGAAATTCGCGGACGTGGTCAGGATAGCGAAAGAAGAAAGAGAGTTAGCCCTTCGGCAACCCTGGCAGGGGCACCCGGCATTGATGGTCTCAGACGGCCTTTTCAGCTTCGGTGCCGACCTTATGGGTGAGGCATAATCGATGAAAAGTGTGAACCCTGACTGGTGGAAAACCCTATTCGATGAAATTTATCTGATTACCGACGCCCGCTCGGTCTGTGACCAGGCATTGACGCGCCGAGAGGTGGACTTCCTAGAACACACTTTGGGCCTAGAGAGATCTTGGCCCATTCTCGACCTCTGCGGAGGTCAGGGGCGTCACTCCCTGGAACTCTCTCGACGAGGCTTTCAGGATGTAACCGTTGTCGACTACTCGAGAGCCCTGATCGGTCTGGGGATGAAAGTCGCTAAAGATGAGGGGCTCAACACTTCTTTCGTGCGGAAAGATGCCCGCAATACGGGTCTGCCCAGTCAGCACTTCAAAGCCATCGTTATCATGGCCAGCTCTTTCGGTTATTTTCTCGATGAACGTGAGAATCAGAAAATCCTTTGCGAAGCGTTCCGATTACTCACACGGGATGGATCGCTCCTGTTGGACCTTCCCAACCGGGAATATCTTCTCGAGAATTTCGCACCTCGATCCTGGCATGAAGCGAATGAGGAGATCGTGGTCTGTCGTGAGAAAAGACGGGATGAAGACGTCTTGTACTGCCGGGAAATGGTCATCTCCAGAAGGAGAGGTATGATCCGGGATTCGAGCTACTGTACACGCCTCTACGGTCCAGAGAAAATCACAGAGATGTTAACATCGGCCGGTTTCAGGGAGGTCGCGATTCACAAGGGCTTCATCTCCCACAACAAAGAAGGGGACTACGGGGCCATGACGAATCGGATGATCGTGACTGCCCAGAAGCCGTAGGATCCAGAATACGACCCCTGGCCCACGAGGCCTGACATTGAGGGTCACTCCTCATCGATCCAGACCACCTCACTGGTCTCCAAAAAGAAAAGGGCCGCCCTTGTTGCCTGGCCGGTCAGCTCTTGCCAGTAACGTCGGTACAGCCGTAACTGCGGTGCATAGCGGGAGACGAGATGGTCAATGCCATCTCGGATCACATCCGATTTATAGTCCACAACCACCCATCCCGAACCCTCCCAAAAAACCAGATCAATCACCCCTTTAATAAGCGTTTCTCCTCCAGTCCCTTTCATACCGACGTCGGAGGTCAGGACCCGCACAGCGAAAGGGACTTCCACGAATCGTCTTTTTGAAACACACGCGCGCTGCCAGAGCTCTGATGCACGCACGCCTTCTACCATCCGCACGATTCCATCATTCTCACCGAGCGGTAGCCCCTCTGCCCGCAATAGAAACTCCGTATACACTGCCACGTCCAACGCTTCATCGCGCATCAGGGATTCGAGTAAGCGGTGCAGCACCCGCCCCCACGCCAATCCCTTCCCACTATCCTCAAGGAAGGATCCGTGAGCGCCTTCGACTTCAGCGGCCTGCGTGACCTGTGCTACCCCATAGGAAGTCCGAGCAGTTACCTCATGTCTTTCTCTTATCTGAGCCCTTGCAGCAGCCATTTGACCGGGTAAATCTTCGAAAGAAACAGAAGGAGCTACCGTGGCTGAGGCTTTTGCCGAGGGCAGCTCTCGACGGATCGACTCAGAAAGCTTGGCCCACGGCCCACAAGCACAACCTCGGTCGGTCTTCTTCGATCGCCGCCGCAGCACAGAGACGACCAACATGTTCCTCGCACGCGTCGCCGCAACGTACAACAGACGATCCTCCTCTGCCCTTTGAAAAGCTTTCTCAGCCGAGGCTTTGGCATCCCAGCCATTGGGCCGGGCCAGTTCTCGTCTCCGAAATCCCTCGTTGGTGACGACGAGGAAATGACCTTCAGGCTGTTCGGCCTCGCGATCAATGAAGAACAATGGTTCTCGATCGGGAGAGATGTACGGATCGGCAAGAAAGACGATGGGCGCCTCGAGGCCTTTTGCTCGATGGAGGTTCATGAGCCTCACCGCATCCGTACGACCCGGTTCGACGCTCATTCCCTCTAAGTCTGCACTTTCGATGAATCGAGAGAGATGCTCTACAATCGGCGCAAATGCGTGTCCCTCCGCGGAGAGCATTCGGCCCATTGCGAGGGCTTTAAGGAGATTGCCACTTCGAGTGTCACCCAATTCCAGTACCGCACTATGGGCGATGATGCCCAGTCGTTCACATATCCGTCCCAGAGCCGCTCCAGGGGGAAGATCCCGGACCCACTGCCTTGCCTCCCGGAGTCGTGAAAAAGCCTGCCCAATCCGTTCATCAGCGATCGTTGGCGGCTCCGTGAGGTAGGAAAACCGACCTCCCGCGCGGCGGAAATGATAGAGTGCATTGTCATCCACGCCCCATAGTACGCCACGGAGAAAGCTAACCAACGCCACCGGGTCGTCAGGGTCTGTTAACGCACGGAGAAATGGAAGAAGTGCTGCGATTTCCTCGGATTCCCCAAACGATCTCCCTCCAGAGATCTCATAGGGGATGCCCTCACGCTCGAGAGCGATCCCATAGTGGTGAAGACGCAGCCGGTTCCTTAGGATGATCATAAAGTCGGCCGGCTCCACTTCGCAGAGGCGGTTTCTCCGAGTCCCATCCTCTTTCACAATCCGCCAACCCGAGTCGAGGGCGCAGCGTATCCATCGGGCAATTTTGGCCGCATCTTCCTGGGCGATAAGATCTGCGCCCCGATGACCGTCAGACACCAGCTCCAATCTGAAAACCCCTGATCGCGCATTGCCTGCTCCGCGGGACGCTTTGAGGGGGGTATAGGCGGCTTGCGCTCTCGTGTCTGAGGCCGGGAAAAACCCGGAAAAGGCGTCATTAACCCATTCGCATATTTTCCCTACCGCGCGGAAATTCGTCTTCAGATGGAGTACAGATCCACCTGCCTCGGTCATGATCTCTCTGAAGTGTTTGTATGTCAAAATATCGGCACGGCGAAAACGATATATGGACTGCTTCGGGTCACCGACAACAAACAGCGCTCCAGATTGCGGGCGGAGTTTCCGCCAGTCTCTCTCGTCCAATGCCCTACTGGTCAGGTAGAGCATGATCTCCGCTTGGATCGGGTCCGTGTCCTGAAACTCATCGACCAGGAGATGGGTAAACCGGCGCTGCAGGTGCTGCCGAACCTCCGGGTGGTCCCGGAGCAAATCGCGGGCGATGATCAACAGGTCCTGAAAGCCCAGGTTTCCCGACGCCAATCTCCTCTTGCGGAAATCCTCGACAGCTGGATGAATGGCATTCAGGAGAATGGGGTGTAGATGTTCTCGCCATCGATAAAGGGCAGGTCGCACGATTCTGTCACGAAGGGCATCGAATCGATCCTTCAGGTCCATGGCGCGTCGTCTGTCGGGCCAGCGATTCTGAGTCATGGTCCCGGCATGGTCGAAGACCTCCAGTAGACGCACGAGATTTGCATCCTCGTCGAGGGCGAGGACCCGTTCCAATCTCAGCGCACGTCGCAGCAGGTTCTGGAGTTTATCCCAGCCCTTATCTGGAATCGTTTCAGGAAGCTGCTTCTGCGCCCACCTGAGAAACCGGTTTACCTCCTTCCGCACATCATCCAGATTGGGTCGAATAACCGGGGAAGTCACCAGGAGGACGTCTGGATAGTTCGACACCGCCTCATATGTGGGCTCGAGCGCATCGAGGCTGACACCCAGATCTGCCAATTGCTGGGGCAGCGGATCGCCCTTGACGTAAATTCGCTCAACGTAGTTTTCCCAGCACTCTGCTCGAAAAAGGCTATCTTCGCTTTCCTCCAACTCCTCGAATCCGGGATCGACCCCGGCCTCCAGTGGTCGCTCCCGGATCAGTCGGCCGCAGAATGAGTGGATCGTGCCAATGAAACACCGATCCAGATCTCTGAGGGCATCAGCGAGACGTTTCTCTTTCTCAGGGTCCACTTCCGCGCGAAGTGACTCCTCGAGGCTCAACTGGAACATCTCTCGGAGGTGGGCCGAGGCTTTACGGGTAAAGGTGACAGTGGCCAGGCGGTCCGCTCGGGTTTTGCCCTCTCGCAACAGCGCGACCATGCGCCGGACGAGACTCGTGGTCTTGCCAGTACCCGCAGCCGCCTCAACGAGAAAGGTGGTTTCCAGCTCGTTCTCGACGGCGCGGCGTGCCTCCCAATCAGCCAAAATGACATTAGTCGTCAAAAGCGACTAACCTCCGAAATGGTTCCAGAGCCGTGTTCTTTTGAGTTCGACTCTCAAGTTTCCTACGAATTCTCTCATTCGCTTTTTGGGGGCCCTCGCAGACGCATTGCCAGTCACAGAATCGGCAGAAATCTGAATCAGGGGCGTATGGGAAGATGCCTTCGCGTAAGAGATGGAAAAGCGCGCTGAGGACCCTTTCCAGGGCCCCAGCATCTTGTTCTTTTACAACCCGATGCCCCTCCCCTTTCGGACCGGGGAAGAAATAGCCGGACCGGGTCACACGACCTTTCAGCTGCAACCGTGCCAGTAGGATTTCCACCGCCCGTGCATAGAGGGCATGCTGAATCTGGCGGCCGCGATTCAGCGTTTTCTCCTCAATAACGCTGCGCGGACTGCCAGATTTGTAGTCCCAAACTTCGTATTCGTCCTCACCCCTTTGATCGATTCGATCGATTCGCCCCCGCAGCATAAAGCCCTCTCCCTTGCCGAGGTCGATCGACACGGGATCCTGGCTGGCAATCGGTGCCATTGAATCGGCTCCGGATACCCCAAAGGGAACCTCAAAATACCGGGGCATCACTCCTTGGCAGTGGATTTCTTCATCTTTCAAAAAGGTGCGGCAAGCAGCCAAAATGTGGTTCCGTTGCGTCGCGAAGGCGGCCGTGTTGGGTGGAGGGACCCGGTGGCGCCACCGGCCGATGCATTCCTCGGCGATCGCTTGCAGGCGATCCCAATGCCGAGAAAAATCCGGTTTCTCATGACGAGCCGTGATTTCGACCATAAGGGTGCGGAATATCTCATGCAAGAGTCTCCCAAACTCCAGCGCGTCCAACCAAACCGTTGGATCGCGGGCATAGTCATCGGGTGGCTCGATTCCCAGGATGTAGCGCAGCAAGTAGGCAAATGGGCACCTTGCCAGCGCTTCAATTTGTGTGGAAGATATGGGTCTCTGGTTCAGCCGGGGATCGAGCTCTCCGTCCGAATCTCTCACCCATCCATCAAATATGGTAAAACGTGCGCTCGCCCGCTCCTCCTCAGCATGCCCGCCACGGTCGAGCCACGGATAAATGGTCCTCACGGTGGTGGAGGCCGCACCACTCTGCCTGCCTTTTTCCTTCAATCGTTCCAACCAGAACTCGCTTTCGTCAAGATACGTGGCCTGGAAGGGGATGAACCCCGCAGGTCTCTCGGTGGCCGAGAGCAGCGTCCTATAGTTTGCCTCGGGAAAACCATGAATTGCGCGGTAGATCTCCAAAAGAAACGGGGCCGGGAACTGCTCGCGGTCTTCAAGCAAGTTCCGACATGAGTAGCTCATCGTCACCGAACCACGGAGTCGAGCGAGACAAGCCTTCAGTGCCTTCTGATTCTCCTGAGGCCGCTCTCCAAGGAGAGGGAGGTGCCGAGGGGTGATGACCCTGTTGATCCTTCTCCGCTCATGATCGAGCAAGATAGGATCTTGTAAACCAACCCCTGGATAACGTGATTCGTCCAGTCCGAGAATGAAAGTGAACTCCCGTCCGCTATATCCGCCCATCCGATAGTCGCTGATATGAAGGTGTCCGGGTTCGGGTGTTTTCGCTTCCACATGGGTACTCCGAACTGCCCCTCGGAGCCGTTTGATGGCCTGTGGAAAACCAATCCGCGTATCCGACAGGGAGGAAAACTCCTCCAGGAGTCCTTGCAATGCCATCGCAGCCGTACCATCGAGCTCGCTCGCGACCCGGGCAAATTTCTCGACAAAGACCGCAGCCCCATGAGCCAATTCATGAAGTGCGATCTTTCCGTCCGAGTCTTCAGGCGTCACCGCCAGGAGCTCTTGGACGAATGCGCGCACCGCCCTCGCGGCGATCATTTGCTTTTCAGGGAATTCATGGTCTAGGGTTTTCCTGTCCTCCCCTTTTCCGTGTTGACGGTCACGATAGAATCGTATCAGGGCGTCGAGGCGGGAAATGTAACGTTCACGCCCCCATCCAATCCCCGCATCCCGGAGGACGCGTGCGGCCCGCATCGCTCCCGATGGTTCCTTCTCGCCAGTTGCCTTCCGAAGATCGACAACCTCGGCTCCAATGAGCCGTCTCATAGCCCTCGCATCGTAATCACCAACCAGCCAATCCAAATAGCCCAGGACCGCCTGACCGGGGCGAGAGAAAACAACCGGAACACCCTCTCCGTAGGTGCAGGGCATCTCGTATTGGGCACTCAGTTCGTAGATCAAAGGGAGGTAGGTGGCCGCCTCCGTGTAAAGGATTTCGACCCTGTCGACCTCTATCCCATCAGAGAGAAGTCTCCGGAATACTCCACGGATCTCGTTCTCCTCGCCAAGGGCACGAGAAATCCGCACGGCCGATACGGCCGGCTTCCAGTCGGACGGATCATCCACGGCAAGGACGTGAAGTCGATGACCGGCGAGTCGTTGGAGGAATTCCCGCTCAGATGGAGAAAGGTCGAAACAATCGGGAAGGAGGTATAACCCCTCCCTGGGGGCCACCCGTTCTCTTCCCCTGACCTTTTTGAGCGCCCGACGGAAGATCTCAGCCTCATCGACGAGGTGATTTTCAGCGAGGGCCCTGTCGTAAGCGTCGGCCAGAACACGGAGTTCACGAGCCTTTTGGTCATGATCGAGCAGTTCAACCCTCAGGCTTCCAGGAGAAACCGCCGCTCCACGCATGTCTTCAATGGTCGCCTTCACGGTCTGGTGAAACCCAACCTGATCCCTCACTTTTCCAAAATAGCCCTCTCTCTGTAACGCCTTGAAACAGGCCTGCTCAACCAGCGCCAAGCCCTGAGCTCGCGAGAGAATCTTCAGCCCTTCGCGCACGAGGTCAGCTTCGATAACCCGAAGGGCCAATGTATGAACCGTTTCAATTCGAAGATTGACCCAGGGGTGTCCCGCTCGGACAACCGCTTCGGCGACCTGATGACCGATGGCACGCGAGGGCGCGACGAAGATCTTCTCGTCGAGCCGGTGGGTATCACAAAACCGCGCGAGTTCCTCTGCCAAACGATTCATGGGATGCTTTTCACCTCATCTACTCCACATGCTATCCTATAAAATACGGCGAGAGATTTCAAAAGGTAAGGATTTCGAAATCTCCAGAGTTCCGGGGATTCTTTTATTCATGAGCGGTGGGAGGGAAAGACGAAAACCAGATCCTGGTAGATTCCCTCCCGCTCTGGAATGAGGATTTTAGGGTATATTTTTGACATGGAGCCGAGAAATGGATATATTCGGCGAGGCAAATCGGAGCGAGCGCTGGTCATGGAAGCATATCTAGACAGAATCCTCAGAATAGAACTTCCTGTTCCCTTTCCGGTGAGGACCATCAATGCATACCTTGTCACGGCCGAGCCCGTAACACTCATTGATGCAGGGGTCAAAACCGAAGAATCCTTTCGAGTGCTCGGAGACTCCCTTCGGAGATCAGGTTACGGGATGAGAGACATCCAAAGGATTCTTATCACCCACGGTCACATCGACCACTACGGGCAAGCCGAAAAAATCGCTTCACGATCAGGAGCTGAAATCTATATTCATCAAAAGGAATATCGGAGAATCCAAACGATTGCCCAACAGAGAGAAAATCTCGTGTCGGTGCTTATCCAAAATGGGACACCCAGCGAACTGCTGGAAGAGGCGATGAACTCCATGAGGTTAGCGGTGCAGTCTTTGGCTGAGCCCCTGGGGGATGTGCGTTTTGTCGGAGACGGCGACACGATTCCTTTCGATGGCATGGAACTCCAGTCCATCTTGTGTCCCGGCCACAGCACTGGATTGGTCTGCTTCTACCTCGAGGATGCGGGAATTCTGATCAGCGGTGACCATCTCCTGAATGAGATCTCACCCAACCCTATCATCGATCTCTCTGAGACGGGACCTGGACCTCGAAGCACGAGCCTCAAGGAGTATTTACATTCTGTCAGAAAGATCCAAAATCTCAAGGTGGCGCTCGTTCTCCCAGGTCATGGTGAGCCAATCTCCGACTTCAAGAACGCCTTGAATCGGATTTTCCGCCATCACGAGGAACGACTGTCCACCATCCTGGGCATTTTGTCTTCGGGCGAAAAGACGGCCTATGAGATCTCGGAGGCCATGTTTCCCAATGCGAGGTCTTTCGAGGTCTTCCTCGGCGTTTCCGAGGTCCTGGGACATTTGAGAATCCTGCACGAAAAGGATAAGATCGGCTTCAGATCACGGGGGGGTGTGGATTATTACGCCCAAAAATAGACCGCCCCACCTCAAGGAAGACGCTCCTCCCTTCCCCCAGGCGTTCCCTTTAGGATCAGTCTTAATCATTGTGTCATCGTCACCGCTGAAAGCAGGGAGTTCGGAAGGTCCAAAGACCGAGCCGTAGTAGGGTCAGAAATTTCGTTCAAAAAGCCAAATGAGCATTTTTCAGTGCCGACCCATACCGTTGAAAAGGTCTTTTGCCAAAGAGCCAGAAAGCTCCAGACCTCAAAGGCTTGAAGAAAAGGTCCAAACGCAATAGGCTAGTTCTCTGAACAACGAAACATCGGCTGACTCGAGACGATTCAACCATGAAAGACGACCAAAAAGGTTCTATGCCTGCCGATCACGTGTTTCAATTTCGTTCCAGCGCCGCACTGGAGAAATTGACAGGCCACAGGGCACACAATCTTGAGGAGCTCCTCGGGCTCATCCGATCTTGCCCGGACTCATCGATCTTCTACCATACCTTCTCAGCATTTCGAACCCTGCGGGAGGTCCAGGTTCCGTATACAAATGGTTTTGCCATGTGGATATCCGAATCTCTAAACGACGAGGCTTTGGCCGAAAAACTGGCATCCATAGATTTGACCGAATATGACACGATTGAAAGCCTGAGGTCACGTATTCTGGAGACCATTGAGACGCACAGGGATCAGAATCCAGCGGCCCTCAAAAAAACGGCAGATCGGCCCTTCTACCTCCTCGACGTGACCAGAATCGTCTACCTAACGGACAAGTTCGCCTACGATTTATCCTCGCTGCGGGAGTTGGTCAACACGATCAGCATCGACTCGCTGTACTTCCATTTCATCGAGTCGCGTCTCTACACCCATCTCCAGTCGGATGACTTTTCGAGATGGATTGAGGAGAGTTTGAACCTTATAGAATTGTCCAAAAACATTAGGGCGATTGACATCAACGTATACACCCTCGACGAATTGCGGGAAAAAATCGTGGAGGCAATCGATGCATTCCTCGGGGACACGAAATCAGGAGGTTGAGGGTATCTGCGGACTACACATCGAGACTCCAGAGCCTGCGAATCTTCATGAGAGATCCTGAGGCGAGAGATGATCATTCCCAGTCTTGCTGACTATAGAGAGGTGGTTGGCCGGAATGTGATCGAAGAACTCTACATCCTGGCCTCCCATGTGGGCAATCGATCGATTAAGATGATCAACTCAACGGCTGTTGGGGGGGGAGTCGCCGAGATGTTGAACCGCGTGGTCCCCCTTCTCAACGAACTCGGTGTGAGTGCAAAGTGGGAGGTCATCAAGGGGGGCGACGACTTTTTCGATATCACCAAAGCGTTCCACAATGCCTTGCAGGGCAAAAAGGGGTCGTTTCAGGAACAGGTATTTACGACCTACCTCTCCTATAATGAGATGAACTGCAGGGTGATGGATTTCGATGAGGATCTCATCGTCGTTCACGATCCGCAGCCGGCCGCCTTGATCCACTGGCAAAAGAGCCGGAAAAACAGATGGGTATGGCGTTGCCACATTGACATGTCTCATCCGAATCCTCAAGTCTGGGATTTCCTCAGGCCATTTGTGGAGAAATACGACGGTGCCATCTTTTCCTCACCCCTTTTCTCTCCGCAATTGGCCATCCCTCAGTACCGTTTCCATCCAGCCATCGATCCATTGGCTGACAAGAACAGAGATCTTGATGAGGCTTATGTCGATGCCGTGATGCAGAGATACGGGATTCCAAGAGATAAGCCCATCATCACCCAGATCTCTCGGTACGACCCGTGGAAAGATCCCGTCGGCGTGATCCAGGCTTTCAAAATGGCACGCAAGCATGTGAACTGCCGTCTTCTTCTGGTCGGGGACAAGGCGGCTGACGATCCCGAGGCTGAGGAGATCCTCGCAAAGGTCAGGGAGACGGCTGGCGGGGATCCAGAAATACACATCATCTTCCTCACAACCTCCATTCCGACAGAGATAAATGCCTTTCAACGTGCCTCGGATGTCGTTCTCCAGAAATCATTAAGAGAGGGTTTCGCTCTGACGGTGTCAGAAGCGCTCTGGAAACGTCGGCCGGTCATTGGCAGTGCTGTTGGGGGGATTCCAGCGCAGATTATCCATGGGTACACGGGGATGCTCGTCCATTCAGTGGAGGGGGCCAGCCTGCAGATTCGCCGGCTCCTCAATCAACCGGAACTTGCCAGAAAACTGGGTGAAAATGGCCGCAAGCGCGTCAGAGACGAGTTTCTCATCACGAAGATTTTGAAACGGTATCTGCTCCTCCTGCTGGCTCTCGATCGACCAGGCCAGGACATGATTTTTCTCGATTGACCGCCTATTTCCTCCCTTCAGCATGAATTCCTGACCCCTCCCAGCTCTCTTGCCTTAATCACGAGGTTTGGCATGGTGGATTTCGCTCTTTGAGGTTAGCCCTCCGCTCGGGTGTGAGACTCATATCCAGTTTCCAATCTGACCGGGCGTGTTCGTCTTTTTTCTTTATCAGCAGCCACTCGTTTCCGCTGCCTCGTCCTTTGAGGAGGATCAGGGTGAAGCCGCCCTTGAGTCTTTCTCCGTGGAGAAAAAAGAGGATCTTGTCGCCCTTGTTCTCGATGAGGTCATAGGTGCCGCTGTCCCAAATGACCACAGCCCCGGCCCCGTACTGTCCCTCTGGGATGATCCCCTCGAAATCGATGTATTCTAAGAGGTGGTCTTCGACCTGAACGGCAAGACGCCTCTCTGAAGGGTTCATTGATGGGCCCTTGGGGACAGCCCACGAGCGTAGGACCCCTTCGGATTCCAGCCGGAAATCATAATGGAGGCGGGAAGCATGGTGTTCATGAACCACAAACCGAAGATTCATGGTCCTCCCTTTCTGGTCTCATTCTGAGGGCACCCAGAGACGAAACGGTCAACCCCGCTCATCGGCTGCCGCCGCCCGAATAGGAGACCCCCTTCCCTACCAGATATAATCGCGGGCGATGGCCCGCTTGTCTCGACCGAAGAGCATATGGAAGCTTCGGATTCTCTTGAGAAAGGCCGGAGAAAGCGTCCCAATTGGCACGTAAACGATTTTTCGTCCCATCCGGGCAGCGAAGACCTTCATGTAACTTCGGGGTGGTTTCGCAGCCACATAGACGACATACTTTTCGAGCGAATAATCGAGCGCCGCGATCAAGAGCTTTTCCGGTTTTGCGTGGAACCAAAGATACTCAGGGTCTGTCCATACATCTAACAACCGCAGGGGCGGATAGCTCAGGAGGAAGCCTCCGTATTCGCATCGGCAGATGCCAGGCCCCGCAACGTTATCTGCGGGCTCAGTTGCATAGAAAGCCATGTCAGATTCCTGCTCATGCTCTCCGTGCCAGGTCGTGCAGTAGGGAAATCGATTCTTTTCATCAGAGTCGAAAATCACGACCACAGACCCGACGGCCCCGCTGACCGTCCGGTTTTCCCTGACGAAGACTCTCTTCTCATGAAAATGTCTCAGCGTTTCTCGGATGTCAACGCCGTCGAGCAGGGAAGCGGTCATCGGAACGATGCGACTCTGTTCTTCGGACAGCAGGCGCCCCCCTTTCCTTTTGAGAAATTGGCCGTAATTTTCGATCACAATATCCTCAGGCGGATAGGAGCAAATCCCCTTGCCGTCAAAACCCTTGAGCCATTCACCAGGGAATCGTTCACGAGGTCTCTTCCTTGCCAGTGACCATACAGGTCTTTGCCTGGGCCGGTGTAATCTTCGCCGAATGCGGATCCTTCGGGTCCCGAGAAAAACCTGGTCCCCCGTAATCTTAAGCGTTGGAAGGCTCGCGGGTTCCTCGATCCACGGATAATAAGATCCGAGGCGCCACAT
Organism: uncultured Thermodesulfobacteriota bacterium; assembly: GCA_964347335.1. Classification (GTDB taxonomy): domain Bacteria; phylum Desulfobacterota; class BSN033; order WVXP01; family WVXP01; genus WVXP01. The sequence continues at coordinate 17,606 of CAYFYO010000008.1, forward strand.
GGCATAGCCGAAGTTATCGTCCACGCATGCTTTGGCACTCGTCAGGGAATGGTAGAAATCAGATAAAAGAAGACCATCTAAGATAGCGTAATTACGAGAAAACCTGAAGAACGCTTTCATTTGCCAATCCGTTGTGTTCTCTCCGGTGTCTTGATGATAGTGCCGGGCCGACTCTCTAAAGAGCCGCAGATTGACCCGCTGGCGATCGATCATTTGGGAGGAGGGATCGACAACCCGGTGAATCGACCATACCAATGCCTCGTGGAGGGCCTTTTCTTCAGATGCGATCTTTCCCCCATCGACAATGCCGAAGGGAGATGCCTTCAAGGTCTTACGAACCGTATAGCGATGCCTTACGGGTTGAGGGGGAAGCTCCCCTCGATGATACTCGTAGATCGCAGAGAGAAAGGGGAAGGCGGCCAGAACCTCGGTCATGCTCTCCGAATGGAGGTCAAAAATCTGCACAGATCGACGCCTAATTCTCCCGATTGGCTGGGTCTGAGGGAGAGACATCTCTTTCCGAACACCGTCGAGATGAACCATTCCACAAACAAAGAGCATGGAAGAAAAATTCGCTTTGATCTCCTGAAGGCGAAAAGCCATTCCTTTTTCGCGGATGCGATCCTGTGGCGACTTTTGCATCCGGTGCAACAATTGGTCTCGAAAGCTCTCATAGTAGGCTCGATGCCCCACACGCAGAATTGCATAGGCATCGGGCAGAGGATCTCTGAAAAGGGGATATTCATCGGCGTCCACGTCGACAAAAAAGGTGGGAATGTCTTTTTCGTGTCCGTATCTTATCGCCTCGATCAGTGGATCGGCCGGTTCGATGAGGAGATAAATCGATTCGCCCCGGTCATTCTCGTAGAGGACAACTGAGATGAAGGGAAGCCTCCCGATTCCCTGCCGGATCTTATCTTCCAAAGTCGCCGGTAACTCAACGGCAATGGCCGCGGGTCGGATCTCATCAATAGCCTGACGCACAAGTTGGGCAAATTCGATGCGATAATGGCAGATCGGTAAGCAGTGGACATTGTCTATCTGTTCGGTAAAAACACCTCTCATAACCCATCTCCCAGTCCGTCCTAAAAATGCCCCTCTCCCTCTCTGAACGGCGTCTCTGACCCATTCTAGAGACCTCTCAAAGGTATTGGACAACCTCTTCTCCCAGCGTCATGGAAACCGCCTCCCGGAGCGCTTGGGCCACGGAGAAGCCTTCAGATTTGATGCGCTTTGCGGCATATCGGGCAATATTGATTCCATCCCGCACGGTGTAGATCTCGTCCTTCTGATGGGCTCGTTGGAGAAACGCCACCACGTATTCCAAGATCTCATCATCAACAAATGGCAGGTTCTCCATGAGGATCATTTTTTCCTCTTCTTTTTCAGGAAAATCGATCGTAATCTGTGGTTGGAGCCTCGAATGAATGTACTCGGGTATCTCGTACGTACTCGCATCATCATTCATCGTCACGGCGATCAAAAAACCCCTCTGGGCTGGAATCTTGATCCCGGCCACGACAGATTCGACATACCGGCGGTCATCCAGTAGGGGTGCTAGAGAGGCCCAGGATTTCTCACTCATTCGATTTCCCTCATCCAGAATGCAGGCCTCGCCCCGAATCATAGCTGTCACCAGAGAACTCGCGGCGTAGGAAATCGTCCCTCCTGACGCCACCACCGGCGTAATGATGAGGTCTTCGGGTCTCGTATCCATGGTGGCCTGAAACATATAGACCGCCTTTCCCAGACGTTTCGCTGCGGTGTAGGCCAGCGTGGTCTTGCCAACTCCCGGTTTGCCAAGCACTCTTGGATTGAAGGGCAGATCCTTCTGATCGATGGTCATCCACGCGGCGGACAACTGCTTGATCACCTCATCCTGCCCGACCCAGCGGATGTTCAGTTCGGTGGGCTGGCCGAGGGTGATCTCAACATCTTCGATTCTCACTCGCTTATGATCGATGAATTCCATCCATCTAAACTCCATCAAGAGGTTTTGCGATTGATCCTTCAGAGCCAATTATACCATCACTTGGCACAGCATTCGCAAAGGAAATTTTCGAAACACGCGTCTCTATGACCACAGACGATCCTCGAGGAAAACCGTGGTCCTGCAAGCGACCCGAATACCGGTGAAAAGGAAATCCTGTAAGCGAATCAAGATCTTATCGGCAACTGTTCCCATGGACTCGATCACGTCCGTCGTCCGTCCCACTTCGCCATAAGGATAAACAAAGGGGGCTCACGCAACGCATCGGGAATCTGACGATTTGAATCCCCATAACAACCGACCACTGACAACTGGCAAGGCACCTCCCGAAAAAAGGCTCCGAAGAGGAGCGGATCGAAACCTTTCGTGACTTGAGACACATCTCACCTGTGCCTGGAGGTTCTATGAAAAGAGAGCGGGGCGATGTTTACCGAGTGGTTATACCGTTCACCGGAGAGAAATTCTTTCTGAATCGGTACGATTATGTGATCATTGATGGTTCGAAATTGCTCCACATGGGCAGAACTATCCCCTACACTGTCAAGCCAATGGATTGCCTATACAAACATCTGGAACTCGTGCGGAAGGCAACCCGAAATACCCATCAAAAACCCTGGAGGGGCGTTGAGCGGCGGAGATACGGCCTCAAGAAACCCCCCTCCTGACCCATTTGAATTGTCCCTTCTCTGACAGCGGGTCGTTACGCCCGGCGAATCCATCTACTTTTTCTTCATTTCCAAGGCTTTTAGCTTCTGAAAGATCTCTTTGACTTGACGCCTCGTCTCTTCAAACGGTCCGCTGTTATCAATCACATAATCTCCCCTTCTGGCCTTTTCTTCAATGGACATCTGCGAACGCAATCGGTCCTGGGCAGACCCCTCACCCAATCCATCCCGCTCAAGGAGTCTCTTGATCTGCATCTCTGGAGGGATGTAAACCACGATCACCTGGTCGAAACGCTGTTCGATCTCGGTTTCCATTAATAGAGGAACGTCTGCAATAACAATAGCTTGAACTTTTTTTTCGAGAATCTGTTTTATTTTTTTTTCATACGCCTCGAGCACCCTCGGATGGACGATCCTCTCGAGTTTTTTCCGTTTTTTGGGGTCGCCAAAAACCAGGTGGGCCAGACGGCCTCGGTCGAGGCGCTGGTCTTCCTGCAGGATTTCCTCGCCAAAATGGCTGACGATCTCTCGCCATGCCGGTTGATGAGGCTCGACGACCAATCGACTCAATTCATCGAGATCGATGACATATGCCCCTTCTTCGGCAAACATGCGGGCCACAGTGGATTTTCCACTCGCGATTCCCCCGGTCAGCCCGGCAATGATCATCCTCACGCCCTCCACGATCCCGGCCTTTTATATAATGGTCCTCGGTGAATGTCAATTCACCCGGGGGTTGACTTATTTTTGAGGGAGCTTGCTGTCTCTGAGCAATCCGGCTGCTGTGAAACCGGGTTCCCGGATAGGCGAAAGACTGGAGACGTGAGACGAAAGACCGGCGACAAGAGACAAGAGATTGGAGACGCGAGATCAGAGACTTGAGACTAAGGATTAGAAACTGGAGACTGGAGAAGAGAGACGAGAGACTAGAGATTGGAGACTGAAGACTACAGAGGAGAGATCAGAGATGAGAGTTAGAGACTAGAGACCAGACAATAAAGGCTAAAGGACAAATGCTAATTGACCAATCCCCAATGACCAATGACAAATAACAAGTAACAAATAAGGAGTGCGTCTCTTTGAACCTTTTAACTTCTTCCTTAAACGTGGGAGAGTAGAATCGGCGAATCCTGATAAGATTCACCGAGTGAGCTTGGGAGCGAAGGGAGCGCAGGCTCCCATTTGAGAAATCGAGAATATCTGAAGAAATCCGTAGCCTGTGAAACACAGGTCGTGAGAAATAAGGGAACTCCTCCACTTCATCCCCGGCTGGATTTTCCAAAAGTTCAGGCGTACCCCGGTGTCCCACTGCTCCGAGGCGAGGTGAGTCTATTCTGTCAATTCGAACGTCTGGGCGTGGGAATCAGAAGGTCTTGTGTTCGGTCAGGTGGGTGACAGCATAACGAAAGCCCCGGGGAAGACCGTATTCGAGAGATGCGTTACTGGCAGGTCTTCCCGGAATATGGATCTGGTCGACTCTCATCGTTGGGTTGAGATGGTCTTCGAAATAGACAGGCTCCATCACCGTCGGTTTTGTCGGATCTGGGTTCCAAAGTATCCATTCATCATTGGGGTCATCGTCTGGAGCGATCGCTTTATCGTAAGGATCCCCGCCAGTGGTGTAATAAAGCCTGTGTCGCTCATCAGGCATTTCCCAGAATCTTACCGAGTGCTCGTTCCCCCCCTCGTGAAAGACATAGCGTCCGTCTTCGCCGTATCCGGTGCCTCCGCCTGGGTCATGGTCGATCCATTGCCTGCTGCCCCCCGTGTCATACCAACTCAGGAGAAAACCATCGAGGTAGAATACCACTTCATCGACGATGTTGATCTTGAAACTCCCCAAAGGATCCGTGCCGGCCAAGGGGATGCGGACCTTTTTCCAGGCCCCGTCTCGAGGGTTCTCGATGTTGTCATACCCGCTATTTCTTTCCGAGAGATAGAAACCGTCAAGGGCAGGGGGAGGGTTGAAGTAGGCCGCTGTGGAGTTACCGTCCTCTAGCCTCACCCGAAAATAGACCATCCGCACCGTCTCCCTCGACCCGTTAACTCTCCGAAAGTTGTCGAGAGACATCCAGAAGTTCAAAGCCCGATAGTTCGTCCAGTCCTGGAGGGGCATCCCCCCATCCTCAAAGTCGAGCTCCACGTCGTCTGTCACCCCGAAGTCGTGGTCGTCAGTTGTGGTTCGCCAATCCGGTCGCTGATCGATCCCCATCAGGTTGGGCGGAGGGTCGGTGCCTTCATCCCATGAGGCGGCAACGCCACTCGTGATCTCTTCAGGGGTATACGCCCTCTGGCTCGCAAAGAGTTCGCCACCCTTACGCTTCCATTTGGGCTCAGGAAAATCGCCGTTTTCGTTTTCCGCGGTTTCGTAGACCACCGTCGGCTTGGAGAGTGTTCCATCGTACATCAGGCCATTGATCACCTTTTCATCGAAAAGCACGGTCCACCCAGCGTTTCTGAGGTTGATCTCTGTCCCAGCCAGAACGGTCCCCATGAAATAGGCGCTATATCTGAGGGGCCATGATGGATCTGTCCCGTCTTTGAGAACCTCATGCTCGCACCCAGAGGGATCTCCTGGGTCCTCCCGGTCATCGAAGGTGACCGTCCCACTCGCGAGGGCGATTCCATTGATTCGGGTGTCGTAATCTCCAATGAGACGGATGTTCTGGGCGATGAGGGTGAGCCGGCCCACATCCCCGCATTGAACGTCTTTCACCGTAGTCGTCCCGGTGGAGATGATCGTCACGTCAGTCTCGACCCAGTCGCTGTCTCTGAGGACACCATTGCTATCGACATAGCCGAAGTCCACGTCCTGGATCGTCACGTTTCCATCCACAAAGATTATACTCGCCCCATCGGCAGCCGTGGGATCATTGAGACGATCAAAAATCTGATCACCGTCATACGGTGTCAGATCGAGCCCCGAAAAATAGGCCAACTGGGGTGTCCCCGCCTCATCGAAAAGACCTGAAGGGAGTTCGATTTCCCCTTGTCTCACGGACTTCCCAAAAATGTAGCGATACTGGTCCCAGTTTCCCAGTGTTCCCGACTGGTAAAAGCGAAAACCACTCGCCGTGTACCCGTCCTGGGTAACCAGCGCTTCGTACTTCTCACCAAAGTTGATGGGTGTCGACCCATCTCCATAGGTAATACTGGGCGCACCGGCCGACAGGCCATGTGCCAGGGAACCCGGAAGGCCGATGACCGCCTCGAACTTTCGACTCACGTCGTCCCGATCGATGGGAAAGCCGTCGTCATCCGTGGCGGTCAGGCCATCGGAACCATCGCCGTCAATATCGAGGGCGCCGAGAACCTGAACTTTCAATTTGTCCATGAGCCTCTGCTCATCCCCGGCAAGACCTCGTGCGTCGACGAGGTTGATTCTGAAGTATCGGTCAAAGGCGCTCCCGCCTGGAGATAGAAAGGCCTGGTTATTGTCGGCGACCTGCTGAAAATCCTCAAGAATGGGTCCACCAGTGTCGTAGAAAGCCGTGCTAAAGGGGTTGACCGATACCGAACTGCCCGCTTCGATGGCTCGGTGATGTTTGACGATCCATGCGGCCTTCTCGATACCTGCCTGGGCGGCATAGAGGGCCTCCATGGTAGCCCGGTCGTTTCCGATCAAATCGATATCCGTCTCTGCCAGTCGATAGAAGGCCAGGCCAAATATGGTCAGAAAGAACACAAAAACAACGGCCATAACCAATGCATGGCCACAGGCTGTGCTTTTCGCAGAAACCCGGGCGCCTCCACGAAACGTAGCCGTGCCCTCTCGAGTTTTCACTTCGCCTACTCCCTGAGGTTTACCGAAGATGAGAAGTCCATGGAAATGTCATCGGTCAGGTCATTCGAGCCCATGTCGCTTCGGATGGTGAGGGCGACCTGGACCGAACGACCATCGGGACGGATGTGAAATGCCAGGCCGTCCACCCAGATGGACCCTTTCGTCGCACCATTGTACAGCATATCCCAAAAGACACTATCTGATTCCTCGGTCCCCTTTTTGATGATCCCCCCGTCTGGCCCCGAGTCATCGAGGCCGAAATAGACCGTGGGCATAGGATTGTCCCCTGTCCCATCACTCGCATCGTTCCAGACTCCCTCAAACCCTGTCGGTGATCCATCCGCATCCCTTTGGTAGATATCGATATGATCTTCGCCAATATCGAACCTCCCATTGTGGTTCGCATCAAAAAAGGGTTCACCCGGATAGAAGATCTGAATATCCTGGTATCCTCCCGACGGACCTACGACGGTCCCCAAAACCCGGCTTCCTCCTCGAAGGGCCCCAACCATCCCCTCCAACAAGAGGGTCCCCATACGTTGGAGCTCCATCTGCTCATTTCCCCGGTCAAAGGCTCTCAGGTGTCCAATAAAGAAGGTCCCGACAGCCATGATCACCACGAGGAGAATGAGCGATGATACCAGGAGTTCGAGGAGCACAGTCCCCCGAGGCTGGAAAATGAGGCCTATGGATCCTGACGGTCTTACAAAGCGGGACACGACCGCACCTCCAGACTATGGCGCGATGAAAGTCGTCAGGGTGACGACACGTTCGAGATCTTTGATTTCACTGCTCGGGTTACTCCCGAGAGACCAGGTCGCTTCGTCGAAAAGATCGTCGTAGAGTTCGAGAAGAATCCGCTTGTAATCCCGCTGGCTCGTCCCATGGGGGTCGTTGAAATAAGTCACTGCCCACCGGACAAAGAGGTCTCCATCCACTGCGGAGATTTTGACGTTGGCTGGAGGCCTCCTGAACCTTCGGTAGTGATTGAATTCAACTTCGTCGGTGGCGGCGAGTTCTGGATGATCGTAGGGTAAATTCAGCAGGTCTTCCATCTCCTGTCGGGCCACCTCGAGGCAGACCCTTTGGGTTCCAAGCTTGACGATATCCGCACCCGCTGTCCCGAACATGTAGGAGAAGGAGACCAACGCGATCCCGAGGATGATCGCTGCGAACAATACCTCGACAAGGGTGAGGCCCTTCTCGGAGCCCAGAAACGTTTTTTTCCCGCATGAATTCCCAGAATCATGCATGATTCCGACCGATTTCATCCCGGCAAACGGCAGCCCCTTTGTCGGCCTCCAATGAGCGAGCCCCACGATCCCCTTCTTGCGGGAGATATTATGTCGAGAGACGCACACTTCCACGGAGCCAGTCATGCCGGAGCTTCATTGGCTGTTCTGAAGTGAAAAGCCGAAAGGCAAAAGCCCTTTTTCTATATGAAACGTGATTCCTTAAGAGGGGGCAGTCGGCAACATGTCATCCGTTATGACGGTACCATCGGCGGCCCAGCTTGAAGGCGGTGCAGGCGGTGTAACCGTTGGATTGTACGTATATGTGATCGTACCAGTATCTGGGCCGAAACTGGCGGTTGAGGTGGCTGTGATGGTAAATCCCCCGGTCGTTGCATCCTCAGCGGTCGCGTACGTGAAATACCGCGTATCGCTAATGTCAATTCCCTTGCTCTTGAACATGTCAATATCACTCGCGTCGTAATACTTTGTCGTCCGCTGCTTCTCTATCTTCTGCGAAGTGATAATCGCCCCCATGATACTCGTGGCCTCTGTGACCCTCGCCTTCTCGACATAATCCGTATAAAGCGGCACGGCAATGGCCGCCAGGATACCAACGATGATGATCACCACCATCAACTCGACCAGAGTGAAACCTCGCTGACTCCGAATCCTTTTCTTCATTGCCCCATCCCCTTTCTCATGAGTTTCGGATTAAATTGGAGAACGAGACCCGGGCACGGCCTCGGTCCCTCAGCAAAGAACTGAGCAAATTAAGTGCCAGATCTTACCGAGTTTGGGTTTCTCAAAAAGAAAGAAAGTAAACCACGTTAAGCATCGAATTTTAAATTACTTTTTAGATATGCCTAACGACGCCTCAAGTCAGAAAAGGGTTCCAAAATGTCCAGCAGGATTTCCAGTGCCGCAGAAATCGGTAGTTAATTACCTGTAACCGACTTCCGAACACCAACCCCCGGGACTCGAGATGAGCAGATCCATGTGCGCCTCACGTTGCCCGCCAATTCAACCCTGTCAACTCTTGTGAAAGCCTCTCTGATCCCTGAGTCCCGATTCCTGGAAACCGCTCCCTCGACTTCTCCTCGCCCCGACTCCCTTTAAACAGCCTCACTATCGGCTGAGAAGACCGTACCGCTTCATCTTGTTGTAAAGGGTCTTGATGCTTAGATTCAGCAGTCGAGCAGCTTCTTCCCGTTTTCCCTTTGCCCGATCCAGGGCCTCCAGGATTAACCGTTTTTCGACGTCTATGATGAGGCGCTTCATCTGTTCACCCAATGACCGTTCGTCGTCCAAATGAAACGTCCTGGGAAAGGCCTCTCCCTTTTGCCCCTGAATCTCCGACGGAAGGTCCCACTCCTGGATGACCGAGTCTCTTGACAGGACCACGGCCCGCTGAAGGACATTCTCGAGTTCCCGTACATTCCCAGGCCATGCATAGTTGACCATCCGATCCGTCGCCCCCTCTGAGATCCTGTCGATCTTCTTGTGATATCGAGCCTGGAAGATCCTCAGAAAGTGTTCAATCAATAGGGGGATGTCCTCTCTCCGTTCTCGGAGCGGTGGGATGCGGATGGGGATCACATTGAGACGGAAGAAGAGGTCTTCGCGGAATTTCCCATCCCGAACGCTCTGTGTCAGATCGCGATGGGTTGCAGCGACGATTCGAACATCCACACGAACGGGCTCGACTCCCCCTACCCGATCAAACTCTTTGTCCTGGAGCACTCGGAGGAGTTTCGACTGCGTCGCGAGACTCATATCGCCAATCTCATCCAGGAAAAGGGTGCCGCCATCGGCGAGTTCGAATTTACCCAATTTCCGCTTCGTTGCTCCGGTGAAGGCACCCTTTTCGTACCCGAAGAGCTCACTCTCGAGCAGAGTTTCGGGGATAGCCACGCAGCTGAGCTTAACCAGAGGGCTCGCTCTTCTCGGGCTGTTGTAATGGATGGCTTCCGCGATCAATTCCTTTCCTGTTCCGCTCTCTCCGGTAATCAGGACCGTCACGTCGTTGTCGACCACGGTCTGGATAACCTCAAAGACCCCCTGGAGGGCCTTGCTTTTGCCGACGATGTTCTGCAACCCTTTTTTCCCCTCTACCCGCTCCCTGAGTTCTCGCACCTCCTGCTGCAATCTGGCCTTTTCAAGCGCCCGCCGGATCACGATTCGCATCTCATCGATCTCGAAAGGCTTGCTGAAATAGTCATAGGCACCCTTCCTGAGGGCCTCGAGGGCAACACTCTCAGAGCCGTGAGCCGTGACGATGATGACGGTGGCGTCGGGATGGGTCCGTTTGATGTTCGTCAGTACATCCATTCCACTCATCCGCGGGAGTTTGAGATCGAGGATCACCAGGTCGAACTCGTCCCGTCGCAATCTGGAGAGCGCCTCTTCCCCGTTGGGAACCAGAGAAGCCTGATACCCCTCCTTGTTCATGGCCTCACACAGGAAAAATCCCATGCTCGCGTCATCCTCGACAACCAGAACCTTGGGAGGAATCATGGGGCTGTTCTCTCACTCGGCTCGAACAACGGTACCCTTCCGCATTACCGGATTTCCATGGAAAAGATACGCTCGGCCATAGCGCTCACGAGACGAAAATCTTTCCCGGAGCTTCGACGCTTGGGGTCAATGAAATCGCTGGAAATCAAACGGGTAACTCTATCACCTTGGCAGTTATTTTGCAAACCACGTGCCTGAAAGGTGTTCCCCCATTTATGAGGCAGTCTGTTGTTTCTGAGCGATCCCGCCTCCGGCGGGACAGGGCTCCCGGATAGACCAAAGACTGAAGACGAGAGACCAGAGACTGGAGATTAAAGACGAGAGACGGAGGGTTAAGTGACAAATGCCGGATACCAAGTAACAAATAACAAATGACCAATAACAAATGCTTGTTGGGAGTGCGTCTCCTTGAACCCTTTTCCTTTTTCCGCCGAGCGCAGAATTGGCGGATCCCGATAGGATCACCTCGTGAGCCTGGGAGCGAAGGGACGGGGGCTGCCATTTGAGAATGATGAATTGACATGGCGACTGGTTGGTCATAAGATTTGTCAAGATTCCTGTCGGGGAGAGAAATCCAAGCCATGAAGAAACGACACCTCATGGGCATTCGTATGTTCATCATTATCCAAGTGTTCACCTTCCTTCTGGTCATCATCACCGGCTTTTTCGCCCTGGAGGTGGGTTCCCTCGATATGAATCGATCCCTGAAGGGAAGCTACTTTTACACATTCATCCATTCCCTAGGAAAGAAGCTCTATTTTTCGGAAAAGAAGACTCCCCCTCTGGCCGACCAGAAGTTAAGCGTGAGGCAGGTTCGGATGGCGGTCAACAAGATGCGTTTGACGATTATTGTGGGAGGGTTAGTTGCGTGCATTTCTGGGCTTGTCCTTGCCCGTACTATCGAACGCCCACTCAAAAAGCTGACCGCTGGAGTCCAATCCGTGGCACACGGAGACTTCACCCAGAGCATCGAGATGTCCACCCAGGACGAATTCAATCGACTGGTCACCGCCTACAATGAGATGGTTACCTCCTTGGAAAAATCCGAAGAGCATCTCCGAAAGGTCTTTGCTGCGGCGGATGACGCGATCATGACAACAGATCGGGGGGGCAAAATCACCCTGTGGAGTGAAAGTAGTGAGAAGATGTTCGGCTATTCAAAGGATGACATTGTCGGTGAACCCATCGAGAGCCTCTTTGCCTCCGACGTGGATTCGACTCTTCTCGCCTATCTGAGGGAAGACTCCGATGTCGAGGGTCGCTGGGAAGGAGAGGTCCCATACCGCCGAAAGAACGGTTCATCCTTTGATGGCTGGTGTGTCACGACCGGCCTCCGAGACGAGAACGCCCAGCGGTTAGGCCACCTCAGCATTGTCCGTGACGTCACAGAAAAGAAGCAGATGCAAATGCAACTCATCCAGGCCGATAAGATGGCTTCCCTGGGTGAACTGGCGGCCGGTGTCGCTCATGAGATCAACAACCCCCTCGCGGGGATTTTGAGCAATGCGGAGTTCCTCGGTGAGGAAATCTCGGCAGATGATCATGAGCGACAGGAGGAGGTCCAGGAAATCGTCCGCAACAGCCAGCGAATCAAAAGCATTGTCCAAGATCTTCTTAACTTCTCCCGCCAAAAGGGATCCCAGGAGGTCTCGGTCTTTTCCCTGAATGACGTCATCGAATCGTCACTCAATCTGACGGGACATCAGATTGAATTAGACCACATAAAGATTATTCGGGAACTGGACGAAACCACCCTCCCGATTCGTGCCAGCTACAATCAGATCGAACAGGTCCTGATCAATCTCTTGACGAACGCCCGCCACGCGCTGAACGAAAAATACCCTGAACGAGACGAGAACAAGACCATGACGTTGCGGTCCACCGGGGTGAACATCGGGGGAAAAGGCTTTGCTCGGTTTGAACTCACTGACCGAGGCATTGGCATCCCGGAAAACGATCTTGATAGAATCTGTATGCCCTTTTTCACATCCAAGGCGCCCGGGAAAGGAACGGGCTTGGGTCTCAGTATCAGCTACAACATCATTCAGCAGCACGGGGGCCATATGCGGTTTGAGAGCCGGGTTGGTGAGTACACGAAGGCGATCGTCGAATTGCCCATCTGTGAAGAGGAGTCGAAAAATGCCTCATGAGTCTCCGTACCGGAAGCGCATTCTCGTTGTGGACGACGAAGAGACCATTCGCAGGACCATCACAAAGCGACTAAACATGGAGGGCTACGATGTGAGCGCAGTCGGCAGAGCTTCGGAAGCCCTCGAAGCATTCCATAATGATCCATTTGACACGGTCATTTCTGACATCAGGATGGAGGAGATGGACGGTGTAGAGCTCCTCCAAAAAATCAAAGCCCTCCAGAAACAAGACGTTCCAGTTATCATGATCACTGGTGCGCCGTCCATTGACACGGCCCAATCTTGCATCAAAGCTGGAGCTTACGATTACATCATCAAGCCTTTTGACAAGGAGACCCTTATCAACACGGTAAAACGGGCCCTGGAAAAGAAAGAACTCACCGATCGGATTCGCGCTGAAAAGGAGAATCTTGAAATCCGCGTTCAGGATCAGACTCGGACCTTACGGGATATTTACAGATTTGCAAACCAGCTCAATTCTCTCGACAGCCTCTCTTCTGTCCTTCAATCGATCGTGGAATTCGTTGCGGATTTCATGGTGAGTGAACGCGTGTCGATCATGTTGCTCGATGAGACAGGAGAGTATTTGACGATCTCATCGGCCGTGGGCCTTGAGCAAGAAATCATCCGAAGCACCCGGATTCGGAAGGGTGAGGCGATCGCCGGAAAGGTCCTCGAGACGCAAAGGGCGATGAGAATCAATGACATCTCGACCATCAAGCCAGTCGCTGAACAGTACTCGAAGCATCGGGCGTTTATTAGTTTCCCGTTGATGCAAGCGCCACTGAAAAGTCAGATGAGCCCTTTGGGCATTATTAATGTGACCAATCGATTCGATGACGAACCCTACACGGCGCTGGATCTGAAAAACCTTGATTTTATCGCCGACACTGCCTCGGTAGCGATCAACAACCAAATTAAGGGAATCCAACTCCAGGAGAGTTACTTTGCGACGATGAAATCGTTGGCCCTGGCCCTCGATGCCAAAGATCGGTATACGGCTGGCCACTCCCAGAGTGTCCAGAGGCAATCTGTAAGGATTGCCCAGGAGCTCGGTCTTGATCAGGAAGAGATCAGCAACATCGACCGTGCAGCTGCCCTCCATGACATCGGTAAGATCGGCATCCCGGACTACATTATCAACAAACCGTCTCGGCTCACACCAGAAGAATTCGAGAAGATCAAGGAACACCCTGCCATTGGGGAGCAGATGATCCGTCCAATTCCGTTTCTCAACCGGGCCAGGGCGATCATCCGACATCATCACGAACGCTTCGATGGCCGCGGTTACCCAGATGCCATTAAGGGAGACGAAATCGAACTGGGGGCGAGAATTATGGCCGTCGCCGACACCTTCGATGCGATGACCTCTGACCGGTCGTACCGAAAAGCGCTGAGCACCGAAGAGGCGAGGGCCGAACTGAATCGGTGTCGAAAAACTCAGTTCGATGCGGCAGTCGTGGATGCTTTTGAGCAGGTATTCGAAAAGTATGGTGATGAAAAGGAAGAAGAATAGGCTTTCAAGATTCACCGGCATCCGATTGATGATCGCCATCCAGGTCTTCAGTTTCCTTTTGGTGATCATCACAGGCTTCTTTGCCCTTGAAGTGGGTTCTCTTGAGTTGAACAAGGCCTTGAAATCAGATGGTTTTTACACTTTCGAGGGCTCACTCGAGAAATTGTTCTTTCCCACAACGAGAAAATCGCGGCCAGCGCCGGTCGAAGAGGTCATCCCGGTCAAACAGGTGAGAGTTGCCCTCAACAAGATGCGCCTGACCGTCTTAACCTTTGGATTGGTGGCCTTCTTTTCTGGGATTGTCCTCAACTATGGGGTCAAAAACATGCTGAGAAAGCTCACCCGGGGTCTTCGATTGGTGGAGAGGGGCGACTTCAGTGGAAACCTTGAGATCTATTCCCAAGAGGAGATTGGCCAAGTCGTCAAGGCGTATAATCGCATGGTCTCTTCGGTCAATCGATACATGCTGGAGACATCCGTGGGCGCCGTATTCACGATCAACACGGACGGAATCATCACCAGCTTCAATCCCATGGCAGAAATCATTTTTCGCTGTGACTACCGGGATGCCATCGGAAGTCATTTCACCGACGTTTTCCCGCTCACCAGAAAGAACCGCGAACTCACCGATGCCATTATGCGGGGCATCGAAAAGGGGGAGACCTCATCGAAAGAAAACCTATGGGTCGCAACCCGGGAAGGGGGGAGAAAGGCCACGAGGATCACCACATCCATTCTGAGCAGTGACCGAGGAAAGCTCCTCGAGGTTGTGGCCAATTTCGGTGATTTCGAACAGGTCAGAGAAATACAAATCCAGGTCGAAAGAATGAACCGCCTGGCGTCTCTCGGAAGTCTTGTGGCCGGGCTCGCTCATGAGATCAGAAACCCCCTTGGCTCTCTCAAGGGATTAACTCAGCTTCTCGGCGAGGGTCTCGCCAAAGATGATAAGAAGCACCAGTACACCGAGATCATCATCAAGGAGATCGATAGACTCAACGGGGTTGTCGAGGAACTGCTGAGTTTTGCCCATCCGACGGCGGCTGAGTTCGAAGCTGGAGATATCAACGAGACCGTTCGCGATGCCCTGGTCCTCGCTCAGGCAAGTTTCCACGATAAGCCTGTCCGGGTGGTCGAGCGATATGAATCCAACCTTCCGAAAGTGGTTATGGAGCGAAGCAGGCTCGTCCACGCAATTCTGAATATTCTCAACAATGCCTTCGAGGCGACGCCCGAACAGGGACGCATTGTCATCGAGACAAAATCAGGAAGAGACGGAGATGGAGAGGCTTCCTCACAAAAGGCCAGATTTCCTCGGTCGGTCATCATCGATTTCTTCAACACGGGCACCACGATTTCCTTTGAGGATGCGAAGCGTATGTTTGACCCCTTCTTCACGACAAAGGAGAAAGGGACCGGCCTTGGGCTCGCCATTGCCCAGCAGGTGGCCATGGCCCATGGGGGGCGTCTCATGGTGATCAATCGATCGAAAGCCGATACGGAAGAAGGCATAACGCTTCGGATGGAACTTCCGGTTGGAGAATCGGTGAATCGGCCCCTTAGTGGATTGCACGGCCCATCTTGAAGATTGGGAGGAAAATAGAAAGGAGTATGGAGCCGATGACGCCTCCGATCAGCACGATTAAAACCGGCTCCAGCAAATTGGTCAGAGTCGCAATGGTCGATTCGATCTGTTGTTCGTAAAAGTCCGACACCCGCGTCAGCATCCTGTCCAGGGCTCCCGATTCCTCACCGGTCGATGCCATTTGGACGACCATCTCCGGGAAAATCTCTCTCTTCTCTTTGAGAGATTCTGCAAAACTGCTTCCGTGCTCGATCGAGGCTGAGGACCGCCTGACTGCGCTCTCAATGAAGCGATTTCCGGCAGTGTCAGCGACGAGATTCAGTGATTCAAGAATCGGGACACCACTGTTAATCAGGACCCCCAAGGTTCGAGTGAATTTGACAAGCGCATACTTGCGCAACAGAGGGCCGAAAAGGGGGATCTTGAGTTTATACTGGTCGAAAAGGTACCGGCCCTGATCGTTGCGCAGGAATAAAGCTCCCGCAAACGCCGCGACAACGGCGGCAAGGACGAAAAACACGGCATATTCCCTCGCTGTTGAACTGACCGCCAACAGGAGCCTTGTTGGAAGGGGGAGGCTTGCACCGAAGCCACCGTATATCTTCTCGAAAACCGGTACGACTTGAACGATGAGGAAAACAACAGCCACCATGGTAAAGGAGATCAAGAAAGCCGGATAGCTTATCGCGCTGAACAGCCTGCGCCTCAGGTTGGCCATCCTCTCTAGATATCTGGTAAGCTGATCGAGTGTCTGATTCAGCCTTCCGCTGATTTCTCCTGCCCTCACCATATTCACAAAAAGACGGCTAAAAACTCTCGGATGCTTCGCGAGGGCATCGTGCAGGGTGCTGCCCTCCTCTACATCGCTGCTGACCGTATCGATAACCCCTCTAAAATGACGATTCGCGATTTCCTTACTGAAACTCTGGAGGCATCGCAGCAGGGGAAGACCGGCTTCGACCATGGCCGACAATTGGCTGGAAAAGAGAAGGATCTCATCGAGTTTAACTCTCGCCTGGAAGGGCGCGGGAGTGAGGGTGAGCTTCTCCTTTGCCGGCTTCTCAATTCTCCGCTCTCGGAAACTCAGGGCAACCAATTTCCGCTGATGCAAGAATTCCATCAACTGATTCTCATCTGCTGCCTCCAGGTAGCCCCTCACGTTTTCACCATTGTCTTGTTTAGCCGTATATGCGTAAATTGGCATGTCTCTCGTACCCTTATAAAAAACTATCAGAAGAAGTTCTGCTGCAACTTCATGACTCAGGAGGGAGCACGACTTTTCCTGTGCGATATCCGAGGCGCTGTGGGCTCTCCTTCCTTGAGGTTAAACGATGAAGGCCAACGGTTTCCTCTGAGTGCGTCTCCCTGAGCCTTTTCCCTTTGTCCCTTCATACAGGAAATCTGCGAACTTCAACGCAGCCGCCGCGAGGGCACGACACGAAGGGACCGCGGTTTTCTCTCAAATATCCTCCATGGTGGCCCTCATCACCTCCTCGATCGTGGTGATGCCTTCCACGACCTTTCGGATCCCATTCTGCCTGAGCGTCGTCATTCCTCCGAATTCAATGGCCTTCTGCTTTATCGTGTCGCTGTCCCCCCCGTTGAGGATGAGATTTCGGACTTGCGGCTTCAGCTCTAGCATCTCACATATGGCGATGCGGCCATAGTAGCCTGTCCCCTTGCAGGTCGTGCACCCTTTACCCCGGTAGAATCGAACATTCTCGCTCTTTTTTAATTGGAGACTCGCGAGCATCACCTTGCTGGCTCGGTAAGACTCCCTGCAATCGGGACAGATCTTTCTCACCAGCCTCTGGGCGACGGCGAGATTCAGGGAAGAGGAAACCAGGTAAGGCTCGACCCCCATATTAATCAATCGCGTGATCGTTCCAGCGGCGTCATTCGTGTGGAGGGTACTGAAAACCAGATGCCCTGTTAAAGCGGACCGGATGCCCATTTCTGCCGTTTCCAAATCCCGGATTTCTCCAATCATGATGATGTCTGGATCCTGACGGAGAATGTGCCGAAGACCGGTGGCAAAGGTCAGACCGATCTTGGGATTCGCTTGAACTTGGTAGACCCCCTTAATCTGATACTCGACGGGATCCTCTACGGTCACGATGTTGATTTCTGAGGACTTGATCACCGAGAGGGCTGAGTATAGCGTGGTTGTTTTTCCGCTGCCTGTCGGGCCAGTAAGCAGTATGATGCCATGCGCTCTTGTGATATGCCTCTTGAAGATTTCAAGATTCCGGTCATCAAACCCGAGTCTCTCCAGATCCAGGGCCAGGGCCCCCTTCTCCAGCAGGCGCATGACCACCTTTTCACCAAAGATCGTGGGGAGGGTCGAAATCCTCAAGTCGACCTCGCGATGGCGGATTCGAATCGTAAAGCGGCCATCTTGAGGCAGTCGCCTCTCGGCAATGTCCATATTGGCCATAATCTTGATTCGAGAGACGATGGCCATCTGGAGTTCCTTGGCTGGGGAGATGATGTCGTGAAGGACTCCATCGATTCGGTACCGGATATTGAGCCTCTGCTCCTGGGGCTCAACATGGATGTCGCTGGCCCGTTCATTAATCGCATTGGCGATAATATAATCCACCAGCCTGACAATGGGCGCCGCCTCGCTTTGCTCTTTGAGACGTTCTAGGGCGACGTCTCTGTCTAGGTCCGAGTCTTTTTTCAACTCAACATGAGTTTCAGAGACATCCTGCAAGACCTTTTCGAGACTCTCTTCTTGGCCGCCGGTGGCATAGAATTTCTCAATAAGGAGCCTTGCCCCTTCCTTGGAGATGATGGCCGTGTTAATCCGGTGCTGGGTGATGGCCCTGAGGTCATCGATGGCAATGATGTCGAAGGGGTTTGCCATGGCCACATCGATCACGTTGTCATGGGCAGAGAGGGGAATGACCATGTACTGTCTCGCCACCCTTTCAGGAACCAGTCTGATGAGTTCGGGATCGATATGGGTGACCGACTCTGGGGATATGTGATCGATATTGAGTTGCTTTGCTAAAGCGTCGAGGACCGCTTTCTCAGAGGCAAAACCCATATCGATGAGAATATCGCCGAGAAGGCCCCCGCGTTCCCGCTGCCGCTGAAGCGCCCTCTCCAGTTGCTTCTCGCTGACGACTCGATTCTCGACAAGCAGTGTGCCGAGCGACTTGTAATCCAGTGTGTAACTCTTGAACTGTACAATCCCGTCGCTATTTGGTAATCCTTCCACTGGAAGCCCTCTCAGCTCGATTCCGAGCTCACGATATTGGGAGTGATGAAGATGACGGTCTCGTCGAATTCTGTCGATTCGGTCTTGTTGCGAAACAACAGTCCCACGATCGGTATCTTGGAGAGAAATGGCACGGATTGCTGACCCTTTACTTCACCCGTGAAAACCAGGCCCCCAATGACCACGGTTTCCCCGTCTCTGACCCTCACCTGGGAGCTGGCATTCCGTTTGTTGATCGTGAAAAAGGGCTCACCCTGAATGACCACCTCGTCCCCAATCGAACTTCGTTCGACCTCGATCCGCATCATGATTCTTCTGTCCTGCGTGATCTGAGGCGTAATATTGAGTTTTGTGCCGATGTCTTCCTGGGCGACTTCGACCTGGCCCGTCTCCGGATCCAACCCCCTCGGCACCGGTACCTGAGAGCCCACGAGGATTTCCGCATTCTCATTCTCAATCACCTGAAGACTCGGCTTTGATATGAGTCTCAGCTTTCCTTTGTCTTCGAGTGCCTGAAGCTCGATATCGAGGCTCAAATTATCCAAGAGAGTATAACCGATCGTTCCAACTGGAGCAAACTCGCCGATCAAGGGGAGGTCGACCCCTAGGTCCCGCGATGTGCCCTGCAGTGTTCCTCCTGTTGTGCCTGCGCGTCGCCCTCCGATGGTCGTCTTTGGTAATGTGTCACCGGAGGGGGTCCGGGTCGTCGTCTCTCTACTCTCATACCTCCCCCCCCACTGAATTCCCAGGGCGAAGAGGTCGGTATGGTTAACCTCCACAACTCGCGCTTCGATCCTCACCTGAGAACTCGGCCGGTCAAGACGCTTCGCCACGGCCTCGATCTCCTGGAGATTCTCTTCCACGTCTGTCACCACCAGTGTGTTTCTCTCGCCAAGCAGTTCGATGTTCGCTCCCCTGTCGACACCCTTCCCCTTTCTGTGGCTAAGCAGGGGCTCCAAGAGTTCCTTGAGATTCTCGGCTTTCCCCGGTCGGGACGAAAGCGTGTCACCGATATAGTCAAGTCGAATCTCTTTTGTCTGAAGCGGCTCGTCGAGTTTTCGAGCCTGTCTCAACTGCTGTTGAACACGGTGAATCTCAAGCTCCTCCTGGAGTTTCGCCCTTAGGGTCCTCAGATCATCAACTCGGATGATGTTATCTTCAACAAGGTAGCCGAGGCCATTACTCTTCAGAATCGCCTCAAAACCAGCTCTGAGTGTTGTATTGTCGATTTCGTACGAGATCCGTCCTTCTACGCCCGTCCCGAGGACGATATTCAAGCCATATTCCTCTGCAATCACCCGCAGCACGTCGCGAATGTCCACATCTCTGACCTTGATGGAAAGGGGCTTTTCACTGGACAAGAGATCCGTCGCGTCCACGCCCTCACACGGCATGAGAATAGCAGAGCTGAGAAGCATGGCCAAAACAACACCAAAGATCTTGAAAATCGGACTGTTCATTGTTTCACCTCGCGTCTTTTAGGAGGTGGGGTGTTCTTCAAATAGAGGGGAAATCGCTCCTCCCCGCCTACAAGAATCACGTGATCATCCTCGATCCGCTCGATTCTTTGTTTACCAATCGTCTCACCCGGCCTCATGACTTCGTTATTAATGATGGCGATTTTGCTCCCTGCAATATCCAGGATGCCCATGAGGACAAGTTTCGGCCGCCTCCGTTTCGGCCTAACCACTGCCTGGGATGGCTCCGGCTTTTCCGGTGAGGGAGAAACCGTAGTCGCCTTCTTTGCCCCGAAAGGATCTCGGTGGACAGAGACCGGACTGATTGCCTCGGGTCTCACCCCCGCTCCTTTGCCCAGGAGTGCCTCGCCACCTGGCAGTTCATCTTTTAATTCAAACGTGTTCAGGGTGAACTGAAGGCGGTGCATCGAGGGGTCTTTTTCATCGCTTTCGATTCGAAGGTCATTCAGGCTCAAACCGAGACCATGCTCTATTCGGTGCACAAAGTTGACGAGTTCAGGATAGGCGGCCCGGGTTTCAATCAAAAATGGATATTTTCGATATGCTGGATTATCCTCGTCCTCCAGCGGCTTGACCGCCACGAATCGAATGTTCATTTGATTGCCCATCCGATTGATTTGCTCCAGGAGGTCCGGGATACCTCTCATGGGCGAGAGTTTTCGATTCTTGAAGAAATTAATATCCATCCCCACGACATCCCCAAAATCCCCCTCTGCCGATGCCCGTGCGCCTGCCGGGGCGGAATTCTCGACCTGGGCCTCCAGTATGGCGCGGCGCTCAGCAATTCGCCGCGCCCGCTTATTCGTCGGATAGTAGAGGGTCGCGACAAAAAAGGCGCCCAGCAGGATGACAATCGTCACAAGAATGACGATCATTTTGCGGACAGACAGCATAGGGCTAACCTTTCCTCGGCTTCTCGTGCAAACGACCGTTCAACTCGAACTCCATGAATTCCCGATCCCGGGTCTTGACGCGCTGGGTGTAAACCAGCGCAAGGGGCGTGAAATTTTTGCTAAAGGTCGGGGAATCATTCAGATTCATAATAAGCCGGGCAATGTGGTCCAATGAATCCTGTCCCGGTGCTGTCAGCGTCTCGCCTCTTATGGTCAAAACCGTTTCTTTGACCTTTTGTCTGGGCTGTCTTCGATCTGGATTTCTCTCGACAAGGTCCACGCTGAGTCGCGTCAAACGAATGTCATCTGGAACCAGTCGACTGAGTTCCACGAGTTTGTCTTGCCAAAGGACTCGCCGTCCCGCTAGGTCGACGAGGAGCTGATAAACCCCGGATTTCTGGCTCTCTTCGACCTGATTGAGAAACTGGCGGAGTAGCATGATCTGTTTCTGATCGGCTCTCATTTTTCGCTTCAGAGTTGCGACCTGTCCTGAATAGAGGTACGCATAGCCCAGAATGATCAGCATAATCATCCCAAAAAAAACGAACAGGGGGAGGCGGCTCGGAGAGGGTTCCTTGATGACGGCTTTTGCCTCCCTGATCTCCTTCGTGCTTTTCCCACGTCTGTAAATGTTTATCTTGAATTTCATTTGTAGTCCCTCAGGGCAAGCCCCACGGCCAGGGCAAACTGACTTGCAGGTCCGGGAATGGAGATTCCTCCGGTTTCAATCTCCTTGAATGGATCCAGGACCTTTATGGGAAGCCCCAGGTTTTCCCCCAAATACTCAGGGAATCCCTCCATGAGGACGCTCCCGCCGGTCAGGACGATCTGACTAAACCCTTTCGTTCTCGCCTGGTTTTCATAGTACGTGAGAGATCTCCGGACTTCCTTGATGAGCGCATCGAGGGAAGGTCTAACGATCTCGGTCAGCCTCCCAAAACCACTCTTTCCCTCAGGGGCCATGAGCTCTCCCCGTTTGCAGCGCTCGGCATCCCCATAGGGGAGTCCGAGTTTACGCTGAATATCACGGGTAAAATCACTCCCAGAAATCATGAGGTTGCGGACGAAATACTGACCCGTCTCGCTATAGATGCAGAGGGTCGTGTTGCGATCCCCGACATCGAGGAGGATGATCCATTCATCCCCACCGATTTCTTCATTGAAGAGAAAAGCGTTCATGATCGCCAGGGGATTGACATCGACAAGAACAGGGTCGACGTTAGCTTCATGAAGTAGGTCGATGTGCTGTCGAACATGATCCTTGATCACGGCCACGAGGATCAGGCGGATTTTCCGTGAAGATCTATCGAAACCAAAGACCTGGTAATCCAGCTGGACCTCCTTGATATCAAAGGGAATATAGTTCCTGGACCACAGATCGACCGAGGAGGACAGCTCTTTGGCAGACATCTTCGGGAGTTCGACCTGCCGAATGGCCGTCGAAACACCCCCCACCGATGTGACGATTTTGGCGCGGTAGGCGGGGATGTTCTCCATGACCCTCCGTATAGCACCGACCGTGGCATGGGTGCCGTCACCACCCTCGAGATTCTTCTCTTGGGGCGACACTTCGACCGCTTCCGCATGAAGCAGTTCAACCCGACTGAATCCTCTCTTTTCCAGATAGATGCACTTGATGGTATGGGAGCCCACGTCCAAGCCCACCGTTCTTTTGGAGCGCGAGGGAAAGGGGAAACGCCTTCTCCCCTTTTTCTCAAACCGAAGTTTTGGCTCAGGCGGTGGGGCTTTCTCCTCACGCGATTCGGGGAGCGACACATCGAGTTCCGTTCTTTCACCTCGAATGACCGCAAGCAGCTGATTCGTGGCGTCGATATCCCTTTTCTTTTCCTCAGTCGTCAAATTTGACTCCCCCCTGTTTGAAAAGCGAGTCGCACCACCTTCTCGTCCACAATATCATTCCCTCGAATCATCATGGTCAACAACGCATGGTGGCACAGGGTAATGATTTTTCGAGGATATCCCATCGTGTTCGTGAAGATAGCCATATAGCCGTCATCCGTAAACAGGGATGATTCGTTATTCATCCCCGCCACTTTCAGCCGATAATCAATCAATTCTCTCGTCTCCACCTCATCGAGAGGAAGGAATTTATAGGTCATGTTGATCCGATCGGTGAAATTCTCCAGTCCCCTGATCCGCTCCAAAAACTCCATTTGTGCAAAAAGAATCACCTGGAGGAGCTTATACTCGTTTGTCTCATAATTGAGGAGCGTTCTCAAAAGCTCGATATGAGAGCGGGATAACTTTTGGCCCTCATCAACCACCAAGACGATGGTTTTCCGGTCCTCAACCCCTGTCTGCAACAGGTACTTCTGAATCGCCTGTCGATAGTCGTAGGTACACCTTCGCGGTGCCTCGATTCCAAAGAGAGAAACCAAGTTGCTGAAGAACTGAAAATCCGAGCTGAATCCTGGATCTAATAGGTAGTAGAATCGATATACTTCCGAATCTTGCTCAAACCGTTGCAGCAGAACCCGACTGAGCGTCGTCTTCCCTGTCCCAACCTCTCCAAGAATCAAGTTGAGTCCTCGCTTCAAACGGATCGAGATCTCAAGCTTCTGAAGGCACTCCTTGTATTCGTCTGATAGGTAAAAGAATCTCGGATCTGGAGTACTCGAGAAGGGTTCTCTCTTGAGACCTAGGAGTCTAAAATATTCCATGGTAATGTGGTGAAGTCATGGATTCCTTGAGAGAAAAATGTACAGTCTACACCACTCGGTTCCTGGCAAAAGAGAGGCTGCACGGTGACAAAATCGACAGGGAACCCTGTCTTGTTCAAATTGTCAACAATTTGATGAACTTAGCAAGAAAAATGCCAACCGTTCTGTCATGGCTCAAGAAAACACGTGGAAGAAATCGACCGATCCTCGGCCACGCTTCAGACAATCATGGCCTGATTTCTTTCGCCCGATATTCAAATCGGTGGCCAAAACCCATATCTTGGCGTTGAGCTCTGACTGGAGACCGCTCAGCCAGCCTCCATCAAGAACCATCCTCAACCGTTTTCTGAGCCACCGCCTTCCATGTCGTTCAACAGCGGATAACGCCATATATATATCGATTCACCGGACATGTCAATGCCGAGTAGTATTGGCCCGAATTCTTAGATTCAGGGCTCGGTGAAGTCTGAGCCGAGGCCCTATCTCGCAAGAATCCGCAACGGTCGACGTCTCGGAGGGCCGATATTGATTTTGCGGCACAAAGGTGCTAATTACTCGTGCAAGCAAGCGCGTCCGGAGAAGAACCGTGACAGGGATTATTCTGGCTGGCGGCGAAAGCACGAGAATGGGGCGAGATAAACTGTTTCTCGAAGTGGGAGGCGTGCCCCTCTTTGAGCGTGTCTATGGGGTCTTGAATGAACTGTTTAACGACCTCATTGTCGTGGCTAACAAACCCAGTTGGTTTCGATCGTATCGTGTTCGGGTTTATCCTGACTTGATTTCCAATAAGGGAGCTCTGGGTGGCCTTTACACAGGTCTGAAATACGCGTGCAGTGACTCTGTTTTCTGTTTTGCCTCAGACATGCCATTCCTGAACCCCCCATTGATTCGGTACATGATCGGAAAAGAGAACGAGGGAGATGTGATCATTCCGAAAACGTCTGACGGCCTTCAGCCCCTCCACGCGATATATTCCAAGAGATGTCTCGAGGCGATGGAAAACCTCATTTCGAGAACGAACCTGAAGATCGTTGATTTTTTCATAGAGCTCAACGTAATATATGTCTCCGAAAGGGAGATTTCTGGGTTTGATCCCGAGTTGACATCCTTCCTCAACGTCAATACTGAGGATGACCTCAGACGAGCGGAAGCGATGATTAGCCAGGATCTCATCGGGGAACGTTGATGATGCTTTTCAGATGGCGACGGACAATTACGGCTATAGGCGTTGGATGGGCGCTTCTCGTGTGGCAAGGTGATCCCTCATCTGGTGAGATTCTTTCCGAAAGTCAGATGGTGGCGATTGCTGTGGGTGCTTATGAGGACAGACTCTATCCAGCCGCGGAGAGTCAAATCCTCGAGTTCCTCAAGAAGTTCCCGGAGAGCCAGCATAGGCTGGACATGACCTATCTTTTGGGAAAAGCGTATTTTAATCAGGCCAAATTCCGCAAGGCCCGTGAAACCTTTCTCAGCTTTATCAACGAGGATGCTGCGGACACGGTCAGCCAAACTAACGGTTTGTTCTGGCTGGCCGAATCCTGTGTACAGCTCAATCGATGGAAAGAAGCCAAGGCCTACTATATGGAATTTGTCGGAAAGACCTCTGACAGTCCTCTCCTGGAAAAGAGCCTCTTCGCTCTGGGTCTCATATCACTCCAAGAGAAAACCCTTACCGAGGCAGAGGCCTATTTTCGAAAGGGAGTAACGGCCTTTCCCAAGGGGCCATATCGGTTTCAGCAGCAGTATTATCGCGGTCTCATCTTTAGCCAGATGAAGAACTACCACCGAGCGGTTCAGCTCCTCCGGGAAAGCATTTCTGCTTCCTCTGATCTACCCGTCGACTTGCGCATGGATGCGCTCTTCCAACTCGCCGAGAATCGGTTGAAACTGGGCCAGTTCCAGTTGGCCGGTCGACACTACACGGAGTTTTACAAGAGCTACCCTCAGGACCCCCGGGCGCCATCGGCACTCTATGGAATCGGATGGTGCCAGCTAAAAACAGGACAAACGGAAGCAGCCCTCGAATCATTCCAGGAATTGACCCAGAGGTTTCCAAAATCAGTTCCAAATCACGATGCCCTTTACCGGATCGGAGAGATTCAGCTTGAAAAGAAGAACTATCAGAAGGCTGAGGAGGCATTCAGTCAATTCGTGAGTCAATTTCCGGAGAGCAAAATGCTCGCTCCGGCGCTCGTGAACCTCGGATGGTCCCTGCTCAATCTTGGGGATCTCGATGCGATGACCCGAGTCGCCCACCGGTTGCTCAAACTTCCATCAGGTCAGATTGAAAAAACCTTACCCCAGCTGCTATTGGCAGAGGTCCACTTTCAGAAGGGGGAATGTAAAGACGCCCTTCCCTATTTTTTCAACCTCCTCAATACCCCATCCCAGAGAGAGAATGCGTTGTACAAGATATCCCGATGTTATTTCTATGAGGGAGAATTCAAGGACGCCATTACAAACGTTGAGATCCTCACGCTCGAGTATCCTGACTCGAAAAACCTTGATGAGTGTCTTTATCTGAGAGGACAGGCCGCCATTCCGCTTGGAGACGTTGAGAAGGCGATTGAGAGTTTTTCCGAGATTCTGCAAAAAGGGAATGACGATTTTTGGACCGTGGCGGCTCAATATGAGCTAGGAAAAATCTACTATGAACGGAGGGATCAGAAAAGGGCCGAGGACCTATTCAAAAGCGTCGTCGAGAAGGCCCCTGAATCAGAAACGGCCATTCTGGCTTCCTACTATCTCGGGATCATCTATTTCAAGGATAAGAACAGTGCGAGCGCATTGCACCACCTTGATCGTGCGCTCGCGTCAAAAAATGGAGCCATCAAGGCTGAATGTCACTTTCGAATGGGAGAAATCTACCTTCAGAAAAAGACCTACCAGCTCTCACTCTATCATTTTCAGACGATCGTCGACACCCTAGCCGACCAGAAGGGGTGGCTGGAGCTGGCCTTTTTCGAAATTGGAAACCTTCACTTGGCACAGGGCGAATCCGCCGAGGCCGAGAGAGCCCTGCAGAAGGTGCTTGAAATCTCTGAGGATCCAGATCTGAGAGAAGCGTCTGAAAAAGTACTTGCTTCAATTGAAAAATTGCAATTGAACCCATGAGAACTCCGCTGAAAGGACTGGCGATTCGTCCCATGTCGCGAGAAGATCTAGCCGAGGTCATGGCTCTGGAGAGGCAAGGGCAAGGCCCTGGTTGGTCTGTTGATAATTATCTGAGCGAGTTGAGGAATCGCTCCTGTCATGCCTTTGTGACCCATACTGAACATCAGGTCGTAGGATATCTGATTTTCTGGATCGTATGTGATGAGGCTTATCTCCTGAATCTCACCGTTCGAAGGGGTTTTAGACGGAACGGTATCGGCAGGAAGCTCATGGCCTTCTTGATCGAGTTCTCTCGGAGCCACGGGACAAGCTGGATCGGTCTGGAGGTGAGAAAATCAAATCGTCCGGCTCAAGCCCTTTACACTGAATTCGGTTTCCGACAAACACGGATACGAAAAGGTTACTATCAGGACAACCATGAAGACGGAATCGTCATGGAACTCGAGCTCGACTGTGAAACCCCATGAACCCGCTTCTGGGGCTCGTGAAACAAAGATCGATCAATTTACTGCCCAGGTCGCGGAGAACCGTCTCGTTTCAACTGGAACGCACCGAATAGAGCTCTCTTTACCTCCCATGGATTGCCTCAGGGTAGCCCCCGGGGAATTCTTCATGGTCCGAACCAGTCCATCCCTCGATCCCCTTTTGAGAAGACCCTTTAGTATCCATTCGATTAAGCCCCATCAGGTTGAGCCGCAGAGGCGTCTGTCCATCTTGTTTCGAGTCGTGGGTCAGGGAACGCGTCTGATGGCTGGATGGACAAGAGGCCAGCCGGTGGATATGATTGGACCCCTTGGAAGAGGCTATACCATTCCAGAAGAGATGGGGACCGCTGTCATTATCGCGGGAGGGCTCGGCATTGCGTCTCTTTTCGGTCTGGCTGAATCGATTCTGCAACGGGAAAAGGGCGCAGATGTGCGGGTGTATATCGGGGGAAAGTCAAAAGACGATATTCTCATGAAACCGGAACTCGAGCGGATGGGGGCAACCATAAGAACGAGCACAGAGGACGGGAGTATGGGAGAGATGGGCGTGGTGACCGATTGGTTTGAGAGAGAGGGACCACATTTGGCAAAGAATCAGAAAACCGTGGTTTATGCATGCGGGCCCCTCAACATGGTGGCGCGGGTGGCCGCCATCACGGAAAAACTCTCTATCCCCTGTCAGGTTTCTCTGGAAGCCAGAATGGCCTGCGGTGTGGGATCCTGTCTGGGCTGTGCCGTGAGAATCCGGGGCCGGGGTTACCAAATGGTTTGTAAAGACGGACCTGTTTTCGATGCGGACAAGATCGATTGGGAAAAAACGAAACGACTCGTCTGACAGCAAGGCCTCAGTGATCAGAACTGAGGCCCTGGTATCAAAAAGAGGCAAAGTAAACCGGGGAGGAGAACACCCCTGTCCATGAGCGATCCCGCCTCCGGCAGGATGGGGCACCTATCGAGGAGGAGCAGGCTGCGACGAGACTCAGGGTCGAAGATCGTCTTCAGAGCCCTGCGGACGGTGGGAACAGGGTCACCACGAGAACATCAGAGCGAAGGGACAATGGTGTTCACCCATAAGAAACACAGGCGCCCGGCTCATGAAAAAAAAACCTGATATTTCGGTCAACATCGCGGGGATTCGTCTGAAAAACCCCGTGATTACAGCCTCCGGGACTTTTGGTTACGGTGACGAGTACGCTTCTCTCGTGGATTTAAATCGACTGGGAGCGGTCATTCCCAAGGGTATTTCCTTGAAACCCATCGAGGGCAACCCGTCTCCTCGTATTGTGGAAACGCCAGCCGGGATGTTGAATGCGATCGGCCTACAGAACGTCGGTGTGGAGGCTTTTGTTCGAGAGAAACTCCCCTTTCTTCGCCAACACGACACCCCGATCATCGTGAATATCTTCGGGTATACTGTGGAAGAATACAGCCGGCTGGCGAAAAAACTTGACGGCGAGGAGGTCGCGGGTCTAGAGGTCAATATTTCCTGCCCAAACGTCGAACGAGGAGGGTGTTTATTTGGACACGACCCTCAAATGGCTAACGAGGTTATCCGTGCGGTCAAAGGGAGGACTTCGCTCCCGGTCATTGCGAAGCTTTCTCCGAACGTGACGGACATCACCGTAATCGCCCGAAGCGTTCAAGACGGAGGGGCCGATGCAATCTCTCTGACCAACACCTTGCTGGGGATGGCCATCGATGTCGAGACCCAAACCCCCGCACTTGGCAATGTCACCGGTGGACTTTCAGGCCCTGCTATCAAACCGGTTGCGTTGAGAATGGTCTGGCAGGTCGCGAAAGTCGCGTGTGTCCCGGTCATCGGCGTTGGGGGAATTGCAAAGGCGAGTGACGCCTTGGAATTCATGATCGCCGGGGCATCAGCTGTGCAAATCGGTACAGCCCATTTCTTCAATCCCCGGACGACTCTGGAGATCATCGATGGACTGAGTCAATACCTCAAAAGACGGGGCATATCGCGAATAACCGACATTGTGGGGACGCTCAAGAATGGATAAAACCTGGAGGTTAAGACGCCACGACCCCGAAATCTCAAGAAGCCTCGCAAAGCATCTCGCAATCTCCCCGCTTGCCGCTCAAATCTTATCGAACCGCGGTGTGAGCACTCCAAAAGACGGGGAACGGTTTATCAGGCCCTCTCTGTCCCACCTCCACGACCCCTTTCTGATGAAGGACATGGAAAAAGCCGTGAATCGGATGATGAAGGCCATCGACAAGCGAGAGAACGTGCTCATATACGGGGACTACGATGCGGACGGCATCACTTCGACAGCTATCCTGACCGCTTTCTTGAATGATTTGGGCGCGATGGTGCGATATTACATCCCTCACCGGATCACCGAGGGATATGGCCTCAACATCGACGCGATCAGACGCTTCGCCGACGAAGGCCTTCATCTCCTCGTAACCGCTGACTGCGGCGTGTCCAGTGATCATGAGATTCATGAGGCCGGAAGGCTTGGCATCGATACCATCGTGATCGATCATCATGAGCCTCCAGCTGAGCTCCCTCTTGCAGAAGCCATTCTCAACCCAAAACGGAGAGACTGCCACTTTCCCTTCGATGGGCTCTCTGGTGTCGGGGTGGCGTTCAAACTTCTCATTGGCCTTCGGGCAAAACTTCGCGAAAGGGGATTCTGGCGTCCTGGCCGCTCACCCAATCTGAGAAAATACCTTGATCTCGTATCGCTCGGTACCATCGCTGATCTGGCCCCCCTGGTCGACGAGAACAGAATTCTTGTTAAGTTTGGTCTCGAGGAACTCACCAAGGGTGAGCGCAAAGGGATCAAAGCGTTGATTGCCCTTTCAGGTTTGGAAGGGAGAGCCATCAACACCGGCCATGTCGCATTTCAATTGGCTCCGCGCCTAAACGCCTGCGGTCGGCTCGATCACGCCGGCAAGGCGGTGGATCTCCTCTTGACCCAGAGCTGGAACGAGGCCAGAAATATCGCCTCGGAGCTGGAGCATCTGAATCGCCGTCGACAGACTCTGGAAGATCAGATCTTTGGTGAGATCTTGACCACGGTTGAGCGTCATCCAGAGAATCTTCGACGGTCCTGCCTCTTCTTCTCCTCTCGTCAATGGCACCCAGGGGTCATTGGAATTGTCGCCTCCCGGCTCGTCGAACGCTTTGGGATGCCCTCCGTTCTCGTCGCCTTCAAAGATGACAATTTTGGCCGAGGATCGGCCCGTGGAATTGAAGGACTGGACCTCTACCAGGCTCTCAAGAGATGCGAAGCATTCCTGGTGGGTTTCGGTGGCCATCGAGGAGCGGCGGGGTTTACCGTTAAATCCGAATTGGTCGGAGAGCTTCGGGACATCTTTGAAAGGACCGTATCCCAGGAACGGTTCGAGGCGGCACGTGCTCCGAGCCTTTACATTGACGCGGAAGTCACGCTGGACCAAATCGATCGGCGGCTCGTCAAGGATCTGGTACGCTTCGAACCCCATGGTGTGGGGAATCCGCGACCCTTGTTTCTCACGAAGAATGCGGCCGTCTACGACAGAAGAATCGTTGGAACCAACAGCCTCAAACTGAGAATCGGAGACCGAAAGACATTTGACGCGATAGGCTTTCGCATGGCCGATCGGCTTTCTCTCGCGTCCGGACCGATTGACCTGGTCTTTACCCCTCAGCTAAACCACTGGATGGGATCACACAGAATTGAATTGGAGTTTAAGGACCTAACTCCCCATGAAATGGGGTCGGAATCGCAGGGGTCAGGAGTCGGGAGTCAGGAGTCAGAATAAGAACGGAGCGACTGGTTATCTTTCAGGACCAGATTGTTGGAGGGAATTCTCCCCCACCCTGTCTTTCAACGAGCCATTTGCTCAAGGCATCTGAAAAAGCGGTATGAAGACCATCCGAGAGATAAGCGCTCTGATGCTTATTCCGACTGGGTTGTGATTCCTGGCTTCTGAATCGTCCTCAAATCGTCGGGGGCTGTCCGATCTCCCTCATATACCTCATAATACCGTTTTTGATCCCACTGGCCAGGTCATCGAGGTATGAATCGCTTCGCAGCCGTCTCTCCTCTTCCCGGTTACTGATAAAGGAAACTTCAACGAGAATGCAGGGCATATTTGCCCCGATCAAAACGTAGAACGGGGCTTCTTTGACACCCAGATCTTTGACCCGAGAGTATTTGCCTCGGAGGCGCCCGTAAATTGAACCTTGAACGTTTTCGGCCAGAGCGCGGGATTCGCTGATCTTTGCGGTTCGCATGAGATCGTACAGAATGTACTGGAGGTCGCTCAGTTTCTTCGTCGATACCGCATTCTCAAGAGCTGCCAACTTCATGGCTTCCTCATCGGTCGCAAAATTCAGAACGTATGTCTCAATCCCTCTCGTTCTCCTGCCTCGGATGGCGTTTGCGTGGATTGAGATAAAGAGATCGGCCTTCTGAGCATTCGCAATCGCTGTTCTCTCATCCAACGATATGAATCTGTCGTCTCTCCGGGTAAGGATCGGCTCGAGTCCGAGTTCGTCGCGGAGCTTCTTTTCCAGCTTCCTGGCGATCTTCAGGACAACGTCCTTCTCCTTGAGGCCTTGCGGACCGATGGCACCGGGGTCCTTCCCACCATGGCCTGGGTCGATGACGACTCGCCTCACGCCAAGACCGAGTTGTTGCGGAAGAGAGGGCTTTTGGGGGGCCTGATCCCTCCTTTCAGGCTGTTCAGGAATCTGCCCATTTCCCTGGACATCGATGACAATCCGGAACGGCGGGTTGAGGGGGAAGGTCCTGTAAGTGCTGAGCGACTCCATATCGAGGACAACCCTGACCACGTCTTTTGAGTGCTGGGCCGCCCGTGCCATGGTCAGGAGCCCGTCCTGAATCGGTATGGGCTGACGCAGTGCAGGACTGATTCGGGCGGACTGGATGTCCAAATAGACTCTTGGAGGTTTACCGAGTTCCGGGTCGCTTCTCAAAATATGGTCGCTGTACTCGGTCTCCCCATCGAGATCGATCACCACCCGGGTATACTCAGCACTGGACCAGTGTCTGATACTCATCACCTGAACCAGTCGCTTCGGCCTTGGACGGTATGGCTCCAGCTCGACCAACTGCTCGCGAGCGGCACTGATCATGTCCCCAGAAGGAAACCGTTCCACAACCTTAGAGAAGCTCAGGTAGGCCCTTTCAAAGTCTCTGTTGCTCTGGTGGATGACTCCAATTCTGTACTGGGCATCATCGGCGTAACGACTCGCGGGGTAGTAGGTTGTCAACCGCTGATAGGGAGAAATCGCCAAGTTCAAGTCAGACGACAGGCCCGAATAATGGCTGAGCTCTTCATAGAGCTTCCCGACCATGAAAAGGGCATCATCGGCACGGTTACTCTTCGGAAATTTGTCGTAAATCCTCTCAAATCGGTGAATGCACCGCTCCCAGTAGATCCGCTTTTTCTTCCTCTGCTCAGACTTCTCGAGGGCGTAATATTCGCGGCGGGCCATTTGATACAGAGCCTCAGCCTCATCAGCGGCCAAAGGAAGGGACCGAGGCAGAGACAACCCCACGAAAAGGACAATAAAGAAAATCTCGGTGATCAACCGAGCTCGTGTCATCTGTCCCTCCGAAATTACCGCCTTCGGCTCTCAGTTGTCAGGGAACAGCTTCTGAATGAGATACGCCTCATTACATTCACTGCTTTCACTAGCAGCCGAACGCCGATCCCTGAGCCCCGTTCTCCATGTGCAAAGGCCGAGCCGGGAAAATCTCCCAAACTCGGCCTCACTTTACCAAATGGTAGACCCCGTGACAAGCCACGCTACGCCTTACGCGGTCTCCTCAACGATTTTCGGAGATATGAAGATCAACAGATCCCTCCTGTCATCGGATTTGATGGTTTTCTTGAAGAGATAGCCTAGGATCGGAACCCGACCGAGCAGGGGGACCCGCTCGATGTTGTCGGTTTTTTCGATGCTATAGATCCCGGCAATCACCACGATGTCACCGTCTCTGACGAGAACCTCGGTGATTGCTTCCTTCTTGTCAATGGCCGGAACGCCCTGAACCGTAATCGAATCATCAGGCGTGTCCTTCGATGCCTTGATATTCATCTTAATGTGGCCATCATTCGTGACATGCGGAGTGACCGTGAGTTTGATGTTCGCCTCGATGAATTCCGTCGTCGCTGTCCCTTCTGCCGTCAGCTTCAGGTAGGGAATTCTGAGGCCCTGCTCGATCGAAGCCTCCTTATTGTCGAGGGTGGCGATTCTCGGTGCCGAAATAATCTCCCCCTCGCCAGCCGTTTCCAAAGCGCTCAATTCGACATCCAGATTGGTGATGTCTCCGAGGTTGGCGAGATTGAATGTGATGGCGCTCGTCGCCGCCCCTATCGGAAAATTGGCTGCCGTATTGGTTGGTGAAGCCCCGGGAACGCTTCCGGTGATTCCTATCGTGCTCCCTTCACCTCCGATTTGGATATCGGGGTTTCCGGCACTGTCATACCCTGCCTCACCGCCCCATTTAATTCCGAGTTCTCGCGAGAAATTGGTGCTCGCCTCAACGATTCTCGCTTCGATGATGACCTGCGGTGTCTTCGTATCCAGATTTTCGACGAGTTCCTTCGCTTCAGCAACGTTCCTCGGAATGTCTTTGACAATCAGTGTGTTTGTCCGACTGTCGATGGAAACTGATCCCCGTTCCGTGAGGATGTTTTTGACCTGTGTCGACAGTTCCTGTGCCGTGGAGTAATTCACCGGGATCAGCTCGGTAACGAGGTCCTCCAGCTTGTCCTTGGTTCTCTTCGAACTCAGCACCTCCTCTTCTTCCTTCTTGAGGCGCGCGACGGGAGCAACACGGATAACACTCCCCATCCGCATCATACCGAGATTGTTGGAAAAGAGAATGATATCTAAAGCCTGATCCCAGGGGACATCGATGAGTCGAATCGTCACTTTGCCCTTCACGTCCTCGCCTGCCACGATGTTGAGGTTACTCACCTCAGCGATCAAGCGGAGGATGTTCTTAATGTCCGCATCCTTGAAGTCAAGGGAAAGGCGCCTTCCCGTGTATTCCTTTCCCGGTGTGAGGGCGAATTCATAGGTGGATTTTTCCTGGGTTCCTGTCTTTGGTTCAGGGTTTCCTGATTCCACCGTGGTTTGCTTGTGGACGCTCTTTTCGGCTTTCGCGACCTGAACCGAGGCGGATTTACCGACCTTATCCTCGGCAGGAACGGCTTTCTTTGCCGTCTCCTTCTCGCCGGGGACCACCGGCGGTGGAGCCGATGGAGATTCGGGTTTTTCTTCCTGGACTTCTATTTCAGGCTTCAGGGGCTCAGGAACGACTGTCTCCTCCGGCTGCACAGCCCCAGTCTTCGCAGCCAGCTTAACCCCGGTCTCTCCAGCGCCCACTCGTCTCGGTCTCTGAAAGTCCACGAAGATCCGATTGCCTTCTTGAAAGGCTTCGAAATCCACCACCTCCCTCAGGTGTACAACCACCCTAACATCTCTCGAACTCTCCGATCTCACGTTGTAGAGGCGAATGTATTCGACGGCGCTGTCAAAAGCCCTCGCATCGAGCGCCCGTTTCAGGTGCTTCGAGACACTTGTCTTTTTCAACTCGACCACAATATCCCGTTGGGAGACTTTGAAGATCTCGTAGTCGACCCGCTTCGAGCTGGAGAGGACCATCCGAGACTTGTTGTCTATCTGTTTGAAATCGACAGCAGCGAGAAACCCTGCGACTTCACGCTCCAGGGCCTCAACATTCCCCAAGGTCACGAGGAGTTTGCTCTGGAAACGATCAATCCGATGAGGGGGCAATTTGGAGCCCGATCCATCAAAAACCAACCGGGTTTTTTCCGGATGCCTTCCGATACGGACTCTGCTGAGGTGAGATGTTCCTGCTGTAACCACATTCTTGGGGAAACGGCTCTTTAGTTTCCACAGATCGATCACGAGGCGCGGCGGTGATTCGAGTGTGAAGGCGTTGTAATCTCCGATCATCCCATCCGCCGCGACCGTCACCTCGGTGACTTCGCCCCGTTGCATCACCGAAACGTCTGTCAGCGACTTGGCAGGTTCCAGACTCACAAGCTTCTCGATGTCCTCGGCCAGGGCTGGTTTCACCGCGGCAACGGGCTTCCTTCCCTCCACTCTTTCGATGTCTACATACAGCCTGTTGGCTTCCCGGGTGATGTTGTAGTTGACCTTATCCACGAGCCCAATATCGATCCGTCCGCTGTCACCATCTCTCAAGGCAACGATCTCGGTTACCGTTCCATTATTGACTCCGATGGGCGTCATGACATCGAATGAAGCCTCGGGGATTCTCACGGAGATCCGGGGAGGTTCCTCGAGCAAATCGAGAGACTCATACACGACCTCCCGAGATCCCTCAATGGTCACCCGCGTGTAATCCTCCTCTTCTGAAAAGCTGATATCCGTAATGGTCACTGGCTCTCGCATCGTCGGAGGAAGAGCGGGTTTTTCCGGCCCTCTCATGGTGCTGCATCCCACGAAAAAAGCCGTAAGGGTCGCCAGTAGAAAGACGAAATTTACTCTAACAAAGCGATTCCACGCCGAATGTTTCATTTTTCTCCTCCTTCCTCCGGGAGCTTCAAGACGGTTTCTCGTTTCTTTGACTGCGTCCCATAGAGGCTCACAGGCTCTTCAATGATCACGCGGTCGAGGTGAACGGCTTTAACCTTGCCGCCCCGCTTTCCCACGTAGGTCCCTTTCTTGAGGGTAAACCCTTTGCCAGCCGAGTCTTCAACCATGGCAAAGCTGTCATCATCACTCCCCATCCATATGATGGCGGTCAGCTTGAGCTGACTGAGATCGTATTCCTGGAGAGGTGTCTTGGGAACTCCCGTCACCTTTTTGCCGGGAGTGCCAATTTGAATGAAAGGTTTAAAAGGGTCGACCTTCCCTCGGGGATTATAGGAGATCACGGGCTTATTTTGACGAGCGACTTCTCTCTTGGCCGAAACAGATTTCTTGACGGTCTTTTTCGGTCGCTGCGTCTGCGTGATCGGGGGAGGAGCCGGGGGCTTCTCACACCCCGAGAAAGAAAGCACCATCCCTATCAAAAGAATTAAGATCTTCGTAAGCCTTCGAATTCGACCCGTCTTTGCCATAAGTCTGTCACTCCTTGTTGTTATTTTCGACCCTTCTTTTTTTGCTTCCCTCTCAGTTCTCCTTCTTCGAGGAAACGAAATGTCGTGGCCACACACTGGGATTTGAGTATTGGTTGATTTAAAGACTTATCACTCGGAACCATCTTGAAGTCTTCTACATTGATGATCCGCGACATCTTGCTCATTCGATCGAAGAACATCCCGGTGTCGTGGTAGGTTCCGACAAAAATCAGTTGGAGAGGAACTTCCGCATAGAACTCCCTAGGCCTTTCCTCTGCGGGCCGAAACCTCAGGAACTCCAAATTGGACTCTTTTCCCAGTTTCGAGATGTTCTTTAGCAACTCCGGGATCTCTCTCTGGTTCGGAAGCTGGGTGAGCGCTTTCTTGAGCCGCGCCTCCAGTTCAGCGACCTCTGCCTCGAATTTTTCGAGATTTCTGGCCACGGCCCGGCTCTCGTTCAGGTCTTTCAAAAGCTTGTCCCTCTGATCGCTCAGGTGCCTGATTTCTTCCCTCTGGGGTAGATAGGCTAGGTAGCCATAGAGCCCCACAATGACAAAGACCACCACGAGAATAATCAAAACCTTCTTTGCCGGGGGAAGCTTCACGATTGTGTCCATTGAAATAGCCATCTTTCCCTCCGTTAGATCCCGATACCGCAGATCATTGTGAACTGCTTGAGGTTGAGCTTCTCGATGGTCACCCTTTCGGTAACCACCAGCTCAACCGAAGTGAAGATCTTCGACTGTTGTAGCCTCTTCATGAAATTGGCGATCGTCTCATCGTCTAGGGCAATCCCCTGGAGCGTCAGTTTTCCACCTTTTTTGTCGAGGGATTTTAGCCACATCTTTTCAGGGATTTTTGAGGCCAAAAAGCCCATGATTTCAATCGGTCGCGTCCTGTTGAGATTGAGTTTCGCGATAATATTCAGCTTTTCCTGCAGGATTTCCTTGTCGGCCTTGGCTTTGTTAATTTTTCGTTTGATAACCTCCAAGCGCTTCAGCTCATCCTGAGCCTCTCTGATCTGGGTGCGAACGGACTCTCGCTGTCGGATCGTCATCCATTGTGCAAAGATAATGCCGACGAGAACCAGCACCAACGCCAGAACAAAGATGGTTGCTTCTTTCCGGATGGACTCCTTCTTCCTTTCCTCTCTTGCAACGAGTAAATTGATCTTGATCATCGTTCTCCAACCCTCCTCAAGGCCAGCCCAACCCCGACAGCCATCATGGGACTAATATCATTGATGTAATCGAGGTTAAGGTCCTTTTTTGTGATTTCAATACTTTGAAAGGGAT
Source organism: uncultured Thermodesulfobacteriota bacterium (assembly GCA_964347335.1). Lineage (GTDB taxonomy): Bacteria > Desulfobacterota > BSN033 > WVXP01 > WVXP01 > WVXP01. The sequence continues at coordinate 55,313 of CAYFYO010000008.1, forward strand.
CGACCACGTCCACAGATACGCCGACTTGGCCTTCAATAACCTTGGCCAATCCTTCGATCTTGGCGCAGCCTCCGCTGATGAAGAGTTTATCGGCGTTTTGATTGGAGGTCTTCTGGAAGTAGTCCAGTGATTGGGCGATCTCCGAAGCAAAGTCTGAAGAAGCCGTCTTCATAATGCTATCAATGGCCTGCTGTTTGCTGTCATCGATTTTACTCCCCACTTTCAGCGCTTCGGCCTCCTCATAATCAACGTGAAGATGCTTTTGGATCTCCTCGGTAATAGAACTGCCTCCTTTAAACACGTCCCGTGTAAATGCCGATATGCCATCTTTCATGATATTAATGTTCATCACATTGGCGCCGATGTTGACGAGCGCCACATTCTCTCCCCGCTTCATCGGGTAGTTGGCCTGATACATGTTCTCGAGAGCGAAGGCATCGATGTCCACGATCACCGGGTTCAGCCCTGCCTCCAAGAGAACCGACAGGTAGTCGTTAATGATATCTTTCTTGGCAGCCACCAGAATGACATCCATCAGTTCGTCGTTTTCTTCATTGGCCCCGAGGATCTGGAAGTCGATGTTCACATCACTGGCATCAAAGGGGATGTACCGTTCCGCCTCCCATTGGATGGATTCTGCTAATTCATCCTCTGTGATAACGGGGAGGCTGATCTTCTTGACGATTACTGAATGGCCGGAAACCGAAGTCACGACTTCCTTCGTCCTGATTTTGAAGCTTCTGATCAGATCCCGGATCGTATCGACGATCACCACCGAATCCATCAGGGACCCATCGACGATGGCCTCTGGCGGAATGGTCGCCATGGCCGAGTTGATCAATCGATGTCCCCTTTTGGTCTCAGTGAGTTCGACGACCTTGATGGAACTCGAACCAATATCCAAGCCAATCACATCCTTTTTCTTTCCAAGTACCATGTTTTCTCCTCTTCTTAAGCAATCGCGTATTTTTTCAGTTTTTCTCTCAGCGTGGACCTTGAAATTCCAAGCGTCCTCGCCGCTTTCGATTTGTTTCCACTGAGCATGGAGAGGACTTGGGAAATATGTCTCTTTTCCATCGCCTCCAATGACGTTTCAGTCAGGTTTGCTGATCCGGCCTCAGGAAGAGCCTGGTGCTCCCTGAGTTCTATGGGGAGCGTCTCTGGGGAGATCACCTCCGTGGTGGAAAGAATCATCGCCCGCTCAATGACATTCTTCAGCTCTCGGACATTTCCAGGCCAGGAGTAATTCAGCAAAAGCGTCTTGGCATCTTCTGAAATCCCCTTCATATTCTTTCCCAGCTCCTTGTTACTCTCTTCGATATAGAGGTTCACCAGAAGAAGAATATCCTCCTTTCTCTCCCTGAGGGGAGGGATGTCGAGTACCATCACCTTGAGGCGATAGTACAGGTCTTTCCGAAATTTACCTTCACTGACCATCTCAGCCAGGTTCTTGTTACTGGCGGCAATAAATCGCAGGTCAACATGGATCTCTCTCGATCCTCCGACTCGCATAAAAGACTGGGTCTCCAGGACCCGAAGGAGCTTGGACTGAAGATACTGATTCATGTCCCCGATTTCGTCAAGAAAGATGGTTCCCCCACTCGCCAGCTCAAACAGTCCTTTTTTGGTTGTTTTGGCATCGGTGAAGGCGCCCTTTTCATATCCAAACAGCTCTGATTCTAAGAGATTCTCAGGGATGGCACTGCAATTGATTTTGATGAGGGGACGATGCGCCCGCTTGCTGCTGTAATGGATAGCGTTCGTCGCGAGCTCCTTGCCAGTTCCACTCTCACCCTGAATGAGAACAGACGTTCTTGGCGTCTGTGCGATCATCTGGATCAGTTCTCTCACGTTCAGAATCTGTGGGCTGTTTCCAAAGATCTGGACATTCCTGTCCTCATTCTCGTGTTGTCTTTTCAGCCGGCGGACCTCATTCCGGAGCGTCTGTGTCTCAACTGCCTTTTGGATCAGCAACTTCAATTCATCAAGCTCAAAGGGTTTGTTAATGTAGTCATAAGCCCCGGATTTCATGGCCATCACAGCCGTTTGCACATCAGAATAGGCCGTCATCATAACGACCATCAGATCGGTATCCATTCCCTTCATCTTTTTCAGGACAGCGATACCATCCATGTCTGGGAGTCGTATGTCGAGAAGAACGAGATCGATGAGCTGTTGATGAATCGACTCGATTGCTTTTCTTCCGGTATCTGTTGTATGAACCTCATATCCTTGCTTTATGAAGACATCTGAAAGGGTCTGACGCATCACCTCGTCATCGTCCACGATGAGTATGACTGGTTTCATCGGTTACTCCTCCCCCCCACCATTCAGAAGCGGAAGCGTAATGAAGAACATGGTCCCGTTCCCCTCTCGGCTCTCCACGTTGATGGTTCCCCCATGGCTCTTGATGATTTGATAAGAGATCGAGAGCCCTAATCCGACCCCCTTTGCCTTGGTTGTAAAAAACGGATCGAATATCTTCGAGATGATATGGGAGGGAATGCCTCGCCCTGTGTCACTCACGGACACTTGCACATAATCCGGTTTAGAACGGCGGAGCGGGTTTGAATACGCCGGCTCGGCTTCAATGCGCAGTTCCCCCCCATCGTCCATTGCGTGGATTGCATTCAGGAACAGATTGAGAAACACCTGCCTCATTTGATTTACATCCACCTTGACCTTCGGGAGCGAAGGATCGTATTTCTCCGCAAAGGTAATTCCACGATCCCCAATGTCCTTGATGAGCAACGGGGTAATTTCATTCACAACGTCCTTGATGTGGCAGAAATCGAGGTTTGGTTTCTGGGGTTTGGCGAAGGAGAAGAACATCTTTAACAACTCGTTGAGCCGATCGATCTCTTTGGTGATGCGGCTGAGGTATTCTCGCTTCGAATCGTTCTTTTCCATCTCCTCACCCATGGCCTGGGCAGTCGTCTTAATCCCGGCCAAGGGGTTCCGGATTTCATGAGCGATACCTGAAGAAATCTCACCCAGGGATACGAGGCGATCCATTCTCAAAATCTCTTCCTGCATTTTGTAAACACTCGTCAGATCCCGGAAAATGATAATCTCGCCAATCTTGCTCCCATGAACATCCAGATGGTTGTTGACGGTAAACCCAGTTGGAATGTCAACACCATCCTTCCGTCTGATCGTACCTTCTCTCCGGGTATCAATGTCACCGGGATGGTCAAATGGAATCCCGATGAGTTTCCGTCTTGCTTTGTTCTCTGAAATATGAAAGATTTGAACATCCTGCCCCATCACTTCGTCTGGTGCATAGCCGAGAATATTCTCCGTCGCCCTGTTGATATAGGTAATCTTCCCCTGAATATCCACCAAAATCAGGCCGCTACTGATCGACTGAATAATGCTCTCGTTGAAATTTCTGAGCCTCTCGATCTCCTGAGACAACTCGTCGACTCGGGATAAGGGTCTGGAACGGCCTTTGCCCCGGCGTGACGAGTCGATTTGACGTCTCTCTCCTCCCCCTACCATATGCGCCCCAATGATTAGAACTCGACCATCAGCCGATCCGTGTCGAGAAGGTAGATTTTTCGACCTCGCCCATGGGAAGCAATCCCTCGAACATAGGCGAGGCGCTTTTCCTCCTGAATGAAACTCGAAGGGATTTCCTTTTTCTGTAGCAAACGGTCCACCAGTAAAGCCAGGGTCCTATTCCCTTTTTTGACAAGGACAACCGTCTTTTCTCCGGATTCAATACGGCCCTTGAACCTGAACAGACAAAAAAGGTTGATCAGGGGGAAACGGTTTCCCCGAATACGGATCTCGTTGTCTCTCCAGATCGTCCTGACCATCCGATATGGAATCTGAACAGATCGGATGACAATATCTTTCTCAATAGCAAAAATCCTGCCGGAAGATACCACCAACACGGTACCCACGGTCTGGGATGGAGCGGAGACACCAGCCCCGACCCGAAGTGCCCGAGTGATGACTCCCAACTGGCGGATCTCTTTTTGCAACTGTCGAGAGAGTGTCGTCAGGGCCTCCGTCAGGCCTTTGGCATCCTCCTTTACTCCCATATCCCCAACCGCTGCCTCGACCGCCGTCTTAGTCTGGTCCTGCATGATGCGATACCGCGCGAGAATCCCGGATAAGACCAAATTCTTGTAATCCTCCTTGTCTTTCAGCTCATCACAGAAGAGCTTGATCCCATCTTTGGCCTCCAAGAGGAAACGCAGGCTTTCCGGGGTAATATTTCCTTCATCGTCAGCCAAAGAGCGGGCCACCTTCCCCATCACCTCGAACAACTGGAAGAGTGCTTGGTCATTCCCATAGGTCTCCTTCAAAAAGCCCAATTCCGAGATGATTTTGTCGATTAAATCCGGACTGATCTCCCATTCCAGAGACAAAAGATGGCTTTCCAAATTCTCCAAATTTCGAACAGGGCCGTCGCTCTCTTGAGCACCCGGTTCCCACCTCCCTGAAACCGTCTCGGCCAATGGTCTGGAAGCAGGCTCTCCCAGCTCTTCCTCAGGAGGTCTTACAGGCTCAGGCGAGGCCACACTGGGGAATGTGGGAGGAACCTCCTCCTTTTTCCCTTCATCTTCCACAAGCAGACGATCGATGGACTGGTCAATCTCGGCTTCCAGCTTCTGCGCAGGAGCGGTGACGTCCA
>CAYFYO010000009.1:0-59002 GCA_964347335.1 uncultured Thermodesulfobacteriota bacterium
AAGGGTCGTCGACGCCACAGGAGACAATCTCCTGGCTGAATTCTCCAGTGTGGTGAAGGCTGTCGAGTGTGCTTCTGAGATCCAAAAGGAGCTCAAAGCTCGCAATGTGGATTTGCCGGAGAGCCGTCGCATGGAGTTTCGGATCGGCGTTAACCTCGGAGATGTGATTGAAGAGGGCGAGCAGATTTACGGGGACGGGGTCAACATCGCGGCCCGGTTGGAAAGCCTGGCCGAGGGGGGTGGAATCTGCATTTCTGGGAGCGCGTATGAACAAGTCGAGGGCAAGCTCGACATGGGCTATGAGTATTTGGGAGAGCAAAGGGTCAAGAACATTCGGAAGCCGGTGAGGGTTTATCGCGTATTGATGGAGCCTGAGGAAGCGGGTGCCGTGGTTTACAGAAGGAGAAAGGACGATCCGTTGCACAGGCGTCGAGCAACCTTCGTTTTTCTTGTGGTTCTTGTCGTGGCCGCTTTGGCGCTTGCAGTCTGGCGTTTCTACCTACGCCCTCCCCCACCCGTGGTCGATGTGGCCTCTCGAGAGGAGATGGCGCTTCCGTTGCCCGATAAACCCTCCATTGCCATTCTGCCCTTCAAAAACATGAGTGATGACCCGGGGCAGGAGTATTTCGCCGATGGCATGACAGAGGATCTCATCACCGATCTCTCAAAAATCTCAGGGCTCTTTGTCATTTCTCGGAACTCGGTCTTCACGTACAAGGGAAAATCCGTCAAAGTTGAGCAGATCAGCCGCGAGCTCGGAGTCCGCTACGTGCTCGAGGGAAGTGTCCGGAGGGCGGATGACCATGTGCGAATCAACGCCCAGCTCATCGATGGCACGACTGGCGGGCATGTCTGGGCAGAACGATATGACCGAGAGATCAAGGAGATCTTTTCGCTGCAGGACGAGGTCACCCAGAAGATTGTGGAGGCCCTGGCCGTGAAACTGGTCCCGGAAGAACAAAAGATGATCCGGATGAAAGAAACCGAAAATCCTGAAGCCTATGATTTGACGTTGCGAGGGTGGGCGTACTTCCAGCAGTTTTCTCGAGAAACGAATGCCCTTGCCGAGGAGGTTTTTGAGAAAGCGATCGAACTTGATCCCTCATATCCGTCTGCCCACATCGGTCTCGTGTGGACCAAGCTGGTCGCGGGGCGTCTGGGCTGGAGCCAGGATCCAGACGTCATGGAACAAGTCTTGGCAATGGCCCAGAAAAGCGTGGCTCTGAACGAGTCTCTGTCCGAGGCCCACACATTGCTGGGCACCGTCTACCTGTGGAGAAGACAGCATGATGAGGCGATCGAGGAATTGGAGCGGGCCATCGCTCTTGATCCGAATGACGCCGAGGCCCTTTACGGTCTGGCGAGCGCTATGAGTTTCGTTGGAAGGCCGAAGGAGGCTATCAGGATAATCAAGAAGGCGATGCGCCTGAATCCCCACTATCCGGAGCGATATGTATACAACCTGGGTCGGGCCTATTTCCAGGTGGGCAAATACCGCGAAGCTATTCCTCTTTTGACGGAAGCCCACATAAAAAACCCGAATTTTCCCCCTGTTCTCTATTACATGGCCGCGAGCTATGCCAATATGGGAGAGTTAGACCGCGCTCGGGAGAAGGTCGAGGAAATCAAGCGAATCAGACCCAATTTCAAATCTGAGATCGAAAACGAGAAGAGCCTTTACAAATATGAAAAGGACATGGAGCGCCTCAACGAGGGTCTCCGCAAGGCCGGGCTCAGCTGAGAGATGATTGATATGAATTCCTCAAAAACAGCCCTTCTACTTCTATTCCTCATTGCGACATTATCGGTACACGAGGGAGCGACCGCAAAAATGGAGCAAGGAAAACCCGATCTTCCCAAAACGGTTGGTATTTGGACCCGACCCGATTCTCCACGGGTCATTGATGGGACTACGATCTTCAAATACATGAACGGCGCCGGAGAACTCTATTTGGGCTATCGTTTCGACCATCTCGAGGTGTATGAGTACACGGCCGATGGCCAGGAGAACATCCTGGTGGAACTCTATTTCATGAAAACCTCTGACGACGCTTTTGGGTTGCTGTCTCTGGATTGGGGAGGTGACCCCGTAACCTTCAATGATTCCTCGACAAGCGAGGCGAGGCCTACCCCTGCGCCATCGGTGAGCGCCCTTTATGGAAAAGGCCTATTGCGCGCCTGGTCCGACGATATTTACGCCCGGGTCATGGCCTACCGGGAAACGCCTGCGTCGAGAGAAGCCGTGCTTTCCCTGGGCCGAGCGATTACGGCAAATCGCAAGAATCCCTCCCCCCCTGGGCTACTAAACATTCTTCCGGATACGATCGATTCAGTTTGGAGATTACGGAAGGATAGAATCTCCTATTTTCGTTCATTTCTGGTTCTGAACTCCCTGTACTATCTCAGTCACGAGAATATTCTCGATCTGGATCTCTCGACAGAAGCCGTGACAGCGCCTTATGAGCGTGTGACGAGTCCTGAAAATCGAGCGCGTGTCCAACTTCTGTTTGTGAAATATCGTGATCCGAGTCGTGCACGACATGCCCTGGACCTTTTTCATTCGGCCTATCTCCCCGACCACAAGAAGGATCCCGTTTCAGGATCGATGGCTGAAAGCTCCAGTTCTTTCGAAATCGAGGATGGTTGGCTTGCATACAAACTATACGACAAGAGCATCGTCCTCGTGTTTGAATGCCCGAATCAGGAATCTGCCCGGATGATCGTCAACCAAATCCAGTTCGTTCAGAAGGAGGAGTGATTATGCAGGATAAGCAGCGGCGGCTCACGAGAAGAGACTTTATCCGTGGAACCATTGGTGCTACCCTGGGTGCCTCCGTCCTGGGCGTCAGATGGGCCGGAGCCACCCAAAAAGCAAGACCTTCGACTTTGGTCACGGTGGTGCGCGACCCAGACGTCATGGATGCGGCCGGTGTAACCGTTGACCGCACGGTATTGAAAAGCATGCTTGATCAAACGTTGATTCAATTTACGGGTGAGAAGAATGTAAGGGATGCGTGGATGACCCTTGTGAGGCCGGAGGACACGGTTGGCCTTGTCCCGACACCGCATCTGAATCCAACGCATCCTGAAGTGTTTGATGCTGTCAAGGACGCCTTAATCGACGCGGGTGTTCCGAAAAAGAAGATCCTCGCGGCCCAGGGCGGAATCGGAAAAGCCGAGCGCTGTACTGCTTTGATTGCGCTACCCGGCCTGAAGGCCCACTGGTTAACCGGAATCGGTACGGTCTTGAAAAACTACATTCTGTATTCAGGAAACCCCAGTTGGTACCATGGAGAAAACAGTGCGAAACTCGGTGAGATCTGGAATCTTCCGGATGTGAAAGGAAAAACAAAACTCGTACTGATCGATGCACTCCATCCCCTCTGTGATAAAGGCCCTCAGGCTGATCCACGTTACAAGTGGGCGTATAATGGGCTGATCGCCGGCACAGACCCGGTTGCGGTGGAGACTGTCGGCTTACGAATCATTACCGAAAAGCGGCGAGCCATACGAGGCGAACCCTGGCCCCTCTCTCCCCCACCTATCTGCGTGGAAGCAGCAGACAAAGTCTACGGGTTAGGGACCAGCCGGATGGAAGAAATCAAAATCGAACACCATGGGTGGGACTTAGATCTATTGTTGTAGACCTCGAGGGCTTCTTTTTCTCCTCCCCTTTTCCCTCTTCGAATCGCTTCAAGGAGAAAGAAGGTTAGAGGTTAGAGGTTGGAGGTTAGAGGTTAGAGGTTAGAGGTTAGAGGTTAGAGGTTGGAGGTTGGAGGTCTTAGGTTGGGGGAAAGGATCAGGGTTGATTTGTTGGACTGGTTTCATTGGTTGGATTGGTCTCATTGGTCGAATTGGTTTTATTGGTTGGATTGGTTTGAAAAACAGGGATCAGGGGAAAGGACGGGGGACGGGGAAACAGGAGTCAGGAGTCAGAATATGAACGACCGGGGACGGGAGACGGAGGACGGGAAAAAGGGGAGAGGTTGAGGTTGAGGGATGGTTCGGTCCTGAATCCGCACTGATCGCTGGGTTAGCGGGTTGGGGCGAGGATGATCTCGACGCGGCGGTTCTGCTCACGCCCTTCTGGGGTTTCATTGCTCGCGACGGGCTTGTGCATCGAATATCCAGCCGCAGAGAGGAGCTCTGGGCCTACACCCATGGTGCGAAGTGTCCGAGCCACAGCAGCCGCGCGGGCAATCGAAAGCCCCAGGTTGTCAATGTAGACGGCCTTCGCCTCTTCAGATAGCGGCAGGTTGTCCGTATGCCCCTCGACCCGGATCCTCATGGCCGATAACTTCTTCAGCTCTTCGGCCAGATTTTTGAGAGCCTCTTTGCCCTGGGTTGTAATGACGGCATTTCCAGGCTCAAAGAGGATCTTATCGAGGAAGCGAATTTTCAATTGCTCCTCAAGCGTACTAATCTCCAACTCTCTCTCTTGGATTTGTTTTTCAAACTGCCTGACGAGCACCTGCTGAGCCTGTTTCAGCTCTTCGAACTTGTCCCCCCCCGCGGCCATCTCCCGGGTCACCTCTTCCAGTCGGACCTGAGCCCGCTCCAATTGTCCCTCGAGTTCACGCTTCTCCTGGCTAAGAAGCCGAGTGCTTCCCTCCAGGGTGGTAATGGTCTGATCGAGTTCCTTCGCTTTTTTTTGGAGATTCGCAATGCGAAGATCCCTCTGCGCCAGTTGATCCTTTAGACTCTGGATTTTTTGGGAATTTTCTCTTTTGATATTCTCGATCTCCTGAGATAGCTCGGTAAGATGGGCTTCCGACTCTTTCGAAGCCTTTCGGACCTGCTCTGTCTCTGCCACGAGTGTCTCTTTTTCCACCTCCATTTTCGTGATTGTCGTCCTCAGTCCATCGAGTTGCGCCTGAAGATCTTCCACTTGACGGCTCTTTCTGGTTAGCTCATCCTTAACCGTGTCGATCTCTTCGACGGTGCGCCTCGCCTCGGCGACCTCTTCTGCGAGCTTCTGGTTTTCCTCAGAGAGGCGCTCGTACGGGCCCAGGCGAAGATAGAGGGTGTAGATGACGAATCCGGCCAGCAGTATAGCCAAGAGAACGACGAGACTTTTTATCCAGTTCATAGAATTCCCCCCCTTTTTTTCATTCCCTTTATCCAGTGAGACTGCTGCTTCCTGAGCCTCTCCCACGCCGGCGGTTTTTTCTTTGGGTCCTCCGGTTGCGCGGCCGAAAACGGACAAAGGCGTGCGACTTCAGATCCAGGGTTGCATATTCGGCCTGACCATTTGTCCACACAATCTCAGCGTGAAGCATTCAGTTATGAGTTTTTCGGTTTCAGCCGGTTCGGCGTGAGCTCTGAGACACAGTGACTCTTTAGTCTGATGGTCGGATCTCTTTGAGATGACACACAGGTGATTCTCTTAGGCAGAATCAATCGGCGTCATGGAACTCACCGCTCGTTCAATCTCTTCAGGCGAAACCCGCTGAGTTTCCTCGGGTCCCGGAATTTCCACGGTGACTCGCAGGGCCTTGAGCCCATGAACACCCTGGAGGTCTTCCAGGTCGAAATTCTCCAGGTCCTGAGTCAAGTATTCAGAAGCTTGAAGGTAATCGATGTATTCCTGATACTCCAACAACTCTCGTCGGTGGGAGTAGACAATTGAGATTTTGCCTGGTTGGGTGAGCCGCTCAGGCTTCCCCTTGATCATGGCCTTGTCGATCCGCTTCTTGATGATCTCGTGACGGATGTCATAAGCCCCGTCCACATCGAATCGCTTCTCGTCAGGCCGGAATCGGATGGAAAGCGGCGCGCTCTGGACAAGGATCAAATGGCTGCACTCTAGCGGCAGCTTCAGACGTGGTTTGAGGCGCTCCGTCTCCCTGACAATCCCGCACATGACCATGAGTTGCCACAACCGGAGATTTTTGAGATAGAGGGGGTCGAACTTCCCGTCCTCAACCATCGAGGCGCCGATGTAGATGCTGTAGTCGACCCCATCGGTCTTCAACTTCTCGAAATAGTGGGGGAAAAAGCTCTGGGCTTTTTCTTCCTCTTGGTCGAGATACGCGGAAATGGTCTCATTGATGAGGTTTACGGTCTCCTCGAAATCTTTCCGCTTCTGGTAGATACTTCTGATATTCGGATCGAGGGCGGACCGGTAGGCCTCGATCTTTTCGCGCACGTCGGAACTGAACTCGTGGACATGGTCGAACACCGGCTCGACCACGTAGCGAATGAAGTCGAGTTTGGCCACCTCGTCTCCTGATCCTAGGCTGGCCTTAACCTCCTCGATGTTCTTGTCAATCTGGTAGGCAATCGCATCGAGAATGGGAAGTGGCCGGTGGCGGTCTGCAAGAACAATGACCTCCTTGACCAGATTGAGATGGGCGACCAGATCAGCCTGGATGGCTGCATTGCGCTGTTCGCTCGATCCCCGGATATCCGAGACACCGTAAAGGGGAAAAACATCGCGAAAAACAATCGGTTCTAGACCCGTCGTGGCCTCCTCTCCCTTTTCGAGAAAGTTGAGGGCGGCGTTTCGGAAGCGCCACTCCACTGAGGGATGGATGGCCGTGCATTTCTCTTTGATGATGGCCTGCACCCGATTGTTGAGTTCCTCCATCCCCCGGTTAACAGCCATGGAGAACAGGGGGAGGACTTCCCAGAGCTTCATCGCCACCACAGCATTGAGCGCACCAGGATTGGGTGACCGAAGGTCCAAGGTCCCAATGAGTTGATCCTGATAGTGGAGGGGCGCAACCAATAAGCTTCTAAAGCCTTCCTCGATGAAATGTTTCTCTAGTGCGGTGTTTTTTGGGTGGGCCGTTAGATCCTCGACGACCAGTAGTTCTCCTTTTTCCACGACCTCGTGATAAACCGACCCCTCAAAATCACACTTCCTGTGGTGCTGGGAATCGTGGTAGATACAGCCTTTCTCGAGCTTGTGTCCGAGACTGAGAATGAAGACCTGCTCTCCCTGAAGAGCGGCAAGGCCAAAGGACAGATCAGGCTGTCTTAGGAAGGTTCTCAGTCTCTCCTCGAGGCGTTCAAATCCATTCTTGGAAAAGATCGATTCCTTCTCGATGAGATCGCGCTTCAGCGAGGATAAGACCTCCTGATCGGTGACATCCACGGCCCTCAAAACGCTAAATCCGTGGAATTCGAAATTCTCGGGCGGGATGACTTTCATCCACGTTTCAGGATCCTTCACGCTACCAAGGAGACGTTTTTTGGTCGCCTCCGAGAGCGGCTTAAGCTTCCCGATCTTTTTGATTTCCACGAATTGTGGATCGATGTTGATTTTGAAATGACGATCCAGCCCCGTATCGGGATCCCGGACCGTGACGATCAACGGGTAGTCGGCGGAGAGGTCAATGCCATAGAACTTCTTCAAGATCGCGAGGTACGCTTTTAGGACCCTTGCTTTGAAGATTTCCGTTTCATCGAAATAGGCCCGGCCCGAGAAGCTCCAATTCTCAAACTTTAGCACCCGTGCAAATGATGGTGTCCTGTAGAAACTCCTCAAATGGAGCGGAAAGAGAGCGGCCGAATAGTCCTGTTCCCAGGTGGAAGGCCGAAAAACAACCGTCATGAGCGCATCCACGAGCTCTCTGTGCCGTTCGAGGACAGAGAGATCTTCTATCGGTTCGAGCAGCTCCGGGGCCTTCTTCAGCTTCTCATGAATCGTGTTGCAAAGCGCACCTTTGACGGTCTCTACTTTGGGACTGGCCTCATTCCAGAAGTCGATCAATGGTACGAGGCTGAGAACACATTTAAAAGGAAAATCTCTGGTCGCTGATTTCATGGCACTCCCCTTCCGATGGCCAGGTCCGCCCCCGGTTTCGTTTTTTGTGATTTTTCCTCGTCCTGCCAAGAAGAAGCCTTTCCTCCTCACGGGGCAGGCCGTGATTCTATCCCTGTTGATTTCCGGACCGTACAGGCTCCCACTGACGGTTCTTGCGCGTTTATCTGGCCTTAGCCGTGACGAGTTTACCTATATTCTAGAGCAGAGAGCAAATTAAGTCAATTTGCTCTCACATCGTTTGCCCAACAACGTCGGCCGCGCTGCCTCTTTTCAAATGGTCGGGTAGGACATCGCGACGGAAAACGTCCTCTTCTGTTTCCCGGCGGCGGATGATTGAGGCCTTGTCATGGGTCACCAGTACGGTCGCCGGCCGTGGCATCGCATTGAAGTTACTCATCGAGACCTCCTGGTACGCCCCCGTATCGAGTAAGGCCAGAATATCCCCAACCTCCACTCTCGGAATGGGTACGGCCGGCATCAAACGATCTCCGTAACAACTCCGACCAATGATATCCGCTTTATCAACCAGTTCTGCGTCCGTTTTGTTCGCAACGAGGTAATCATGCAGATGACGCTCGTAACGGCCACCCGTAAACCAAAACTCCGTGGTATCCACGACAACGACGTTCCACCGGATGGGAGTCGTCATCCGTTTGATGTTGGTGACGGTTGTCAGGTGGATTCCAGCATCCCCGTGGATGGCACGTCCAGGTTCAATCTGGAGCATCAAACCTTCTGTGTTGATGCCTTGCTGAGCTAACTCCCGGCGAAGCGTGCGGGTGCACGCCGCAGCATATTCATCGATCGTCGGGGCCGGAGTTTGATTTGGCCGTGTCACAATGCCATCAATCAGTTTCGACAGGGCCCGATAGCGTTTGGAAGAGCCCAACACCTTCAATGCCTTGGACAGTGCATAGAGCGCTCCCAACTGCAATGGCTCACTGTAATCCGTTACCGCGTTGAAGGGGTCCCGCGGGATAGCAAAGCCGCCGCCAATATCGATCTCCTGGGGTTGGAACCCGCCCAAGGCCTGGCATACCCTGCCCATCTCCCTGGCAAAGGCCTTCATCTGCTCCTCCCAATAACGCGTCGAACGATCGTGCCGACCGTGATGTTCGTGAAAACCCACGAGCTCCACATTCTTCATCTTGAGAATCCGCGGTCCGATGGCCATGATCTCGTCGAAGGAAAGCCCGCCCTTGTATACCATGGCGGCGATGTCCGTGGGGACCAGACCTTCGGCGACAAAGTCGCTGTGATCGATGAAGCCGGAGATCGCCGGTTTTAGGCGAAGACGCACTTTGGCCACTCGATTGAGTTTGCGCGCCCCTCTCTCGATCACATCGACCTCTTCAACACTATCGATGGTGATCCGCGCCCCCTCCTGGATACTTGTCAATATATGGTCTTCATCCTTGGGAACCCCATTGACCGAAATAAGCTCGGGGTCAAAACCAGCATCCAGGGCGACCGTAAGCTCACCAGGGGAATAGATATCACAGCCGCAACCCTCATCAGCGAGGATTCGCTGTATTGCCGGGATCCAATTGGCTTTTGCCGCAGGCAGAACCTTCAACGGTCCGTCCGGCCATCCGCGGCTGAATGCCGCTTCGAAACGACGGACATTTCGGCGGATTTGATTTTCCGAATAGACAAAGATGGGCGATCCAAATTGTTTAATGAGATCGATGGTATCGCAGTCCTCAATGAAGAGGTGCCCATTTCGCCTGGACAGGCAGTCGTCAATGGGGTTGACACCCGTCATCTTTCCGCCTCCTTTCCAGATGCGCTTTTTTCCTTGCGCCGAACCCTTGCCCAACACCCTCGAGGCCATTAAATGTCAAAGCCTGGGCAAAGTCAACAGAAATCAGATTTCCGAGTCAATGAATTGGCAAGAGACTTGCTAGTCCCCGTCCTGTGGTTTATGCCTGTCCCGTTGTGAAGAGGGAGAAAATGGAGATTTTCCGGATCCATCGGACCGGGGGAGGCCACACGAAACGGTATTTGCCATTTCTTCTCTGCGCGGCCCTCCTCCTTTCGAGCTGTCTTGGAAAAGTGCGACTCGGAACGGTGAAGATGGTTTCGTACGAAATGGTCGTCGCCGAACAGGCCAAGCGCCAGGAAGTCGAACAGGAGAACCAAAGGCTGAGAGATGCCCTGGAAAAAAAGACGACCGCCTATCGTGAACTCGAAAGGAAAATCGCCACGGCTCAATTGCAAATCGTGAAAAGGGAAATTCAGAATCGAGATCCAGCCAGAGGAGAGGATTTGCTTCGGAAGAGGCTCGACGGAGCCATCCGCGATGTGGTGCGTGCCAAGGCGAAACTGCGCAGCCTCGAAAGCAAAGCCGAGGCCGCCTCCAGTCTGGCTGAGGCAGAAATTGCCTTGAACACGCTGAGGTCAGCGGAACCAAACCACGCAAAAGGCCCGGAGATCGTTCAGACAGAGCAACTGCTGAAAATGAGCGCTTTGGAGTTCAAGAATCAGAACTACAGCGGCGCCCTCTACCTCACCAGCCAGGCAAAAGGTCTGATCAAGATGGCCAAAGAGCGATCCGTGATTCGGGAGAAGGAACCGGAGGAAGAAGTCCCGGTCTCCTTTGTTTTGCCGGTGCCCCTTCGCGTCTTAAGGACAAGCAACCTCAGAGCGGGACCAGGCTTGCAATTCAAAGTCATTCACACCTTGAAAAAGGACAGCACGGTTGTGGCTCATTCCTACAAGGACCAATGGGTGGGGGTGACAACTGAGAATGGTCAGGAGGGCTGGATTTTTCACGCCCTGGTGGATGGTCGTTGAAAGGAAGCGTCATCTCTCGGTCGAGCCACGATAATTCACACCCGCCTCTCCATTCGATTTTTCGTGAAATCGGGCACGAGAGCAAATCACTCGGTTCCGCCCTTGTCGCTTGGCCTGATAAAGGGCTTCATCGGCGCTAGCGATGACGGATTCCAGGGTGTCGCCGTTCTCAGGAAATCCGGCAACACCGATACTGACCGTTGTGGAATCGCTTTTGTCATTATCGTTCAGGGTCTCTTCCATGACCCGAATGCGAATGCGTTCGGCAACCGATACGGCCTTCCCCGACCCCGTTTCTGGTAGCATGACCACGAACTCCTCTCCGCCATAGCGCGCCGCATAATCAATCCTACGGATGGATTCCCTGAAGATCCTCGCCATTTTGGTCAGCAAACGGTCTCCTTCCAGGTGTCCGAAGCTGTCGTTATATCGCTTGAAGTGATCGATGTCGATCATGAGGACCGACAGCGGGTGGTTATACCGCTGGCCGCGGGCCAGCTCGTGGTTTAGGGTTTCCATCAGATGCTTACGGTTGTAGAGGCCAGTCAGGCTGTCCGTTACAGAGATCGTTTCCAACTCCTTGTTCTTGGCCTGGAGCGTTTTGTTAATCGCGGCCAATTCTTCCCGCCCCTGACGCAAGCGGGCGACCATGTTGTTGAAGACCGTCGTCATATAACCCACCTCTCCGCGGCTGACAATGGGGATGTCCACTTCCAGATCCCCTTCTGCCACCTTTGCCGCGCCGGTGGTGAGGCGATCGAGGGGGTTAACGATGCTGATTCCCAACACGTAGGCGATCAGCCCCACGCCGAAAAGCAGCACCGAGACGATCAGCGCGGTCAGAGCCTGTAGCCAGACAATCTGCGCGTAGGCCTCGTCCTTCTCCATGGCTGCAACGATCGCCCAACCCAAGAAGGGCAACCCCTTCAGGGTCCCGACAACCTCTCTTCCCCGGAAATCACTGTATTCCACCAGGGAAGGCTCCTTCTCGAAGAGAGCCCGCGCAGACTCAGCCGGCAATGTGGTCTTCATGAATGGTTTGGAGATAGGCTCGGAGGCAATGATCACGCTTCCCGCTTTGTTGATCAGATAGAGTTGTCCACCCTTCCACAGGGAGATCCTTTCGAGGATCCCATCAATCGCACGGAGGTTCATCTTTGCGACCAAGACGGCCAGAAAATGACCGTCCGCGGTTTCTATCGGCGTGACGATCGTTAGGACTGCTTTCTTTAGGCCCTCGTCCCATTCGGCCTCACTGACGATGTCCTTATCATTTATCGCCATCTGGAACCATTCGGGCGGTAAGTTTGGAGCGCTCACCTTGTTCGCACTCGTCGCCACCACCCGGCCCTTCGCGTCGACAACCATGAGCTCTTCGTAGTCGGCAAACCGCTTCTGGACCGACCGGAGATAGCCCTGAAGACGAGATAATGCTTCCGATTCCCCGGCTGACCGACCGGGTTCAGGAAGGATCTTTTCCAGGTTTTCCGAAACTTCGTATGAGCTCGAGAAAACACGAACATCGAAAAAGCGCTCCTTGAGCCACAATTCGAGCTCTTGAGCAAGATGGAAGCCGACGTTTCGCATCTCCTGGGTGATTTTCCCCCGAAGTAAGCGCTTGTTGTACCCGTAGGATAACCAGCCCATGGTCAAGGATGGCGCGAGGGTGGCAAAAAGCGCAAAGATCAGAATCTTACTCTTAATGCTGTCCAGCCGAAAAGCGTGGAGCAGCGTCGATAATCTCCTTACCCAGGGATCCAAGAGGCCCTCCATTCGAGCGCTACGGGATACCCAAGCAAAATCGGTTCCAGAATATGACAGAAGACTGGAGGCGAGAGGATGAGTCGGAAGGACTCAGCATGCAGGAGCAGGTCTCTTTTCCTCGCCGATAGTGGCGACACGGCAGAGAACCAGAAAACCCGTTTTTCCCGACCCTGCATCGTTTCGAATGGATCGAATTGAATCTATTGACAACAGAAGCCCACCCCTCTAATATCAGTATCATGGCCGGCCGTTACCCTCGCAGTTCCCGAGTCCGTGGTAGGGTCTGGCGCGGGACACGAACAAAATGATAAGAATATTCAACGAGAATTTTTTCAGGGTGACACGAGTCTATCTCGGGCCATCGGGCCCTGATTGGGAGGAATGGAACGATGCAATCTTTCGAGAAACTTGGAGCTTTTTATCTGGGGCGCATCTACGACCTCGAAAACAGGCGGGTCTTGGATGATCTTCTTCTTTATGACGCCAAGGATCTAATGACCCATTCGGTTTGTGTGGGAATGACGGGGAGCGGGAAGACCGGCTTGTGCATCTGCCTCTTGGAAGAAGCTGCCATTGACGGTATCCCCGCTATCGTTATCGACGTCAAGGGGGACGTGGGAAACCTGGCGCTGAACTTTCCGGATTTGCGCCCATCCGACTTTCGGCCTTGGGTAGACGAAGCCGAGGCGGCACGGAAGGGTTCGACACCGGATGAATATGCCTCACAAATCGCTGAGACCTGGAAAAAGGGACTAGGGCAGTGGGGACAGGATGGCGAGCGCATCACCCGGTTTCGCAACTCCATTGACATGGCGATCTACACGCCTGGTAGCAACTCCGGTTTACCCCTCACAGTACTCCGTTCATTCGCTGCGCCTCCCCCTGCCCTTATCGAAGACAAGGATGCCTTCGGGGATCGAATACAGGCCGCCGTCTCAGGCCTGCTGGCACTTCTCGGTATCGAGGCGGACCCGATCCGCAGCCGGGAACATATCCTCCTGTCTAGCATCCTGCATCACGCGTGGAGCGGGGAGAGGGATTTGGACATTTCAGGTCTGATACGCGAAATTCAATCACCCCCATTTGACAAGGTCGGCGTCTTTGACCTGGAATCCTTCTTCCCGAACCGAGAGCGCCTCGATCTCGCGATGAGCCTGAACAACCTCCTGGCCTCTCCGGGCTTTTCTGCCTGGATGGAGGGAGAGCCGCTGGAAATTGGTCGGCTCCTTTACACCCCCCAGGGACGCCCGCGGATCTCGATTCTGTCCATCGCCCATCTCTCCGACGGCGAGCGGATGTTTTTCGTGACCCTCCTCCTCAATGAAATGGTTGCCTGGATGAGGACTCAGCCAGGTACAACCAGTTTGCGGGCTATCCTTTATATGGATGAGATCTTCGGCTTCTTTCCACCGACCGCAGTTCCTCCATCCAAAACCCCTATGTTGACACTGCTAAAACAAGCACGGGCCTATGGTTTAGGAGTCGTCCTCGCAACGCAGAATCCGGTCGATTTGGATTACAAGGGCCTTTCCAACACTGGCACATGGTTCATCGGACGGCTTCAAACTGAGCGCGACAAGGCCAGGGTATTAGAAGGGCTGGAAACTGCCTCTGCCGGGGTAGGCCAGGTTCTGGATCAGCAGCAGATGGACAAGATCCTCTCGAGCCTCGGCAACAGGGTGTTCCTCATGCACAATGTTCACGAGGACGAACCGGTTCTCTTCCAGACCCGCTGGTGCCTCTCTTACCTTCGAGGTCCATTGACGCGAGAGCATATCCAGGTCCTCATGGAACCTCGCAAAGAAACTGTCGAGCCGGTCACTGCTCCACCGGCGACTCCGGCCCCAGCACCCGTTTCAGGTGCAAGAGGCGTCACAGACCGGCCGATCGTGCCCCCCGATATCGCTCAATTCTTTTTACCCCTCAAGGAGTCTGTTCCCCAGGGCGGGAGTCTTCTTTACCGCCCTGCAATTCTCGGGACCGCACGACTTCATTTCGTGAGCGCCAAAGCAGGTGTCGACCTCTGGGACGAGATTTCACTCCTTGCCCCGCTTTCTGAAGACGTCTCTGAAATCACATGGGACGAGGCGACGGTCCTGAGCGCAGGGGGACCGCAGGTCCAAAAAGAGCCACAGTCGGGGGCCTCCTTTGGACGCCTACCCTCAGTAGCGATTCGGGAATCGAGCTATGCCGCCTGGAAGAGATCTTTGACGGACTACATGTACCGGAACCAGACGCTGACCCTTTGGAAGTGCCCATCACTCAAGGAGATCTCTCAATCCCATGAGAGCGAGGGGGATTTCCGCGTCAGGCTCACCCAGGCACTCCACGAACAGAGAGATTCGGAGATAGAAAGGCTCCGAAAGCTTTACACACCCAAGCTCGCCCGAATACAGGAACGCATTCGTAAAGCCGAGTTGCGGGTCGAGCGCGAAGAATCCCAGTATAAGCAACAGAAGGTCCAGACAGCCATCTCCTTTGGTGCGACCGTCCTAGGGGCTTTTTTTGGCCGGAAAATCGCCAGCACCGGAAGCATAGGGCGGGCCACGACGGCCATGCGGGGTATCGGTCGGGCAACCCGGGAGAAGGAGGATGTCTCCCGAGCCCTCGAGGACGTTGAGGTTTATCGACAAGAGTTAGCAGAATTGGAGGAGGAATTTCAGGAGGCCACAGCAAAGCTTCAGGATGGTTTTGATGCAGAGAGACTGGAACTGGAGGAGGTCCAAGTCCGCCCGAGGAAAGCAGACATCTCCGTGGGCCTTCTCGCCCTGGCCTGGACCCCCTGGCAGGTCGATAGTGCGGGGAGGGCTGATCCCATCTTCTGACCGCTGGCTCCCCAAACCACTTTCGAGGGGTCTGCCGAGGCTCCTCGTGAGGCAGGAATGAGTTGAGCCGTGAGGCTCATCTCTTACGCGGCGCTCAATGGATGGGCATCTGAAGGGGGTCCTGAGGAGAACAGCCGGCCCCAGACCGAAAGATATCCCCCCTCGAAAAGAGCGGTTCGACGCTCAATGTCGAGACCCTTCCCTTAAGCCTTTCTACTGCACACGGATCCGGGCCTACCCCTCTCCCAACCCAATTGAGGTGGTTCCTCCGGTGACCGCTCGGTCAAAGGTCTCACTGGCGTACGGCCATGACCCGATTGTTGTTCTGGTCGTGGAGCTCCAACCCGTTGTTGAAGGCTTTCACCAGGAAGTTGGTGAAACCATTTTGACCGTCGAAGATGAGCAAGCGGTTTCCACGCACCTCCCAGTGAGGCCCCACCTCTCTGGACTTATCAAAGACCGGAGTGCCTCCGACATCTCCACCGATGAACGTGCTGCTTTCCATGAGGCCATTTGGATGTAAGGTGTAGTAATCCTCGGCGTATAGCCCGTCCCTGATGTTAACGGAAGAGCTGGCAGAGGTTTGGTACCTCCCCACGACGATGGGCGGCCAGGTCGCGGGTGCCGCCCTGGTATCGCGCGCAATCACCTCCAGTACGGGGGCCAGATCTTCAAAGGAGCCCACACTTTTCCCTCGTATCAGGAGCAGTAGACTGTCGTGTCGCAGCACCATTAACCAATCTCTGGTTTGAGCCTCGATTTGAACCGAAGCACCCTCGATGCCAGCAAAATTGATGGGCTTGACCTGATCGACATACTGATAGCCCCCCATCTCACTCAGCATCGATCGAAGCAGCATGATCGGATCGATCGGCGCATAGACAGAAACGTACACCTCGCTCTGGCCCGGCTGGACCATGACCAGGCTATCCGTCTGATGATTGTACTGAGCCTGCCAGCCCTCGGGAACAGGAACCGATGCGAGGCTGCCAGGTGTGTTCTCGGTTCGCCACATAGATGCACCCCCTTACCGCGAAATAGAAACCCCTCCACCAGGGCTTCGATCAGCAACTCTGCTTTCCTATGAAAAATTAAATGAAATTGGCTCACCTAAAATCAAGGGAGCCATCCGTTTCTCGAATATCATTTTCCTCGGTTGGCATGTTGCTTGCTCCCTAGGAGACGACGGGGCGCTTCACGAGGCCCCCCACCGCATGGTGGGTCTTGTTTGATCTACCTTCAGTCGATTGCACGAAGGCGTTTCGGTCTGTCTACCGCAAGACCTCGGCAATCTATAATGAAAAATAGGAGGTCCCTATGGACAGGACATTCAGGCGATGGGGGCTTTTCACGACCGGTCTGATTCTGTTTCTTGCCGGATTGGGAGCATGTAAGGGTTCAGGAAGTGACTCCCTCGACCTTGGGACACTGAATGGGCGAACCTATACAAATCTCTACTTTGACTTGAGCCTTACGATTCCGGATGGCTGGTATTCAGTCGACCAGGAGACCATGGCGGCACTCTCGGAGGAGGGCCGAGGTATCATTGCAGGAAATGACGAGAACCTCAGTGCGGCCCTCGACGAAATTGAGAAGAACACGGCAGATCTTCTGATGGTCTATAAAAACCCTCCAGAGGCCCCCGTGTTTTTCAATCCGTCATTGGCCTGTGTCGCCGAAAAGGTGAGTCATCTCCCAGGAATCAGAACGGGACGCGACTATCTCCTAAACACGAAAAGCGTCATGCAGATGGGACGAGTCAGACCGAGGTTTCCGAGAAAAATCGAGGCCGTAAACCTCGGCGGGATTGACTTTGATCTCTTGACGGCCGTCATAACCCTGGGGCCTGCCATTGTCAGGCAACACTACTATGCGGCCGTTCGGAAAGGCTACGCCCTTGTGTTCATCATCACCTTTGTCGATGAAGAGCAATTATCCGAACTCCTGGAGTCCCTCGAATCCTTGCAGTTCGGATGAGGAAGATGGGGCTCAGTGGGTCGAGAGGTATTTTTTCATCCCTTCAGAGTCAGCCATCATGGTATCCTGCCCCTCCTCCCAGTCCACGGGGCACACTTGACCGTCGTGACTCGTGACAAACTGAAAGGCCTTTAGCACCCGCGCGGCCTCGTTGACCGATCGGCCGACCGAAAGGTTGTTGATCGTGCTGTGCATGACGACCCCATCGGGGTTGATGAGAAAAAGGCCCCTGAGGGCAACACCCGCATCTTCCACGAGGACTCCATAATCCCGTGCTGTTTTCTTATTCAAGTCCGACAGGAGCGGATAGTTGAGGCTCCCGCCGAGCCCTCCGTCCTCACGGTTTGTGTCGACCCAGGCCTTGTGGACGTATTGGGAGTCAACAGAGATCCCGAGGATCTGACAGTTCAACTTGCTGAGCCCCTCAGCAGCCTCGGAGAACTTGAGCACCTCCGTGGGGCACACAAAGGTAAAATCAAGGGGATAGAAGAGGAGAATAACCCATTTTCCACCGTAATCAGACAGCTTGTACCTCCTGAACGAACCCTCGAAGTAGCCCTCGAGGTCAAAATCAGGAGCTTCCTTCCCGACTAAGCTCATCGGTTCACCTCCTGGAATTCTATGGCGACTTGCCACGATAGAATAGCACTTCGCAGAAATCATAAACAACCACTGACCACGGTGTCAACCTGGATTTCCGAAAGGGGTTTTCCCATTTCCCAAGGGAGAGGACGAAGATGGTTGCACCGGTCGGATTGAGTCAGATATATTCAATGAGAGAAATAAGCATGTGACGTGTTGAGGGGCAAAAAATGACAGACCCGATCCGTGTTTTGCCACAAGAGGCGAGAGAAAAGGCCAGGGCAGGAACCGCACTTCTCGTCTGCGGATATGAAGATGAGGAGAAATTCAAGATGGTTCATCTCGAAGGGGCGGTTTCCCTGACCGAATTCCAATCGAAACTCCCGTCCTTAGAAAAAGACCATGAGATCATCTTTTACTGCGCTTGACCCCAAGAGGGCACCGCTGCCGGTCAGGCAGTGAAATACGCCGAAAAGGGCTATACAAACGTAAAGGTCCTCGAGGGAGGCGTGGATGGGTGGAAGCAAGCGGGATACCCGCTCATTTAGATTCATTGGAAGTCGAGGGGGATTGGGTTGATTTTCTGTTGCTCGGGTGACTAAAATTGAGACCGATTCCCCCTTGCTCAACAAGCAACGATACCGACCCGACCTGTATGCGAGGTGAGCCATGTCCAAAAAGCGCAAAAAGACAAAACCCGGAAGACCTCGAGATCGGTCCTCGACTCAGAGAAAGCATGGGAGAAGGAACCTGTTTCTTCTGATCGGTGTCCTGGTCGCGGCAGCCGTTGTTTTTGTGGTCCTGTCGGGGCGCATGCCGTTTGTCAACAAGGAGGGCAAGAAGGGGAAGTCTTTTACCGTTCAGGGCGGTGAAACACGTCCTGTCCTCGACCCCTTCCTGTTCACAGGTTTAGCCAGGAAAGCTTATGCTGCGGCCGAGAAATATCCAGAGGTGCTGGATCAGGTCTTCTGCTACTGTACGTGCGATGAACCGCCTTTCCACCACAAAAGCCTCCTCAGTTGTTTCGTCGATCGGCACGCTGAGGGCTGACTGCTCTGTCAGAAGGAGGCCCTTCGGGCAGCCCAACTCCAGGAGGCCGGAAAAACCATCGAAGAGATCAAGATGGCTATTGACGACGAATTTGGAGGCTAGGTCAGCCGGTCGCCCGCTTTCATCTCGTTTACGACTGCTCCCGGTGATCCATAAAAGGTAGATCGTAACCGGTTATCCTTATTTGATGATGCAATCTTTTCCCGTCAAGGGTTGGAGAGACCTTATTACGCTTCTCGTGCTCGCGGTTGTGGCCGCGGGCTTTTACTTTTTTGTCATCAAAGGTCAGAGTTTTGTTCCAGAGCTCGCCAAGGTCGGTGATCCAGCCCCGGATTTCACCCTCCCGACTCTGGATGGCAACTCCGCCAGTTTGGCCGATTACAGGGGGAAGGTGGTGTTGTTGAATTTCTGGGCCACCTGGTGCCCTCCCTGTATCTGGGAAATGCCATCCATGGAGTCTTTATATCAGAGGTTCAAGGATCGAGGATTCGAGGTCCTGGCCGTCAGCATTGACACAAAGGGTGAGGACGTGGTTCGCCCCTTTGTAAAAGACTATAACCTGACGTTCCCCGTACTTCTTGATTCTGATAGCGACGTATACAGGCGTTATGGCGTTACCGGAGTCCCGGAGAGCTTCATCATCGACAGGGATGGAAAGGTTGCGTCGAAGATCGTCGGGGCGCGGGATTGGGCGGAAGCAGAATGGCTCGATTACTTCGATCAATTGATTGGGAAAACCGGAACGCGATGACACCGCTGAGACGCGGATGGCTTTGAATGGATCGTATTCGCTCCTCGGGTCCTTCGAACCTTCTCAGGGCTAACCTTGGCAGGTGGGCAGTACCCTGTCGAACCCTGCCGAAAACTCAAAAACTGAACTCGTACCCCAGACTCGCAATATAGAGGATATCGGCGTTCTTCCTCCCCGGTGCTGCCTGGCGGTCGTAGGAATAGTCCACTTCAAAACTCGCGAAAAAGTTGCGAAACAGGATAAAGCGCAAACCTTGGTCTGCTCGGAAGTAGTACTCATCGGAATCTTCTAGGCTCTGGTAAAACTCGTGCAGATGGAAAAACCTGATCCGGTCAGGCACAATGTCATAGTTGAGACCCATCGATTCGCGAGCCGCCGCGTAGCTCTCGTCTTCGGCGATCTCAAAATCCTTGTTAAAATATGAGACACCCGCCTCGAAAAAAAGGCTCGTCCGTTCGGTATCGAGGATCTGATAGCCTAGCCCTGCCCCCATAGCACTCCGCAGGTTAAGGTCCTGGAAATCGTCACTTTCGAACAGGGCATGTGCGTAGGTATAGAGTGCTTTGGTCACGAAGAAATCGTATTTGATTCTCCCGAGGGCGTTTCGCGTCGTAATCTCGTTGTCGGTTTCCCCATAGTTGTATCTGCCTCCCAGTGTGAAGCGGTGCCGTTTGGATCGGGCTTGAAAGCCGGCGGATACGTTGGCAACCGTGTCATCCGTGTTGCCGCTGGTTATACTCCCACCGCCAGCAACATTTCCCGTGTATGTGATGGCAGGGGGCGGGGGGGATGGGTTGATGGCATCCAGTTCCTCCAGAGATATTTCCGCCGATTCACGAACCCTCACACCCACCACTTGAACCTTGCCATCGTCAGGGCAGATGGCGCGGCCCATGAGAACCTCCCCGTTTTTCAGTCGAAAAGTCAGTTCCCCCTCCGAAGACAGGCAGACGACCTCCTGCCAACCTATTTTCACTTCCCCTGCATAGGCGGTCTTCAAGGTGAGAAAGTCTTTTTCCACCGTCACAATCTCCCCCGTCAGCCGATCACCGTTTTTGAGGCGAACCTCGTCGGCCACGGCCGACGACACCAGAAAGAAACAAGCGAAAAAACCTAACCACGTTTTGATGCAAAGCCTTCTTGTCATGACAAACCGTAACACCAACTCCCCCCTTTGATTCGAATCTACAATCGTTGGTGGAAGCGCTTTATCAGATGAGATGACCCGATTGCGGTTCCTTCTCGCCTAGTATTCCAAGACGCCCGTGGAGCGAAACCGTAGCATCGCCTGGCCAGAATCAACACCCCAGCTACGCTGCCTGCAACTCGGAGGTGCAAAAGGCACAGCGAGTCGCCTTGATCGATATCGTCGATAGACAGTGAGGGCAATCCCTGGTCGTCGGCTCCTCGGCTGGGGCTTCCTCTTCCCGCTTGAGTTTATTGAGACTACGAATCATCAGAAACAAAGCAAAGGCGATGATAAGGAAGTTGATGACCGTATTGATGAACAGCCCGTAGTTGACGGTGACCGCACCCACCTTCTGAGCGTCAGCAAGCGCGGCATAAGGCCCGGCAGCGGTGCCCTCTTTCAGAATGACGAAAAGGTTGGAGAAATCCACATTCCCCAACAAGAGCCCGATAGGCGGCATGATGACATCAGCCACGAGCGACTTGATAATCGCTCCGAAGGCTACCCCGATGATGATTCCTACGGCCATGTCAATCACGTTCCCCCGCATGGCAAATTCTTTGAAATCTTTCAGCATTTTTTTACTCCTCCTTTCAAGCATTTCTGTGAGTGACCTCAAACATCAGGGAACCCTGTGGACAAGAGCCGACGAGGTTCACCTCCGCATGAGCTCGCTGGTATTTGGCCTTATCCGCTGGCAAACTCCTTTTTTGGAAGAAAGGAATTCGCCTTAGCCCGATAACGATGATGGTTGTTTTTCTTGCGAAGGCTGGTAAGGCTTAGAAAGAGCAAACAAATCGCTGGCTGGCAGATCATTGAGTGCGGAAAAGAGGCGATGTCTGACTCTTTCGTTAGACGAAATTTAAGCAAATCGAGTTCCTTCTTGTCAAGACGTTTCGGATTTGATATATTCACGTCTGCTTGCGGGATCGAGAGTTTCTGAAAGAAACCCTTTGAAAGGGGGACGGGCATGAAAGGCAGGACAAACATTGTGCTTTACTCGGTCTCTCTTCTCTTGCTCCTCACAGGCCTCGCATTCGTGAGGACGGGAAAAGCAAGGGAGGCTGGCAATGGATGCATGAACTGTCATCAAAGCATCGAGTCGATCATGCCGGAAGATAACGAAATGATGCAGCTGATCGAGGGGATTGGGGGCGATGATGGATCTTGTGTCGTCTGTCACGGAGGAAACCCGGCAGCGACGACAGCAAAGGAGGCCCACCAGGGAGCACCCGAGGACGTGGAGGCCGAGACCTTCTACCCTGATCCGGGCAGTTTGTGGATCGCCGATAAGACCTGTGGCATCTCGGGCTGTCACGAGGGCTACGCCTACCGGCTGATGCGCTCTGTCAAGAACACGGAGATTGGGAAGATCCAGGGAAACGAGTGGGCCTGGGGGATCCATCCCGAGGATCGCACCCCCCGGTACAGCAACTACGCTCTCGACGACCCGGACGGCCCAACCCCCGCCGCCGGAACTCCGGCTTACAAGGAATACATAAAGAACATGATCGAAGACAAAAATGTCCTCAACCTCTTCGCCATTCCGTCGGTAAAGAAGATTCCAAATCCATCTCCTGAAGACATTGCGAAAGATCCCGCATTGGCTGCCTACGTTTACAGCAGAATTGGGTGTCAGCGCTGCCACGTGGGGGTCCGGGGACGAGCCAGGCGTGGTGACTACCGGGGGATGGGATGCTCTTCCTGCCATATTCCGTATAGCAACGAGGGCTTCTACGAGGGGAAGGACCGCACGATTCCAAAAGACAAACCCGGACATCCTCTGGTCCACGAGATACAGAGCAGTAGAAAAATGAGGAAAGGCATTCCTGTTGAGACCTGCGTGACCTGTCACAACCGGGGAAAGCGGATCGGTGTCAGTTTTCAAGGATTGATGGAGTTTCCCTATGGAACGCCCTTCAATGAGAAGGGAGAGGGGCAACCGAAGCTCCACACCAAGAAGTATATTTTTGTCAACGGGGACCTCCATCACCAGTGGGAGAGTCGCCCCGAGAACTCGCCTGGGGGAATGCTCTGCCAGGACTGTCACACGACTGTTGAAATGCACGGCGATGGCAATATCTTTGGGACCACACTGGCCCAAGTGGAGATCGAGTGCACCGACTGCCATGGAACGCCTGACCGTTATCCATGGGAACTTCCTCTGGGTTTCATGGATGAGTTTGGAAGAGAGCTGGAGGCCAAGGCTCGCAAGACAACCACAGAGCTTTTGCCAGAACAGAAAACCGCTACGGTTTACGAACCAGAGGATGGCTACCTTTTGACCGCGAGGGGAAATCCATTTGGCAATGTGGTGCGTCGCGATGATAAGGTGATTGTCCACTCTGCCACTGGGCGAGATTATGAAGTCCCTGTCCTTAAGAATATTTTGAAGGAGAACCGCTGGCGATCAGCCACAGGAAAGGTTTCCATGGTTTCAATACGAGCCCATATTGACGAAGCAGAGTGTTACAGCTGCCACTCTAACTGGGCTCCTCAATGCTATGGATGCCATGTCAAGATGGATTTCTCAAAAGGCAAGAAATCTTTTGACTGGGTGGCCTCAGGAAACAGTCACCTGAAGAACGGTCTCACCCTCGAGAGTCTGGGCGAGGAGGAGCGCGAAAAAGCCATGGCGGCGGGAGTTGCCGTGGGGACAGGCAGCGTCGATGCGGCGGCTACTGAATCGAGAAGCTATTTGCGCTGGGAGGACCCGGTCTTGGGGATCAACGGTGAAGGCCGCGTGACCCCCATCATGCCGGGCTGTCAGGTGACGACAACGGTTTTCGGCCCGGAAGGAGATCTTCTGGTATTGAACAAGCAGTGGGTCGGACCTGATGGCATCCGTGGAATCGATATGGCCCCTGCGCAACCCCACACGGCGGCCCGAACGGCCAGAACCTGCCCCAGCTGCCATGCCAACCCCAAGGCATTGGGTTACGGTATTGAAAGTGGGAGATTCCAGAAGAACAACGTGAACATTGTGATCGATCTGAAGGACGCCGATGGTCAGGTGATTCCTCAAAAAGGACAGGTCCAGATACCCGCGATTCCGGGGATGGATTTTGATTGGAGTCAAGTGGTCACACGGGATGGGAAACAGACCCAGACAGTGGGCTCTCACTGGACCCTCTCCGGACCGCTACCCAAGGAAATGAGGGACAAGATGGAACGGACGGGGGTCTGTTTTGGATGCCACCAGCTCATGGGTGACGAATCGTTCTGGTCCAAGATGGCACAGCCCGGCTATCTGACCGACGAGGAGCATCTGGAACTGATGAGAAAGGCGATTGAGGCTTTCGCCGACCAATTGTCACCTCAGTAGATCGCCATGGGCAATCGATAGAGAACACACGTTCATTAGGTCAAACGCGGCTTTAGCCAGAAGTCCACCCTTCAGGAGTCCCTGCCCAATTGAGCACAGACAATTTGCAATGTTTCGGTCATTTGGGCGGCATGGGTTGATTTGAACGGTGGCTTTCGCAAGAAGAGTCCCTAGATCCAGAGGACCCAATCCGAGCGGGTCTCCCAGTCCCTGCATTCGTCTGTGATCCTCGTCTGTTCATTCAGCGTTAATTTCCTTGACTTGTCACCAAATTTTCCGTATTGGACAAGCAGCCTCGCGCGCCGCTTCTTGGCTGCGCAGGGGTTCTTGCGCGTTTGGAAGCCTGGAGTTCTATCCCATTCGGAATCGAGAAAGGAGAAAAACGGTGAAGCTCAGGACCAGATCAATCGAGTTTTGGTTGATTATCTTTTCCTGTCTTCTTTTCGCCGCAGGCTGCGGAGATCGGCCCCCCAGACAGATTCATCTCTCCGTTCAGGGGGACAGCGCCACATCTGTCACTGTCACCTGGGTGACGCTGGGTGAGCTGGATACGGAGACGCACACCGTCCAGTATGGACTCTCACCGGGGAGGTATAGCGACCTAGCTGAAGGGACATCTCACGAGCTTCCCAATGAGCCCTTCGGTTACGTGCACGAGGTCGAGCTAACAGACCTCGAGCCAAATACGACCTACTATTACGTCTGCGGCGACGAGTTCGGCGGATGGAGTCCCGAGTATCGCTTCACAACTGCGCCGGAGGATACCCAGGATTTCACCTTCCTCGTGGTCGCCGACATGGGGATCCTGCCACCGGCGAAAATGATTATCGGCCGGATGCTTTTGGAGGATGCTTCTTTTGTTCTTCATCCAGGGGATCTCTCTTATGCGAACGGCTTGACCTTTGTATGGGGCCTCTGGTTCGACCAGATCATGCCGCTGGCTGCCCGGGTTCCCTACATGCCAAGTATAGGAAATCACGAGGATGAACCAGACCTCGGCGTAACCTCATATCTTGGAAGGTTCACACTCCCTAACAATGAGCGCTGGTATTCTTTCGACTGGGGAAACGCCCATATCGTGTCGCTCGACACCGAAAGCCCCTATACCCTGGACAGCGATCAGCTGATCTGGTTGGAGAATGACCTTGCCTCAGCCAGTGCGGATCCAGATACGGACTGGATCGTGGCTTTCTTTCACGCGCCTCCATATAGCGCCTCCCCAGAACGCGGGAGTAATCCATCGGTAAGGAACCTGATCAGTCCCCTCCTTGAGACCTATGGCGTCGATGTCGTGTTTAACGGACACGCGCATGTTTATGAGCGGTCTCACCCGATTCGCGACGAAGTCGTCGTCGATCGAGATCCGGGACTCTACGAAGATCCAGAAGGCACCATCTACGTCGTGACCGGTGGGGGAGGTGCCCTCCTCTACCGGTCCGGAACCGCGGACTGGACCGCCGTAACCCGCTCAATTTACCATTATGTGAGGGTGGATGTTCTGGCGGAGGGGACTCTTCACCTTCAGGCGATTTCTAAGGATGGTGTCGTCATAGACGAGTTTCGGATCCACAAATCTTAAGAAACAGGGCCCTCGGGTGTCGTGAATTTCGAGGGAGAAGCGACATTCTTCTCGAGAAAGACCGGAGGGTATGGGGACCATTCCGGTTGTCATCATCGAGATTTGAGAGGGACACCCGTTATGGGCGGGAGATTTCAGAGAGTTCCCGTTTTGCCGTATCGAGCTCCCTTTCGAACCTCTCGATATCAGATTGGATCCGCCGTCTCTCCTCGGATTCCTTGGTTCTTTTCTCTCTCGGCACAACCGGCCACGTTTGTGTTGCCCAGATCGCTCCCGGGTCTTTGTAGCTTGCCGGGACCTTCTCTCCGGTTTTCCGGTCGATGACAAACCAATACCCTCTCCGATCGGTCAATGGAACCTGTTTTAACGCTCGTTTCGCCGCTGACAGGTTCTGCTGAAGCATTGAAATCTCCCACTCGAGCTCTTCTTTATCCTCCAGATCCTCATCCCGCTTTTCCAAGTAGGCTCCTACCGGGGGGGTGTTTTCACTCTCGACGGCAGCCCTGCTAGCACCCCCCTCTGAGGCTGGAGACTCGGGTGATTCCTCTGTGGTCATGATCCTCTCGAATTGGCCCTGTGCCTCCTTTGGGAGGTTCCTGGGATCATCGGTGAGCCAGATGGTCCCGTTCTTGTCGACCCATTTATAGATATCTGCGTACCCGGGAGAGGCTAACAGGAGAAGACATACACAGGCGGTCATCGCTACGGCAATTACGAATGGAAGAGATCTCATCATCCTTCCCTCCTTCCTCCCGTTATTATAGCACAATACCAGACACCTGGAGATAAAATAAAAGCACTTGTTCGGTGCTCCAGATCAAAGCCGAATGGAAAACGATTCACACTGAGCCTGAGGCTGTCGCAACGGTTTTTACGGGTGTTTGCAAATCATGTTGAGAACGGCCTGCCGCCCCTCCTCTCGAACGGCCTTAAGGGCTCGCTCCAGGGCAGGTCTGACCTCAGGCGCCTTTTCCACACGCTCGCCGTACCCTCCACTGGCGGTGGCCACAACTTCAAAATGGGGAGAGGGGATCAGTTCAGTCAGCGGAAAATTCTTTTTTTTCGCGGCCCACCCCCTGGGATACATCCTCAGATTGGCATGTCGTACGGCGTTCCACCCCTGGTTGTTAAAGATCACGATGAGCGTCGGTATTCCCAACGCCTGAGACACCAGATGACAGGCAGTCGGGTTGCCAAAAATGTAGCTTCCATCACCGAGGGCAGAAATCACCAACCTATTTGCGGCGCCCAGCCCAGCACCGATGGACGCTCCCAACCCCCAGCCGAGACCGCCAGCGGCTCCGCTTCCGAAGAAAGTACCCGGTCGCACGAATTTCACCTGGGTGAGGGCGAGGTTGTACTCATTCACAATGATGGTCTCGTCATCTTTGATCTCATCGATACAATACGAAATCCAAAGGGGATCCAGCGGAGAATCGTCCTTTACACGCTCCAGCGCCTCCCTCCAGACGATCCGCTCCTCATCGTGGATGGCTTGCATGCTCTTGAACCGCTCCTCTATTCGCCTCTGAGCCTTTTTGCGATGGGGTGAGAGTGCTTCGCCGAGGATGGGGATCGCGACATTGGGATCCGCCCGGATCACGATGTCACCGGGGAAGCTTCGAATCGGGTAGTTCTGGTAGATGGGATCGATACCCATTTGGATGACCTGGGTTCCATCCCGCGGCTTTTTTACACTGGGATACCACGGCACATCGCTTTCGAGGACAAGAATGACATCCGCCTTGTCGAGGAAGGGCTTGGGATTGAAGCCGAGGTGCATGGGATGTTGGGTGGGAAAACACATGTACCTCGGGTTGAAAACCACGACCGGGATGGCGTAACTCTCCGCCAGAGTCACCAGGTGTCCCACGGTCTCAGGATTGCGTCCGACACTCGTCGTGATGATCAGCGGATGCTCCGCTGCTGCGAGCATTGCTGCCGCGGATTCGATCGACTGCGGGTCTGGATGGGGAACACTGCTCAGATCACGCCGCGGCGCCAGGGACATCGTAAACTCGGCTTGCGGTTCAGCCAGTACCTCGCGAGGGAGCGTCAAATAGACAGGGCCTCGCGGTTCGGTCATGGCGATCTCCAGGGCCCGATCGACCACGGCTTCGAGTTGGGTGACGTTACGAAGCTCGTAATCCCACTTCACATACTCCCGCACCATGCCGGCCTGGTCGAATGCTTCCTGCCCCCAATGGATATAAAGGTCGCGAGTTCCTGGGAGTCCTTCCTCAGTTAGCGGCGTTCGCCCAGCCGTGATGATTATGGGAACATTATCGCGGGCTGCATTGATGATCCCATTGATGGCGTTTGCGGTACCAACGTTGACGTGAACCATAACGACCTGGGGCTTCCCCGTGACCATGTAGTATCCGTGCGCCATCGCGACCGCCGCGTTCTCATGAGGGACGGTAACGGGCGTCGGCGTACTCTCCCCTTGCTCGGTCCGCCACGCGAAAGCGTCGATCAGGGGGGCAAAATCCGTCCCTGCGTTTGCAAAGAAGTACTCGATCCCACGTCGCGCGAGGAGCTCCAAGTATGCCTGGGCAGTCGTTTCTACGGGGACGGCTTTACGATCCATTAGAATTATCCTTCCTTTCGGGTGAGTCTCCGGGGTCCTGTGAGAACTCCCATTTCACGTGGATCCTTCGGCACGTTTGAGAAGCTCTTCACGGATTTTCACCATGGCAAGGGTGTCTTGCCGAGAGTACTCCAAGAGGGATCCTCGGATCCTGGCTTTCTCCTCCGCTTGTGTTTCTGGATCGATCATGCGGAGATACTCCAGTCCGGCCTGTGCTCCCTCCTGAATGGACAAGGCTTTATAAGACATTGAAGGCACGAGGGCAGGGAGAACATCTTTGATCGAAAAGGACCCGTGAAATTCAGGATGATAATAGCCCCTGCGGATTTCTGTATGAAGGTCTCGGCAGCGGCTCCTCAATGCCTCCAATTGATCCCGGTATTGTGGCAGATGGTCGGCAAGGTCGGCAATCACCTGACTCTCATAGTTACTGTAGGTGCAGATACTCCCCTCTTTGCCCAAGGCTTCGAGGAGCGTTTGAGCCAATTCCTCCCTTGGATCCTTGTCTTCACTGCACAGATAGGCTCTATGAGTCAGCGTTCCATCTTCAGAAAGCGCATGGTCTGACCACTGGAAGGGAATCGTTTGATAGGGACGGGTATTCGCATATCGAGGAATCGGCGGAGCGACGGTCTCGAAGTCCACGAAATGAATAGGATATTCATAGGCCCCTAATGCCGCTCGGAGGTCGGTCTCTACATGCTCGGCATTTTTGATCACACACTCCCTAATCCTCGCTTGCAGTGCCGACATCTCCAGGGATTCAGGGATATCTCGAATGTCGAAGATCCCCTTCATGGCGAAATACTCGAGTTGGTCTCGCCGCAGTCCCCAGAGCTCCTCGACCCAGTGATCGGGCAAGTTCTTCCGACAATGACCGAAGAATTCGCATGAATAGGGTTTATAACAATGCTTCGAGACATCCACCTTCGGGGGAGCCGTCTCCCGGAGGAGGGCTTTCAGATCTTCAAGCTTGGATGCGATTTCCGGTTGGATTGTGACCACGCGATCCTTAAGGTCACTGAAAGTAAAGAGTCGCATCAAATCCAGTTTGCGCCCTTCATAAACGTATTCCCTGTTCAAATGGAGGATTCCGGCCTGGCCGACATTGAGACCGATGCCACGTAAGACATGGTACTGGACGGCCACATCGTAGACGTTCTCCTCCTTGACGGATGTCCCCGATTTGACCTCAACGAGATTCCACGACTCACCATGGAACCTTTCGAGAACATCAACCCGGATTCGAATTCCGTCGAACGTGAAGGCGGCCTCGTAGATCGCAGGTGTCATTGGGCCGCTCAAGGCCTCCCTTGTGGCTCGCACCGCATCGTCATGGTGAAAGTGGTTCTGCCCAATGAGGGCTCCTCCAGGATACCGCTGCCGAGCCAACTCCCCTACCCTCTGGCCCATGGAGAATAAGGCCTTTTGGCTCGGCGTGAGTGGAGCGGCTAAATCCGGCTCGTAGCACACATACCAAAGACGGAGTGGGCACTGCAGTCCCGCAAGAAACTTGGACTTGGAAAGGAGAGGGATGACCATTTGTCTGTTGGTTCCTATGGCCCCGATTGATAGTAACCGTGGTAAGGATCTTCAATACTCACCATAATCCTCGTTTCATCCGAGGTGACCACATAGTTCAAGAGATTCGATACCATAAGGTATGCCCTCACGGTCCCATCCTGATCGCTGATGGTTAGGGTCCTGTGACCCTTGATCCGGCCTTCGAATTCATCCAAATAGTTTTGAGGAGAATCGAGACCGGTCTTCTTGATGAAGGAGCCCGGTTTCATGAACACCTCTATACCATCATGAGGGACATCAAATAGCACCGCAAAGGACCCTCCAGTCGGACCGCTGAAAACCGTGACATCGTACGTTTGATCTGGAACCGATGACGTCCCAGCGAATGTGTGAACCCTGGAGCTCTGGCATGCCCCCAGGGCGATCGACGCCAGCATCGCCAGGATGAGAAAGAGACGCTTCTTCATTTCCTCACGCTCCCTATTGAGTCCTCCGATAAGATTTAGCAGCCCTTGGTGCGGGCTTCCACCCCCCACTTCCTTTTGAGGCCTTCCAAATCGTGACGCGAAGAGGGCTCGGAAAGGGGCTACCCAAATCATAACGAAAATATGCCCGCTTCACAATTGCTGCGAATTGTGCCTCCCATTTGCTTCCGCAGGAGAGAACACCCCTCTGGGCTCAAGACATCGCAAAACCTCACGGATATCACCACCGGGTGGGATAACAAGAGAGAGTCGATTCCTGAAATCTCCTCGTCCTAGGCTTTTTTTCCAAGAGCCTTATCGAGATTATAGGCGGCGCTGATCAGCGCCAGGTGGGTGAAGGCCTGTGGGAAATTCCCCAGCGCCTCTCCACGGCGGCCGGTCTCCTCGGCGTAAAGTCCCAGGTGATTCGCGTAGCCCAACATCTGTTCGAACACGAGCCGGGCCTCGTCCAGACGCGCAGAATCAATCCGACCTGCTCGTGTCAGGGCCTCAACGAGCCAGAAGGTGCAGATGTTGAAAGTTCCCTCTTCTCCTCCAACCCCATCGGGGGTCTCTTCCGGGTTGTACCGATAAACCAGACTGTTGGAGACGAGCCCACCATTCTCGGGTGATTGGTTGATGGCGTCCAGGGTCTTCAGCATTCTCGGGTCTGTCGGGGAGAGAAAGAAGACCAGCGGCATCATCAGGTTTGATGCATCCAGGGATTTGCTGCCATAATGCTGCACAAAGGCCTTGCGCTCCGTATTCCACCCCTGGGTCATGATCTCCTCGTAGATTTGATCTCGGGCTTTCAACCATCGGTCCCGGTCTGCGGGAAAGGAGCGTTTGTCTGCCAGGCGTATTGCACGGTCAAGCGCGACCCAGCACATGAGCTTCGAATAGACAAAGTGCTGCTGTCCGCCGCGAACTTCCCAAATACCCTCGTCTTTTCTCTTCCAGTTATCACCCACCCAGTTGACCAGACGCCTCAGGTGCGTCCAGAGCTCATGCGAAATCGGGCTCCCATACTTGTTGAAGAGGTATACCGAATCCATCAGCTCACCGTAAATGTCCAACTGGAGTTGGTTGTAAGCGCCATTACCGATCCGTACCGGACGGGAGCCCTTGTAGCCTTCAAGGTGATCCAAGGTCTCTTCTGAAAGGGTATGCTCCCCCTCAATGCCGTACATGATTTGTAGAGAGCCGTCTGGACTGAGCTCATTGCAGCGAGCCTCGAGCCACTGCATGAAGCGAGCGGCCTCATCCGTTAGGCCGATGCGAAGCAGGCCATAGAGCGTGAAGGCGGCATCCCGAATCCAGGTGTACCGGTAATCCCAGTTGCGCCCTCTCCCGATCGCTTCCGGAAGGCTGCAGGTGGGAGCCGCAACGATCGCACCGGTCGGTTCATAGGTCAAGAGCTTCAGTGCCAAGGCGGACCGATGAACCGTTTCCCTCCACCTCCCGGTATACGTACACTTCGATAGCCAGCGCCGCCAGAATTCAACTGTCTTGACGAAAACCTCGACGGCCTCCCGCTCGGTGAGACAGGCGGTGCAGCCGGCGCCGGACTCGATTTCCTGAAGAATGAAGATCGCCGATTGCCCCTCATGGAGCTGGAATTCGCGGACGGCGCTGTTTCCATCTTGCTTCAAAAGAACACTGGACGAGAGTCCAAGGCTAAGGTCTGAAGAGTAGAAGGAGGCCCCTTCCATTCCGATTTCGAGGGTGTGCTCATCCCGCCCGTAATTGAACGCTGGGCAGCACTCCACTCGGAATTCCATGGTTCCCCGCACCACGTTGACACGGCGGAACAACTGATGGGGGTGTTTACCTCCTGCGCCCGGTTCCGGCGCTGTCATGTAGTCCGTGATCTCACCGACGCCATCTGCTGAAAGGAAACGTGTGATGAGAACGTTCGTCTCTGGCCAGTAGAACTGCTTGTGCGTGATCTCCTCGGCTGTCGGAGAGATCTGGAATCGCCCCCCCTTCTGGTCGTCAAGGATGCCGGCAAAGACACTCGGCGAGTCAAAATGAGGAAAGCAGAACCAGTCGATGGACCCGTTCATTCCCATGAGGGCCACGGTGTGCATGTTCCCAATGATTCCGTAGTTCTCGATTGGTTGGTAAACCATGTGTATCCCTCCTCAACGTTTGGCAGCGCCTGACTCACAAACACACGGAGACCCGCTCGCTATGCAGACGTCTATCATATATGAATTCGGCCGTCCCATCAACGGAGCCCATGCCGAGGAGTTACCCTGTTTTTCAATGCAGCGTTCCCCTATGATTTGCATTTTGTTGTAAAACTCCAATCTGAGAAGTGGATTGTCTCATCCCTTCGGTCCCACGCTCTCTCGCCCGCTCCCCTTCGACTTTACTCAGGGCAGGCCCTTCGGCCCTGCTCAGGGTCGCTCGAGCCCACAGAGTTCGCAAGAGATGATTTTGACTCTGGCCTGATTTTTTGAGAGGAAAAATCAGGCCACCCACTGAGCCCCTTCGGGGTAATGCCATACAGATTTCATAACGAATCGCGTGGTGGTATCAAATCAATCCGATACATGCGAAGCGTTGACGCTCTTGACCTGAATCGTCCTCTCAGCGATTCAGGTCGAAACTCAGAGATCTCAGTGTGCTCTGCGAGAGATGGAAACTGACTTAATGCGCTTGCACTCGTTGACCTCCGGATTTTTGGAGGAACTTCTGAGCCCATACCCTCCCGTGCTATTGAAATCTTACAAGAGTGTTGATATAAGAGACTAGTGGTCCCGCACACGGCACGAGATAAATCAAGGGCCGGCTTCTCTTCAGGGACTCCGCGGGGGCAATAAGCCCCACAGAATCAACCCTTTTGGAGGGACCGATGCAGTTGCACAAAATGAAAAAACTCGACATCATCATCGAGACTGCCCAGCGTGACAAGATCATTGAGATCATCAAGGAGTCGGGAGCAACCGGCTACACGGTGTATACCGAGGTCGATGGGGAAGGAATGCGGGAATCTCGCGATGATGTGGGTTTTACCTATCCGACGAGAAATGTGGGATTTTTTGTCATCGGACCGAAGGAAGTCATCGACGAAATCGTCGAGAAGATTTCAGAATTACTGCCGAACTGTGCCGGCGTCTTGTGCGTCAGCGACGTTCAGGTTGTCAGAAAAGGCCAATTCTCTCAAGAGGTCGTCAAAAGGGCTGTAAGGAGATTCAAAGGAATCGAAACGTAGCCGCTCGAAAAGGCCAATCCAGCCTCTTCAGCCGGGGTAGCCACGCTTTCCTTGTAGGCCTTTCAGGCAAGAAATCTCACCGCAGTGGGTGAATGCGTTTCCAAGGATCCCATTGGTGAGGAGGTAGCGGAGGGAACGCTCGCCCAAGCCAAG
This sequence comes from uncultured Thermodesulfobacteriota bacterium, assembly GCA_964347335.1. Taxonomy (GTDB): domain Bacteria; phylum Desulfobacterota; class BSN033; order WVXP01; family WVXP01; genus WVXP01. The sequence goes on from CAYFYO010000009.1 coordinate 33,561, forward strand.
AACAGAAAGGTCGACAGAACGGTCTAGGTCATCATCGGTGAGGGAGGCCAAATATTCATCAGAAGCGGCGTAGACTGCCTCGGCATACTTCCTCATTGCCGACAGGTCAACCCTCACCCGGTGGCTCCAGCCACTCCAGTCTGGAAAGCCGGGCGCGTTTGGGTCGGGCCCTGGAGGGAGCTCACTAATCCCCGTCTTTCCGGCCCACTCACTCGCAAACAAAGGGACATCCCCTTTGAGCATTCCATTTACCGTGGCATCTTCCCCGACGACAACATGGGCATAGTTGGCAACCAATGGGCTCGCGACTCCTGGAGGAGACCAGTGAGCCTCATCGGTCGTCACGTTCCCAACGGTCGCCTCCAAAAGCTGGTGTGCCGCCTGAATTTATTCACGAAACAGTAAAATGAGCTTCTTTTCTTCAGCTGCCATGGGATTTCCTCCTCTCTCAAGGGGCACGCTGAAAAGAACCATAAAACCAGGAGAATGGGGGAAAGTCAACAAAAATCTCGTGGCTGCCGTGAAGCATCTCAAGGCTCTGCGCAAAAACGGCCTCGGGCCAGATCGTGCGAAGGGTGGCTTTGTCGTGCAGCCAGCGCGGCGACCGACAGGTCCCATGGAGAGACCTCGCCCGCTTCATCCTGATCCTAGTCCCGCTTCATTCTCTCCAGTTTCATCGTCACAAGGTTCTCACTGTCGGGGCATTGGAGCTGTATGGTGTCTCCCTCCCACCAGGGAAGACTCCCTCCGAATTGGAATGTAGAGAGACTCGGGAAGATATCATGATAAAAGAAACCGCACAGCCCACCTGGGTTATGGCAGCTGATTTCGAATTTATCCCCCTCCTTATGCCCTGCGCCGCATTCGCCTCCCACCCCTGTGATCGTCGCCACGACTTTGAAACCGATGCCCGGGTCCTGGGCCACTTTTGATCACCTCCCCTGTTCTTTTGTTTGCCCTTTTCAAATCGTCTATTCTTTCTCTTCTTCCATTTCAATACCGAGACTCTCGGCCAACTTTTTGAGGTTTTCCAAAAATTCACCGAAAAGGGCGACGTCGAATCGAATGCCCTGCTTCGTGAAACCCGTATAGTTCTGGGACTCCACATACTTTCTGATGTCGACGTAACTCCTTCCACGATATTGACTGGTCTGAAAGACCAGACTATCCATCACGTTGAGTTTCATTCTTCCGATTTCCTTTTGCGTGTTTTCCATCTTCCTCCCTTTCCAAATTGGGTTCGAGCCGGACCACCAGGAAAGCAAATAGAGTGCCAGACCATCGATCTGAATCTCTTTTAAGGGGGAACGCCGGGAACACGTCCCCCCACAGGGTTTAATAGAACAGGGTCCAGTCTTTCTTCAAGGATGGATGAGTCAATCGGTCGGAAGCGGGTCCGCCTTGAGTCAAGAGGCAGGTTCCCGTTTCTCGCCAAGGAGAGAACGATCACCGAATCTGTACCGCCCACCGCCGGTGGGCCTTCAAACCCCTCAGGTTCCTCCGTAACCCACGGTCACATTTTCGCCCTCAACGATGACGGGCACTTGGCGCACCCCGCCGGAATGCTTCAGCATCTCCTGGAGCTTGGTCGCATCCGCTTGGACGTCAAAAAATTCAGCACTACTGCCGTATGCCGACCTGGCATCTTCAGTATAGGGTCAGCCCATCTTGCCATAGATCGTTATTTTTTGGCCCATGATCACACCCTCCGCATCATAATCTGTTGAAGCGATAAGATCGCCGATTTTCGGATCTGGGGCAAGACAAAAAATACATTCTCTCGAGTCGTTGAAGCTGCCTCACTATGCCTCCAGGCTATTGGGCTCGGAATCCCCTATCGGGAGTTGAGACAACCGCCTCTCTGGATCTACCTTTTTCTCACATTCGTCAAGCCACTCGGAAAGGTTTATGAACCGAAAAGGCTTCTCAAAAACCTGGCATCCAAGCCTCTGGGCCTTGTCGATCTCTTCATCTGTCCACCTTCCCGACATGACCGCCCTGTTTTGAACCTTGCAACCGTTCTGTTTCCGGTTTTCCAAAAACTCGAGGCCTGTCATGTTTGGCATATTGATATCGGTAATGATGATGTCTGCGCACGCATGCTCGTGAGGGCAGGCACATTCCCGGTCCAGAGACATGGGACAGAGACCCGGCTCGGAATAGGACATGACCTCGTATCCTCGGCTCTCCAAAATTGTAACGATCATCGACCGGAGCGAATCGTTGTCCTCAAAAACAAAGGCCCTCAGTTTCATCGTTTTCCTCTCATTTTCCCCTCACCAAAAATTGGGAAGGACATAGTTCTGACTCCCCACAGGACACGCAAGAAGCGTGCCCCTCAGCATTTAAGCCCATTTTAGCTCGACTTCGCAACCCTATGCAATTTCTGGCCCAGTGGTCCGCGCCGAGGAGAGTCGAGCGTGTCTTCCTCGGCACGGCAAATCTTCGAGGATCTCGCATGCTGTGAAGGTTTTCACTGTCGATCGATTCGACTAAGGGATGTTTCGTATAATTTCGACTGAGGGGCCAAATCATCGATGGAGGCCAAACCATGAATGGAAAAAAATACACCTTAATGTTGATCATCGCTGCAGGAATCGCGTGGACCGGAGTTCCGGGCCATGCATCGCATATGTATTCTGGGGAAATTGATGGTAACCGTGCCAATCTCTCGACTGCGCCCATTCGATTGACAGGCTCAGGCCATTTCTCGTTCGGGTTTCACGGCAGGTCCTACGGCCATGGATACTCTTTTGGGTACCACAAGCATTACCGAGGGCACCACTATAATTACCGGCACCGTGGCCACGGGTACTATTATAAACCCTATGGTTACGGACACAAAAGATACTATCGGTACCCATACAAGTACAGATACAAGCACAGGTACCACTATGGGCCCCATCACCGTGGCTACTACTATCGGAAGCCGTATTACGGCCACCGTTACTATCGCTGGTAGGAAGGGGTGAAAACCCCGGTCGAAAAAGGCATGACTGAGAAGGGCAGTGGGTTCGCTCATTTCCCTCCGAGGCCGTGGAGGAGGGATAGGATTTTAGGAATATCCCTCTCCCGATGTTCTGATCTTGACGGAGGGAAAAGAATCTCTTCTCTGACAGGAAGAAAAATGGGCTCTCAGTGACGATATCGCCAGCCTTCCTCTCACCCCGATTGACTTACACAGGCTTTTTCATTGAATCGAAAGGAAGTAAATCTTCTGTCAGCGGGTCGTCCAGGCCTCGTCCTTCTCGGTTATTCCCTTTTCTTCGATCGAGATTTCAGCATTTGGGCGCGACCCTCAATCTCGCTTCCAACAACCTTTGAAAACTCCCTGAAAGTCTTTCTTCTCTCCTTTACCAGTTTGACGATCCTCTCGTGAAATGGATTCTCTCTTTCGCCAGCCGAGGCAACCTCCACGACGTAACTCCCCAGATCTTCTGATTCATCATACATCCGAAGAGAGGTAAGATTTAGGTTTTCGTCGACAAGAACCACCGCGCCGCCGTGCATGGGTTCTCGCCTGACGGTTTCCACAACCCAACCTCCCGTATTGTATACGGCTCTCCACGCCGAATTTCGATCGGCCTCGAGCCTCTCTTGATAGGGTTTGTGGGTGTGACCAAAAACAAAAGCCATTTCCCGGAGCATGCGCCCCTTTTCTGCAAGAACCTGTTCCTTTAAGGGGCCGTTCATGTATTCCACAAGGCCGTTTCGGACTCCCTCACTCAAGACATGATCCACATGGGTTCTTTCGCTACCCGTAATCCGACCAACCGAACCGCTGAAGATAAGGGTGAGGATTTTGGCAATTGTGACACCGATCCAGCCGGGCAACCCAAGCCTCCTGGAAACACCGTCTGCCAGCGAGTAAAGGAGTTCCTTGAACTCGCGCTTGTTCTGCATCTTCTCGTAGATCAGTTCGATGTCATGGCCAACCTCCCCAGACCGCCCCATCGTTGACCAGAAAAAATCAATCCATGCAAAGTTCTCGGCCTCTATGTCCCAGATTTGCCGTGGCTTCTTCCGTCCGGGAAAAATCAGATTTCTCAAGGTCGTCATGAGTTGATAGCGTGGCTCAACAAAATGACCATGGTGGAAAATGACACATTTCTCGTGGCCTTCATTCAGGAGACCGAAGTTGGGATAAGCCGTGAAGATCGGAAAATCCTCGAACTCCTCGGATCGCTTTATCAGGTTGGTCAGGAAATAGGAGTGGACCTGTTCAACGCCATCTCGCACAAACATATTGGTTGTATGCCAGGGGATCGGCAGTTCTTTGACCCGGAGTTTTCGAATATACTCCACATACTGGGTTTCGCGGGCGAACTCCCATAGATGATGGTCATGGTTGCCGGGAATGTAGACGATCCTCTCAAAAAGCTCCCGATTCCGCGGCATGATCAGCTCCATGAACCGTTCAAATACCATGGCCGCCTCATTTGTCGTGGTCAAGGCCATTTCGAGGATATCTCCGTTCAGAATGAGGGTCGGCTTTCCCGCATTCTCATTTTTCGAGACGAGATCTCTCAGACATGCGACGAGGTGCCGCATGACCGGGCTTGGGTGGGTGGGTACGGTTTGGGTTCCATCTGCTTCGACATGAGTCAGGAGACTGTCTTCTTCTCCGAGATGCATATCTGATAAAGAGACGTAGAGAATATCCGGCATTTTTGACTCTCCCTTCTCTTCGGATCAGAACCATCACTCTGCGGGGCAGGCGGTTCCTCTTTGTTTCCATTTAAGCAGTTCCGAAGGGGAGAGACAAGGGTATTCTCTCAAAGCGCCGAAAGAACGGCGTGGAAAGAGGGCATTGAACTTTGGACACAATAGGAGGGGTGATCTCAGGAGGCAGCAGATGGATTGTCCGTGGGGCTTTTCTCTCTTTCCGCAATTCTCTTCAAGGCCTCGGCGGCCTTCTTACCCCATACCGTACCACTCTGTTTCTCGAGCTTTTTGAGAACCCGACTGGATTTATGTGTTCCAATCTTCCCCAGAGTTTCACAAATCGCTGACAAGGACTCCTCGCTCAGGGCGTTTTTCTTTTTCCTCAAAAACATGAGGGGCCCCACATTTAGCCGACGATTGAGTGTCTCGAGCAGGAAATCCTCCAGGATCCCTGAGCCTGGTCCATCAAGAGCGCCATAGAAACCCAGCGCACCGAAAAGGCAGCTCTCCATCTCGTGGCTTTCCTCTGAGGGGGATTGCTCGAATTCCTCCAGCATGGTGAGAAACTTTCTCAAGGCTGTTTCGCTCTTGATTCGACCGAGACACTGAATCGCTCTCCTCTGAACGCCGAGATCCGGATCGGCCAGGAGACGGAGGTACACCTTCTCCCCTTCACCTCCCAGAACCCGAGCGTAGACGGATAAGGCCTCTCCTCTGAAACGCGGGTCCTTATGACTCAAATTAGACTCAAGCGTCCTGGCCAGCGGCTGAATCCACTTATCACTCTCCATTTCTCCGAGAACCCGAATGACGTCAACCGTGGCTTCTATCCCGATCTCTTTCTTATTGAGCGCGTCAAGGATGAAGTTGATCGCCACCGAACCGATCTCGACGAGGATCTCACACGCGTTTTTCCGCACCCATTTGTCGTCGCTTTCCTTCAGGATGGCAAGCAAGTGAGGCACCGATCCGACGTGGAGTTTGAGAAAAATCGGAGCAATCGCCTGGCGAATCTCCTTCTTCTCGGACAGGAATTTCCCCTTCAGGGCCTCTGGAATCTCACCGGTTCCAATCTCTTCCAGAATTTGCCCTGCATAGATTGAGTGGTGTTTCTTCTCGCTGAAGTGGCGATCGATGTGGGTCACAATCTCCAGGATTTCTTCAAACCGATCGCGCCGGATCAGCTCCGGCATGATTCTGACAAAGGTTCGGGCTAGCTGAAGGTACTTTTCACGATCCTCCACGGTATCGAACTGGGTGAAGAAGTCGCTGCTATACTTGAGGAATTTCTGCGTGAGTCGTTCGAGCTTGACTTTGTGCTGGATCGCCGCAGGGAGTTGTTCAAAGGAAATCAGTTTCCCCTTGAAACACCTTTCGAGCACAACCTCGCTGCCTGGAGTCTCCCGCTCGCGTAAAACAAGGGCAATCTTTCTGATGATCTCCACGGCTTTCCCCTGAGCAGGTTCCTCATTCTCTTGACCGAAAATCTCCTTGAGCACTGTTTCCGCCGTCCTGAGAAGAAGATCTTCTGAGAGAGAAAGGATGACGGCGCTGTCAATCTCAGACTCGTTGAATTCCTGGGTGACCGCGAGATCGCTGTTCGTCAAAACATGGTACATGACCTCGGCGTTTTGAATAGGGCGGGTGACATCCTGGACGATCTCTCGTTTGACCCTTTTCCGCCCTTCCGTATCCAGATTCCGGTATAGGGGGATCGTTCTGAGGTCCTTCTTGAGGCGAGTGAGAGCGAGCTGGGCTCGCCACGGGATGTTGCGACTCATCGCGAGGAGTTCTTCGTTGAAGATGTACGAAATGTTGAAAATGCCTCGCTCCTGGAGAGTCCGACCGAATTTTTCCTTCTCTGTCTCGCTCCGGGTGTCGACGAACTTAGGCTCACTCATGACGTCGACAAAGTTGGTGAATTCCTCCCGGGTCATGCTATTTTTGAGGCTAAGGCTCAGGAGGTCCTTACGCTCAAGGAACTTCGCAAATCTGGGGATGTACATTTCGGCCATCCCTCGAAGCATCAGGCGACTCAGGTATTGGGTTTCTGGCAGCAAGCCCTCGATCAAGATATTCTTCCCCCCGGGATCATCGCGAACCATAAAGGTTAGCTCGTCCTTTTGAACGAAGAGGGCTTGAAAATCCTCATAGAGTCCTACCCTAGCCTTTTTCGATTCGGGGTGGTCAGGGGTATAGTAACCCGTGCGGAGAAATGCCTGAATCAGGGAGAGGACAAACTGGGAGAGTTTGGTCTGGATCTCCTTGCGGTCGTCATCAGCCGATGCTGATTGACCAAGATTTTGGTCGGGGGGCTGCGTATCCATGGATCGAGGGATGGGAAAATTTCTGGATCGATAGAGATTCACATCAAAGTTTGCAATTTTCTTGCCATATATGACCGGTATCTCACGGCGAGCGGACCTTCCGTTAACAGCCATTAAACTCAGTCAAACGGGTACTCGTGGAAGGTCAATGCGGCCCTGTTACTGTGAAAAAATGTTAATTACTATGAATTCAATTAACAGTTCTGTCAAGTCCTGACAACCCCCTTTTTTCATAAGCTACTGATTATATTTGACTTTTTCTGATTCATCGAAATGGCATAGCATTCGCATAAATAAGAGCCAAAACATCTCTCCGAAAAGCCAAACCATCCGGAAGGGTGGGACGGAAAGCCACGGGACCCACAGGAAGGGTCGGCCGGGTTGCCGAAGGGAGACAGAATCGAATTGGCACGAACCGGGCTTTCCGCAGGACCAGAGAGGCCCGGTTTTTTTTGCGAAAAAAACGCTGAAGAGGAGCAGACTCATGATCAGAGGAAAACACGAAGTCTTAACAACTCGGGAAGCATGCAGATACCTCAGGATTTCGAGGCCCACCTTTCTCAAGCTGATCTACACGAAACAGATTAAGGCGAGAAAGGTCGGAAGAGGTTGGAAGGTGCTGAGGGCTGAGCTTGAGGCTTACTTGCAAGGTCGGCAAGCATAGAGCCGGTTGGTCCAACCGGCAGAGTGGGCAAGCTCGGAGTCAGGACGCAAGGGACAATTACTCTCGTTGTAACTCTCCTGCCATCAGCCGCCTGGACGTCATCTCTCCAAGGACGACAATGTCTTCCAGAGAAAGGTATCGATCGACCACCCGATCGAAAAGGACCTGAATAGACGCTGGAAATTCCTCGTCTCCCTCCCACAATACAAATGTTATCACCACCCGAGGAAGGACTCTCAGAGAGAAGGAGACATCGCCAAAGTTCGCCTCCTCTCCTCCCAGGGCGGTCCCCACGCGAAGAAACCTCCCAGGAACTTGTCCGAATTCACTCAAAAGCGGATCCACCACCCGTCTCTGAAACACTGGGGCGTACATGAGACCCCCAGGGATCTCCTTGTACGGGACAAGATCGCCCCTCGGCTCAGTTCCATCTGCACGGAGCAGATAATGGAGGAGAATGATTCTCGCGACGAGTGAAATGGTCTGCTTTGTCGGCGAACTGATCTCGATCTCAGGAAAGACAAGGGTGTAGGGATCGCCAAAGAAAACAAGGGTGAGTTCCTCAATCCCACTTCGGACCCGGTAGCGAGCACCACTGCGCGTGGCGATTACGGCTGGGTCCAGGGAACGAATTTCCTCACAGGCAACTTCAAAGGCCTTGCGGTAGCACTTCTGCTTTTTTATCATCGTCGGACGACCCTCGCCGCAAAGAACCCATCCATGTGGTGACGATTCGGCATGGCTCTGAAGAACCCTCTGGTGTCAAACAGGGTTTGATCAGGGAGACAGGACTTCATCGATTCCAAAAAGAAGTCTCCTCTTTCCCTGAGGAATCCTTCAATGAGGTTCTCGTTCTCCTCCTCGAATACGGTGCACGTGCTGTATACCATTCGACCACCCCTTCGGAGAAGGTTGGCGAGGTTACCGAGAAGTTTTGTTTGGAGGGAAGCCATTCGGCCAACCGTCTGAGGACCTGTCCGCCACTTAATATCTGGGTTTCTCCGGATCGTGCCCCATCCCGTACAGGGCGCATCGACCAAAATCGCATCAAACTCTCCCCCGCTGGCAAGCGAGAGGGGCTGAGTCGCATCTCGCCTCAGCGCGGCCACGGAAGTGATCCCCATTCTTTGACAGGATTCCCTGAGACGCCTCAACCCAGCTCCGTCGATGTCGATGGCGTAAATCTTCCCTCGGTCTTTCATCACCTGGGCCAGATGGCTCGTCTTCGTTCCGGGCCCGGCGCAAGCATCGAGTATCCTTTCGTCCGGTTTCGGACTCACGAGATGGGTAATCAACTGGGCCGCCTCATCCTGGATCTGATAGTACCCGCTGTCGAGAAGGGGGATTTTCGAAACGGGCGGTGGATCCTCAACCAGGATACCCTCTGAGGAATAGACCGTCGGTCTCACCGAGAGGCCCTCTCGACTCAGCCGAGCCATTAGCATCTCACGATCGATTTTCAGGGTATTGACCCTGAGGGTTAGTGGCGCAATCTGATTCGAAGCCTCACAAAATGCTCTTGTCTCCGCCTCCCCCCAGGAGTTCCAGAGTCTTTCGACCGCCCACAAGGGGAAGGCCTGTTCTACGGCGAGAACCTCTTGAGGTGATCCCTTCGCCTCGATGAGTCCGCCTGGCACGCCCTCTCGTATGATCCGGCGCAACACGGCGTTAATAAAGCCGGCAGCCTCTCCGTGCTTCAGCCTTTTTGCAAGAATCACCGACTCGTTGACAGCGGCTCGGTAGGGCGTTTTCGTCAGATAGAGAAGCTGGTAGACCCCCAGCCTGAGAATGAGCAGGATACCTCTCTCAATACGTTCGATCTTGAACCTGGAGAAGCGAGCAATAACCCAGTCGATCTTGCCCTGCCAGCGCAGCGTCCCATAGACGAGCGCCGTGACAAAAGCCCGGTCAAGATCCGAGAGGGATCGGTGTTTTTTGAAAGCCCGGTCCAGCAGATCATCGGGGTGGCCTTTCTTCTTCTCGACAGAGATGAGAATGTCCAGAGCCACATGGCGCGGAGATTTCATCGATCAAAAAGGGAGGTTCAGTTCCTTAGGAAGTACCGGATTGCTTCCCTAACCTTCTCGATGTCTACCCTGGTATTCATGCATGGCCCGTACGGCCGTTCGTTGAGGATCCCGATAACCGGCACGGGGTAAGCATCCTGGATCCCCGTTGTGAGGTCGAGTTCACAAGCCACTGCAACAATTGCCTGCGGCCGATTCTGAACAATGATGCGCCGGGCCAGGGTTCCACCCGTTGCGACAGCGATCTGAACACCGTACTTCTCGGAAAGCTCAATCAGATCCTTGATCTCGCACTTGCCACACTTCCGACAATTCTCGATATTTCCCGTGATCTTAACATCACACTCGAAGTCCTGGGTGCAATGAGGCAGGAGAAGGAGAATCCGCTCTGCCTTGGCCCGATGAGAGTTCGACAGGACCAGTTGATTGTTGATGGCGATAAAGGACTGCTGCACCGTCTTCTTCGAAATTCCCACGATCTTGCCAGCAATCACCATAAAAGGGAACAACACCTGGATGACAATCCCCCTCAACTTCTGTGACAGAAAAATATCTTTACTCAAAAGAATGGTGAGCACGAGAAGGGCGACCCCCAAAAACACGAGGAACAGTAAAAGGCCGAAGAATATGGCCAGCATCAAAGGGGCGGAATGATGAATACGGGAAAGACCGATATACGGCACCAGCCACAAAACAAACACGACACCCAGAAGAACGAGACAGGTAAAAAGGAGGAGTCCAATGAATATTCTTTTCTGCGGTTGAGATCTTTCCATGAGATAACCGAATATCGGATCAGAAGTCAGAAATCAGGAGTCAGGAATCAGCTCCTTCGGACCTTCTTTGAAGAAGCCATTTGTTAGGATCCTTCATTTTCCATGCCGTCGGGTCAGCTTTCCTTTCTTTTTTTTACTGAAAGCTCAGAGCCGGCCCCCGACCCCTCAACTGCCGAGGATTGCTCCAGCCTCGACGGGGTGGCCCAGCAGGAACTCTTTCACGGGTAAGCGCCGTTTCCCCTCAAGTTGAATCTCTTTCAGGATGAGATAACCTTCTCCAGCGGCCACTCGAACGCCTTGGGGGCCCACATCGACAATACAACCCGGTCGCTGACGATGAGGCGTTTCATCGACGTCCGCCAAGAAGATCTTCAAAATCCTCCCTTCCATCTGGGTGAATGACCCCGGCCATGGACTCAGAGCTCGTATCCGTCGGTAGAGGACCCTCGCCGGCTGGGTCCAATCGATTCGGCCATCCTCCTTTTTCAGGGGAGGCGCGTAAGTTGCCTGATCCGCATCCTGAGGCCTGGGCCGGATTACCCCTTGTTTTAGCCCTCGGATGGTTTCCACGACGAGTTCCGCCCCGACCTTCGCCAACCGGTCTTGGAGAGAACTGGTGTTGTCCTCAGGATCAATGGGAACGGCTCGGCGCAAAAGAATCGGCCCCGTGTCCATCCCCTCATCCATCATGATGGTCGTTACCCCCGTTTCTGACTCGCCCTCGGCAATAGCCCAATTGATCGGAGCTGCCCCTCTATACCTCGGAAGGAGAGAGGCATGAACATTAACGCAACCCATCTCTGGAACCTCAAGAAGGTCGCGAGGCAAGATCTGCCCATAGGCGGCGACGACGATTAAACGAGGCCCGAGTCTCCTGATCTTCTCGATAAAAGCAGGGTCTCTCACCTTTTCTGGCTGATACACGGGGACCCTAAGTGCGCGTGCCCGTTCCTTCACCGGTGATACAGAAAGGAGCCGTCCTCGCCCTCTGGGCCGGTCTGGTTGAGTGACAACGGCGATGACTGGATAATTGTCGAAAAGGGATTGGAGAATCGGGACCGCAAAACCAGAAGTCCCCATGAATACGATCTTAAGGGACCCCTTCATGACTGAATCCTGGCAGCCTTTTTCAATTTTTTCCGAATCATCCCTCTCTTCAAAGGACTCAGCCGCTCAACAACGGTCAGCCCATCCAAGTGGTCGATCTCGTGTTGAAGGCAGATGGCCAGCATACCACTCGCCTCGATCTCCACTTCTCTTCCCTCCTCATCGAGCCCGCGGACGGTGATCTTCTCCTTCCTCTTGATGGTCTCCACAAGGTCCGGCACACTCAGGCATCCTTCCTCGCTATCCAGCCCACCCTCACTCGAAACAATTTTGGGGTTGATGAGGGCAAATGGCTTTTGGTCCCGTTGATAGGGACTCACATCCACGACGATGACCCGCTGATTAACGCCAAGCTGGGGGGCTGCGAGTCCGATACCTCCCGAGGCATACATGGTCTCCCTCATGTCGTGGATGAGACTTTTGATTTCCTCAGTGAGTTCTTCGACGGGTTTCGATTTCTTCCTCAATTCTGCCTGAGGATATTTCAGGAGGTCCCGAACTGACATGATGCCCACCTCAGGAAGAGCGCGCTCGGTCGTGCGACTCACCCCTCTTTCCGCTGAGAAACAGATTTTCGAACAGTAGCAGAAAGACCCCAACCGTGATCGCTGAGTCCGCAATATTGAATGCTGGCCAGTGATACTCACGCCAGTAAAAGTCAAGGAAGTCCGTAACATAGCCCCAACGAATTCGATCGACCAAATTGCCGACGGCGCCAGCCATGATCATGGCAAGAGAGAGGGGAACGAGAATTCTCTCTTCCCTGATCCGTCTGAATATCAAAAAGATGACGATCAAAGCTCCGATGGTAATGGCACCAAAAAACAACGTGCGGAAGGGACTAATCCCCCCTGCAAAGAGGCCGAAGGCCGCCCCCGTGTTCTTTACGTGGGTGATGCTAAAAAAACCACTAATGACGGGGATCGATTCATACAGCGGGACAGCGCCCTCGACCAGGTACTTTATGAGCTGATCGAGAAACAGAACGAGTGGCAAAGTAATCCACAAGATCTTATGCTTCCTGGTCAACTTTCCTCCTTCCATTGCCGTTCGATTCTGGGCGAACAGATTCACCACCGGTCCCGCCAAAGGCGGGAACAGGATCACCGGGAACGCACGGGAGGCATGCGGCGACCCTTATCGGGATTCGCCGACTCTGCGCTCACAGGGTCAAGGAAAAGGGCAATTCGTCTCCGGTCTCCAGTCTTTCTGGGAATCCCACCCCGCCGCAGGCGAATCGCCCGGAGATAGCAGACTCCCGCAAAAATGGGGGACCCCTCCAATATGAACCCCTGAAAAAAACAGACCATCAAATAATCGTTCGCCCCTATTCAATCACTGCCAGGCAACGTTGGCACAGTGACGCATGCCTCTTGTCCGTTCCCACATGGGTGTCATAATTCCAGCACCGCTCACACTTTCTCCCCTCTGCCCTTCGTACCTGAACCTCAACCCCCTTGATGCTCGGATCCTCTTTCAGAAAAACCTGGGAGACAATAAACACTCCCTTCAGTTCACCGGACAGTGGCTCCAGAAGTTCCATCATCTCCGGAGAGGCGTCAATATCGACTCTTGCGTCAAGGGGATGTCCGATGAGCTTCTCATTCCTCGCCACTTCCAGAGCCTTCGAGACCTTTTCCCGTACTGCGAGGATTCTCTCCCATTTCTCGGCGAGTCTTTCATCCACGTGCTGTTCATTGACACTGGGGAAACCGGTCAGATGAACGCTCTCTGCTCGTCCCTGATCCGGGGGAAGATGCTGCCAGATCTCCTCCGCTGTGAAGGCTAGGACGGGTGCCATGAGTTGTGTTAGACCCAGCAGGATCTCAAACGTGGCCGTCTGGGCGGATCGTCTCTCAAGCGAAACGGCGCGACTCGTGTAGACGCGGTCCTTGAGAATATCCAGATAGAATGCGCTGAGATCCACAGAACAGAAGTTATTCAGCGTATGGAAAACAATGTGGAATTCAAAACGCTGATAGGCCCTGAGGATCCGATCGATCGTCTTCTGGAACCTGTGGAGGGCCCACTGGTCCAATTCCAAAAGATGTTCATAGGCAATCGCGTCTTTCGTCGGATCGAAGTCGTAAAGATTGCCCAGAATGTAACGGCATGTGTTGCGAATCTTTCGGTAGGCTTCCGTGAGTCGTTTTAGGATCTCCTCCGAGATCTTGATGTCGTCCCGATAGTCCTCGGCGGCAACCCACAGTCGTAAGATCTCAGCCCCATATCTTTCGATGACCGAATCCGGGGTAATCACATTGCCCTTGGACTTGGACATCTTCTCACCCTTCCCGTCCACCACGAAGCCATGGGTCAAAACCTCGTTGTACGGGGCAATGTCCCGCGTTCCCACCGAAGCCAGAAGGGAGCTATGGAACCAGCCTCGATGCTGATCACTCCCCTCGAGGTAAAGGTCGGGGGGAGCCTTCAACTCCTCTCGCTTTTCACAAACAGCGGCGTAGCTGACCCCTGAATCAAACCAGACATCGAGGATATCTTTCTCTTTACGAAACTCCTTCCCTCCACAACTCGGACAGATCGTTTCCGAGGGGAGCAGTTCCTCCGATGTCCTCTTGAACCAGACGTCGGCCCCCTCTTTTTCGAACTGATCGGCCACATGGTTGATCAGGTTTTCGTCTGCCAGGGCATCACTGCAAGATGTACAGTAGAAAATCGTGATGGGCACTCCCCAAGCCCTCTGCCTCGAGATACACCAGTCTGGGCGGTTCTGGATCATCCCATAGATTCGATCCCTCCCCCATGCAGGTGTCCACTCCACCTTCTCTATGGCCTTCAGGGCTTTCTTCCTCAAGTCATTCTTTTCCATGGAGATGAACCACTGCTCAGTTGACCTGAATATTATCGGGTTCTTACAGCGCCAGCAATGCGGATAGGAGTGTTCCATCTCTCCCCTTTTCAGTAATGCCCCGACGTCATCGAGCTTCTTCGTCACCGCTTCGTTCGCATCGAAAACGAATTGGCCGGCAAAGAACTGAACATCATCCGTGAAGTTTCCATCGTCATCAACAGGAGTGTAGATGTCGAGGCCATAGACGAGTCCCGTCTCGTAGTCCTCTTTCCCATGGCCCGGGGCGGTATGAACACACCCAGTCCCCGCGTCAAGAGTCACATAATCAGCCAGGACCAGCAAGGAATCGCCCTGAGTCAAGGGATGTCGAGACTTCAGGTTTTCCACCGACTTCCCCTTGAAGCGACCCAAGACCTTGTACTTCGAGAAACCAAATTCCCGCATGCAGGATTCGAGAAGTGCCTCGGCGAGAATCAGCACCTCATCGCCCACATCCACGGCCACATAGTCAAAATCTGGGTGAAACGCGATGGCCAGATTGGCTGGAATGGTCCACGGCGTTGTGGTCCAGATCACGATGGAGACCTTCTTCCCCTTGAGAAACCCCAATCTCTCCCCAAAATCGGATCGGGCGGGAAACTTGACGTAGATCGAGGGAGACGTACGGTCTTCATATTCCACCTCGGCCTCGGCCAGTGCCGTCTTGCAGTGATAACACCAATGGATCGGCTTCTTTCCCCTGTATACGCTCCCCTTTCCGACAAATTTGCCAAACTCCCTGGCAATGGTCGCCTCATAGTCATAGCTCATCGTCAGGTAGGGCAATTCCCACTCCCCGAGTACACCCAACCGTTTGAATTCTTCCCGTTGGATATTGAGAAACCGCTCTGCAAACTCCCGGCTCCGCTGGCGCACTTCAGTCACGGTCATGCTCCCCCGCTTGCTCCCCAGCTCCTTGTCTACCTCATTTTCAATGGGAAGACCGTGGCAGTCCCATCCAGGAACGTAATGACTGTTGAAACCGCCCATGAACTTTGACTTGACGACAAAATCTTTCAGAATCTTGTTCAAGGCGGTACCGATATGAATATGGCCATTCGCATAGGGGGGGCCATCATGGAGAATGTACTTCGGTCTGCCCTCCGATCGCTGAAGAATCTTGGCGTAGATCTTTTGTCCGTCCCATTTCTTTAGAAATTGAGGCTCCCTCTGAGAAAGTGCCGCTTTCATCGGAAAGTCTGTTCTCGGTAGGTTCAGCGTCGCCTTGTAATCCATTCCTTTCTCCTGTGTCCGCCGCGGGTTCGCTCCAGACCACGTCCGATTCGGGAGAACACCCCTAATCTATTGAAAAAAATATGATTTTTACAATAACGCAGAAAAATAACACAAAAGAATACCCAAAGCAAGACGAAACTTCCCGGCGGGTTTCCCCGTTTTTCCGAAGCGATCCGATGATGACGAAGGAAAAGACGGGGGATGAGAAATATAGAAAAAGGACCCTCATGAGGAGGGATGGATAAAAGCGTTAGGATTTTTGCACGAAGAGTCAAATAAATGACATAAAAATCACAGGGGAGACAAAAAAAGGCAGAGTCTTCAAGGGGGGGTACAAAAGACTCTGCCAAAGAAAGGAGGTGAACTCAGAGCTAACCGATTGGACATTCAAAGACCGTGCCAAGTCTGTTTGAGGAGTCGGCGGACAGAATTCAGGAGTCAAGAGTCAGAAGTCAGGAGTCAGGAGTCAGAATTTAGGAGACAGAATAGATATGGAATTGGCACGCATAGGCTCATCTGTTTGCTCAGATCGGGATGTCCGTCCACCTGCACGAGATGAGTTTTTTTTGGCAAGTGCGAAACGAAGACGGGATGAAGTCAGAAGGCGTCAGACAGAAACGCACGCTGGCCGAACGCTCCTGGGGGCAGTCCGACTCTGACTCCTGAATTCTGACTCCTGACTCCGTTTGTTTTCAAAAAAGGCCAATCGTGCACAAAAATGAACATCGGGGGCCTGCCCTCGTTGACGAGTCTTGCAAAGGCTCGGGTTTTATTCTATGTTTCATGAGGCTTTGGGAAGAGGGATGAAAAAAGGGACAGAGGAGTTCACAGGACTGGTCTCGATCCTGGAAAGCCTGAGGTCTCCCGACGGCTGTCCATGGGACAAGGAGCAGACTATGGACAGCCTCAAAACTTACCTCATTGAGGAGGTGTACGAGATCATTGAGGCCATTGAAGCCCACGACGTTGAGGCGCTCAGAGAGGAGTTGGGAGATCTCCTGTTCCACATCCTCTTCCTTTCCCGCATTGCAGAGGAACAGGGGGCCTTTGACATCTGGGAGGTCATCGAGGGGATCTCAAAAAAGATGGTCGATCGTCACCCTCACGTGTTCGGTGAGAGAAGGGTTTCATCTTCAAGGGAGGTAGAAAGGAGTTGGTCCGCCCTCAAGGGGAAAGAGAAGGGCCATCGGAGGTCGATCCTTGAAGGCATTCCCAGGCATCTGCCTGCCCTTTTGAGGGCCTATCGGATCACAGAAAGGGTGAGTGAAGTGGGTTTTGATTGGGAGAAAACCGACGACGTATTCAAAAAACTCGATGAGGAGATTGATGAATTGAATCAGGCCCTTTCGCAGGGCCATCACCGAAAAATAGAAGATGAAGTCGGCGATCTGGTTTTTGTTCTCGTCAATGTGGCTCGACTCGAAGGGATCAATCCTGAGGAGGCACTCCGGAAGACGACTGACAAATTCATCAAGCGGTTCCAGCATATCGAAAGAGCCCTTGAGAGGTCGAATAGAACACTCGAGGAGGCATCCCTCGTCGAGATGGATAGGCTCTGGGAACACGCAAAGAAAGAGGATTGAAGGGGTTTGCCATGAACAAGCAGGCCCTTGCAAGAGGAATACTCTATGTGGTTGCCACGCCGCTCGGAAACCTAGAGGATATGACGCTTCGGGGCATCCGGATATTGAAGGAAGCCGACCTCATCGCTGCGGAGGATACGCGGACAACCAAGAAGCTCCTGAGCCACTACGGGATCTGCACACCCCAGACGTCGTATTTTGAACACAACGAACTGAGAAAAGCTGAGGCGATCATCGCCCGCCTCGAGCAAGGTCAGCGTGTTGCCCTCGTGTCCGAGGCAGGGACGCCAGGTATATCGGACCCTGGATTTCGACTCGTCCGCGAGGCCATATCCCATAACATTTCGGTGGTCCCAATCCCTGGCTCTTCTGCTGCACTTGCGGCCCTGAGTATTTCTGGCCTTCCCACCGACAGCTTTCTCTTTCTTGGATTTCTCCCGAGCAAACCTTCGAAACGAAGGAGGGCCGTTGAAAGATGGAAGGATTTGGATCGTACGATCATATTGTACGAATCCCCTCATCGCCTCGTGGCAACGCTGAGAGATCTTCTGGAGATCCTCGGTGATCGCGAAATCGCCGTGGCTCGAGAACTCACCAAGGTGTTTGAAGACGTCTTGAGAGGACCGATCAGCCAGATCCTCCAGGAACTCGGTGAAGGGAAAATCAGGGGAGAAATCACAATCGTCGTGGCGGGAAAAAGCAAGAGGAAAAGGCCAACCCGGAAAGCGGAAGGAACACACCCGTAACTCCCGCCCTTAGACGATACATTCCCACGTCACCTCTAGCCTGCATTATTCAATATATCTCCGGAATTCGTGAATAATAGGGGCGAGTATCACGTCTCAAAACTAATTTGTGAAAATCACACCAAAACCGATTATACGTATTGAGATGTCAAGGTCCAAAATTCGAAGCACGAGCGAAGCGTCCCAAAAGGGACCAATTCGAAATCCGAAACAATATCAAAATTCAAATTTCCCAATTCCCGAAACATGTTTGGCATTTTGATCGTTTGATATTCGGATTTGTTTCCGATTTCGATATTCGATTTTCGGATTTAAAATGTCGGTTTTCAGGACACCATGGGGTCGGGGGAATTTCGCAAGTTATTACTGAGACAGTACATTAGAAGATGTCCGCGGAAAATATATAGATCTTCGTGCCTCTCTCCTTCCAGGCATCTTTGTGAAGTCCAGCCTTATAGCAGGTGTGCTCGAGAAATGTCATCCGATTCCACCCATATTCGGTGGCAACCTGAGGGAGGAGGAGACCACTGAAGAATCCCTTTTCGATGTAGATACCGTGCTTTCCGACTTCGATTTCCTCAATGTCCTCGACTTGCCTGAGCGGAGTCAGCGCCGATACCTCAAGGTCGAGATCCTTTAACTCCTCCCGGCTGAGCGGCGCAAACCGCGGATCATTGAAGGCAGCCGCCTCTGCCATTTCTGCCACCGTTTGATGGAGTGGCCGGTCCCCCCGGATGTTACCAATACAGCCCCTGAGCTGGCCCTTGGTGTGGAGGGTCACGAAAGCCCCCCTGTTCTCATTCAGCGTTTCAGAGTCGACCTCAAAATCCGGGACTGGTTTATCGAGGAGTCGATTCTCGATCACGGTCCAGGCGATGTGGCGGAGCCGCTTTTTCTCTTCTTTTGTGAGACCCAGGTCAACGCCAATTCCGCCCTTAGCCTTCTCCTTCTCTTCACTCATGATGAATCTTGCCAATCCCGAGGAGCCGTTCATTCATCGTTGCATGTCTCAGGCCAGTTTCCGACTGTCCAGCAGGATCGTTACGGGCCCATCGTTAATCAGATGCACCTCCATCAATGCCTGAAATTCTCCAGTCTCTACAGAGAGGCCCTGTTGCCCTATTCTTTCAATGAAGTGTTCGTACAGTGCCTGGGCCACTTCCGGGGGGGCAGCATCGGTGAAGGACGGCCGGCGTCCTTTCCGACAGTCGCCGAAGAGCGTGAACTGAGAAACAACGAGGATTCTGCCCTGAACGTCCCCCACTGAGAGGTCGAACTTCCCGGAGGAATCGGAAAATATTCTCAGACCTGAGATCTTGGTGGCCAGATAGTCGGCGTCCTGCGGACCATCTTCTCGCCCTACACCCAAAAAGACCAATAGGCCATGATGAATCTCGCCCTTGGTTTTCCCATCGACAGAAACCCGGGCCGATTTGACCCGTTGAACGACCGCTCTCATTCTATTGGTTTCAGCCCGCAGCGCTCCTAGTCATCCGGCCTTTTGGCCTGAATGATCCGCTCAGTCAGTTGGCCAGGAACCTCCTCATAATGGTCAAACTCGAACGAAAAAGACCCTCGCCCCCCGGTCATGGATCTCAGGTCGGGGTCGTATTTCAGAATCTCCGCCATCGGCACAAGGGCTCTGACCACCTGATAATTGCCCCGTGTTTCCATCCCCAGAACCCGCCCTCTCCGGCCGTTGATATCACCAATAACGTCCCCCATATTCTCCTCGGGAACGACGACTTCCATCTTCATAATCGGTTCCAAAAGGACAGGATTGGCCTCCCGCGCCCCCTTCTTGAAACACATGGAGGCCGCAATCTTGAAGGCCATCTCCGATGAGTCCACCTCGTGGGACTTTCCATCGTAGAAGCGAACCTTCAAATCGACAACAGGATAGCCAGCCAGGACGCCGGAGCCCAGTGCTTCGGCGATTCCCTTCTCAACGGCTGGAACAAAGTTTCTGGGCACATTCATTCCTGTCAGGGCGTTTTCAAACTCAAACCCCTTACCTCGATCCAGGGGGGTAATATCGAAATGAACTTCGGCAAACTGCCCTCGCCCCCCGGTCTGCTTCTTGTGGCGGTATATAACCCCCTTGACTTCTCTCTTTACGGTCTCTTTATAAGGGACCTTGGGCGCCTCCAGATCGACTTCCACACCGAACTTGCGCTTGAGTCTCTCCACAACGACCTCGATGTGAACCTGTCCCATCCCCGACAGAATGATCTCTTTGGTCTGCTCATCCCGACCGATTCTTATCGTCGGGTCTTCTTCGATAAGTCTGCCGAGAGAGGTCGCCACCTTGTCTTCATCTCCCTTACTCTTGGGCCTGAGCGCGAAAGAAATAACAGGTTCCGGTGTTTGAGGTGGAGTCAGAAGAATAGGCCGCTTCTCGTCACAGAGGGTATCTCCGGTATTGGTCTCTTTCAACTTGGCCACAACTGCGATATCACCCGTTCCAGCAAAGCCAACCGGCTTTTGTTTCTTTCCCACCATCACAAAAATCTGTCCGATCCGTTCTCTCGCGTCTCGTGTCGGATTGTACACTGAGGAGTCAGGGCTGAGCGCGCCGGAGTATACCCTGAAAATGTTGAGTTTCCCCGCGAAGGGATCCGCAACCGTTTTGAAAACTAAAGCGCTAAAGGCTTCGTCTTCTTTCAGCTCTTTTATCGCCGATTCCCCCGTCTTTGGATCCCTCCCTTCAATGGTCTCCCGCCAGTCGGGTGAGGGAATACAGGCATTGATAAAGTCCAAGACTCGATTGATCCCGAGGTTTTTCACAGAAGATCCGCAGACGACAGGGGCAAAAATGAGGTCCTCCGTCCCTTTCTGGAGGCATTGGTAGAGTTCGTCCTGCGTCAATTCACCCCCATCAAGGTATTTTTCCATGAGGCTGTCATCGGCCTCAACGAGGGTCTCGATCATCTTCTCTCGGCTTTGCTCTGCCTTTGCCTTCAAGTCCTCAGGGATATCCTGGAGGCTGAACTTTCCGCTTCCATCACCTTCATATACATAGGCCCTCATGGTCAGAAGGTCTATTATTCCCTGGAAGCTGCTTTCCTGGCCAATCGGGATCACAACCGGGAAGACACGGACAGAAGGAAGGGCTTTCTCCATCTCCGCCAACGCATGATCGAAGTTGGCTCTTTCCATATCCATCTTGCTCAGGTAAACGACTCTGGGCAGCTTGATTTGGTTCGCCAGGTCCCATAGCTCCGCTGCCTTCACTTTTACTCCCGCATTCGCCCCGAGTACCATGACGGCTCCATCAACGACGTTCATACATACCTTCGCATCGGTGATGAAATTGGGATCGCCGGGCGTATCGACTATGTTGACCTTGTGCTTATCCCAATCCAACTGTGCAAACGAGGAGGTCAGGGTCATTCGCCTTTCAACCTCCTCAGGCTCATAGTCCATCACGGAAGACCCGTCATCGACACGGCCCAGGCGATTGTTTTCGCCTGCCGTGAAAAGGATTGCCTCGGCGAGAGATGTCTTCCCGTCGCCGCCATGGCCGAATAGGCCGACGTTTCTGATATTGTCAACCTCATACTTTTTCATTACGTCCAACCCCTACCCACAGAATTGACACCCGTCCATGCCGTCAAAGAAGTTACTTTCTTTCCCGCTGAAAGTCAACAGCGGTTACCTCACACCCGAGCCTTGTGGATGGCCGTGAGAGCGGTCTCTGCCAGATGCATGCACAGACGGCTCAACACCTGCCTCAGAGGGGTGTGTCAGATTGAAGTTCAGGGAGGGGTCGAGCGATTTGCCAGCCTTTCAAGGGCACTTATGGAAGTCGGATGTCGATCATTCCGGGCAAGTCGGAATGGGCCAGCGTGAGGGCAACCATTCTCCAGTATCACGTGTCAAAACGAATTTGGGAGAATCACACCAAAACGGATCGTAGGTCCTGAGATGTCAAGGGCTAAATTCGAAGCACGGGCGAAGCGTCCCGAAAGGGACCAATTCGAAATCCGAAACAATATCAAAATTCAAATTTTCCAATTCCCTAAACATGTTTGGCATTTTGATCATTTGATATTCGGATTTGTTTCCCGCCTCGGGCGGGATATTCGAATTTCGGATTTAAGATCTCGCTTCTCAGGAGACCGCGGGATCGGGTGAACGATGCGAGTCATTACTGGGACACGACACCAATTGTCCCATGAGCAGCAGAGGAGCGATTGCCAGGGGTCTCGAAGGTCATTTCTTTCTTCGACTCAGACTTCTGCGCCGCCAAAGACCGAAGACAAGAAGACCGACGATCGCGGTGAAGCCAATCGCATAGTATGCCCTATAGGATTTCACCTGCACGTCACGGGTGGCGACAAGATCGACCTCTTTCTTGGAAAACCCCTCCCCCTCAAGAACGAGTTTGCCAATGACTTCTCCTCGGCTTATTGGAAGATCGATCGAGTCGGGGATCTCTTTTTTCAGATGGACCGATTCTACCAGGTCTTTACGGACCGTTACCTTAAGCGTCCTGGCAGCAGAGAGACCGACTTCGGATGGGTCCCCGTTCGGAACCCTCACTTTTTCGACAACCTTCCCTTCCTCAACCAGCGTCATGGTGGAAAAATTTTTGAAACCGTATCCAATAAGCTTTAGCGCGTCATTGTTGCGGCTTTTGGGAGTCTTCGCGCCCATGACAATGCCCACGAGTCTCCGATCATCTTCTTTCGCTGAGAAGAGAATATGATATCCCGATTTACGCAAATACCCGGTCTTGAGGCCGTCGACACCTTCATACAGATTAAGGAGGGGGTTCCAGTTTTTTTGGGTTATTCCCCGATAGGTAAACGTGGGAAGAACATGGTATTCCAAGGCCTCCGGATGCTCCCTGATATAGTGAAATCCAAGAATAGTCATATCGAGGGCACAGGTCTCTTGGCCCTTTCGGGGGAGCCCGTGAGGATTCGTAAAGTGCGTATGTTTCAGGCCAAGGGAACGGGCCTTCTCGTTCATCAAGTGGACAAAGACCTCCTCAGAACCTGTCAGAAACTCGGCGATGGCCAGAGCGGCGTCATTGGCTGATATGGCGGCAGTCCCCTTGATGAGTTCAACGAACTTGGTTTTGTCTCCAACTTCGAGAAACATTTGGGAGCCGCCCATTTTCCATGCCTTTTTGCTGACCACCACTTCCTGATCCAGAGTTACATCGCCACGCTTTATGGCATCGAGGGCGAGAAATAAGGTCATCATTTTTGCCAGGCTCGCAGGGATGAATTGTTCCGTCGGATTCTTCTCGAGAATAATCTGGCCCGTTACCCCGTCCATTAACACCGCCGATTTTGACTGAAGGGTGAGGGGGGATCCAGATTGGCCCCAGACGGGCGAAGTGGAATGAAGCCATAGACCTGTCAGACTCAAGATCCCAAAGGCAGCAATTAGTTTCCAACTCATCGTCTTCTTCCTTCCTCCAATGAGCAAAATCAATCTCGTGTGGCGTGTCAAGAACAACTCGAATCATCTACCCGATCGCGAGGTCTTCCGAGAACCGACATCTCAAATCCGAAATTCGCGCATCGGGCAATCAGTTTTGGTGTGATTTTCATGAGTTATTCTTGGGACATGATGCGAGATTGTCGAAAAAGACAGAGACATCATCCGAACCGTGGAGGCCCAGAAAGTTCAGGACAAATCACCCAAAAGGGATTGTTTGATGGTGATCTTAGAGGATCCTTAACCTCACGCCAGAGCCCACAGAACCTCAGAGTTTTGAACACGATCCCTGAGATCTTCGTCCGTCGCTCGGACGTCGCATCATTCATTGCAGAAGTATATCGAGACCTGGCTCAAGGCATCTCATCTCTTATATGACGATTTGGATGTGTTGTTCAACTGACGACTGACATTACCTGTTGGCTCGAGCGATCCCCGTGAAACGGGGAGAGCGTGGGTAAGATCGAAAAAACACACACACCACCGTGAAGCAAAACCTGACCCCGCGGCCTGGCAAATCGTCGAAGTCAGGGATTCATCAATACTCGACCTCCACCAAAAAGAGACCATTCGGGGGCACAGTCATTCCAGCTCTGGTCCGGTCCTTTGCTTCCAGTATCTCTGTGACGGATTCCGGAACGATTTTTCCTCTTCCCACCTCCATCAGGGTACCCACGATATTTCTTACCATATGTTTCAAGAATGCATCCGCCCTTACACGAAATGAGATGATCCTTTGTCGGTTTCTTCGGATTTCTAGGGCCATGAGCGTGCGAACCGGATTAAGATTATCGGACTGGGCGGCTCGAAATGAGGAGAAATCGTGTGTTCCGAGGAGCAGCCGCGCTGCCACCCGCATTTTTTCGAGATCCAGGCTCTGCGGGACATGCCATGAAAAGTCCCTTTCCATAGGGGCCAATACGGAACTGTTGGAAACCCGGTATTCATAAACCTTACTCTTGGCACTAAACCTGGCGTGAAAATCTTCCCGTACGGCTTCTACCCTCGTCACGGCAATATCATTCGGAAGTAGGCTGTTCAACCCCCTTTTCAGGCCTCGGAGGGAAATTTGGCTTTTTGTCTTGAAATTCGCGACCTGGCCGAGCGCATGGACGCCAGCGTCAGTCCTCCCGGAGGCGATGAGAGTGACACATTCTCCCGTGATCACTCCAATTTTTTCCTCTAGGACCCCCTGAATCGTCGGGGTATTTGGCTGAATCTGCCATCCGTGATATCCGGTCCCATCATATTGAATGGTGAGTTTGATATTCCTCATCGCCGAGAGGCGCCCTTGAATCTGCCCACAACTCGGGACAGGATACCAGCCTTGATTTCGATGGCACCCTCCGGACAGATCTCCTGACAACAGTAGCACATGATGCACTGTTCTGGATCGATCAAAACACCCTCTGACTTCTTCTCCATCGCCTTGGGTGGACAGACCGCCACGCAGTTCAAACATTCCGCACACTGATCTCGATCGATGAAGGGCCTCGCCGTGGTCAGATCTCTCAGGAGTCCGGTGATAAAACCAGGGAGGCCCCACGTTACCTCCCAAGCCTCGGGAAGCTTGAAATGGGAAACCACGAGATCTGTGAGGGGTGTTCCCAGGACCTCGATGTTATCCGGGTCTGTGACCCCGGTATGGTCTTCCATTGCCACACGTGTCGTCCAGAGTCTCTCCCTCGGTAGCCCCAGGAGATGGGTGACGGTTGAATCCAGAGCGACACAGTCCGTCCCGGCAAGTAGCATGTCTAGGGGCCGCGTGCTTCCAGAGTTTGGCCCTCTCCCCTCCATGGCAATGATTCCATCCATAATGGTCAGATGAGGCTTAAGGACGGCATAGAGTTCCACCAGCATCCTGGCAAAGTAATTCCGATCCCTTCCTGCCTTGAGATGCCAGGCTGGCTTTGCGATCCCTGGAATGCATCCGAACATGTTCTTCACGCTTAATGTCAGAAGCATCTGCGCGTGGGTCTTTATTTTGGGAAGATTGATCACAACAT